>JAXDJC010000239.1:0-3671 GCA_034663685.1 Thermoleophilaceae bacterium
CGGCCACGGCGGCGTGGCGCTCGACGTGGACGAGGGCTGGGCGGTCTGGTTCCGCGACGGCAAGGTGGCGCGGATGGAGCAGCACGCCAGCCGCGAGGCGGCGGAGGCGTCCTCAGGGGGTCAGACCCCTTAAAGACCCGGCTATCACCAGCATTTCCTCCTCGCGCTCGCCCGGCGCCAGCAGGCCGCGCTCCTCCAGCATCTCCGCGCGGGCACTCACGAGCGGCCCCAGCGGTCCGCGGTGCCGGGCCGCCACCTCCGGCTCAAGGCCGCCCGCGCGCAGCGCGTCGAGCACCTCACGCTCCCCGGTCAGCGACGAGATCACCATCAGCACGGTCCCGCCCGGCGCCAGGTGCGGGGCCACGCCAGAGCCGAAGCGATCCACCAGCCGCCGTCCGTCGCGCCCTCCCTCCCATGCTCTCGCGGCGCCCGCGGCCGGCAGCGAGTCGTGCTCGCTCGGCACGTACGGCGGGTTGGCCGTGATCAGGTCGAAGCGCTCGCCCGCCACGGGCGAGAACACGTCGCCGCGCACACCGCGCACGCGCACCCCGTTCAGTCGCCCGTTCACCCGCGCGCAGAAAGCCGCCCGCCGCGAGATGTCCACCGCCGTGACCGACCGCGCCCCCGCCAGCCCGGCCGCCACGGCCAGCACGCCGCTGCCGGTGAACACGTCCAGCACCCGCGCTCCGCGCGCCAGGCCGCGCTCGCGCATCACGTCCACGAGCATCCACGAGTCGCTCGGCGGGCGGAACACGCCGGGGAGCCTCAGCAGTCGCACGGCGCTTATCTTGCCCGCATGCCCGCGCCCGAACCCGATTTGACGGCGGAGGCGCTGCGCGCGCGCTTCGACGGTGCCGGGCCGATGACGGTCGGGCTCGAGGAGGAGGTGCTGCTGCTCGATCCGGAGGTCTTCGACCTGACGCCGCGCGCCGCCGAGGTGCTCGACGCGCTCGACGACCCGTCCCGCTTCAAGCCGGAGCTGCCCGCCGCGCAGCTCGAGATCGTCACGGCCCCGCACGCGACCGCGGACGCCGCGCTGGCGGAGCTGGCCGACTCCCGGGCCGACCTCGTGGACGGCGCGGCCGGCATCGCCCGCCCGGCCGCGACCGGCCTCCACCCGTTCGCCTTCCCGCTCGGCGAGCTCGCACCGCTCGACGCCTACGCGCACACGCGCCAGGAGTACGGCATGATCGCCAAGCTCCAGCTCGTCTCCGCCCTCCAGGTGCACGTGGCGGTGGGCGGCGCCGAGCGGTCACTCGCCGTCTACAACGCGCTCCGCTCCTATCTGCCGGAGATCCTCGCGCTCTCCGCCAACGCCCCGTTCTACGTGACCGAGGACACGGGCATGGCGAGCGCGCGGCCGAAGATCAACGATCTCCTGCCGCGTCAGGGCATCCCACCGCCGATCGCGAGCTGGGAGGAGTTCGCGGAGGAGCTGCGCTGGGGCACCACCGCCGGGAACCTGCTCGGTGCGCGTACCTGGTGGTGGGAGCTGCGTCCGCACCCCGCGTTCGGCACGCTCGAGGTGCGCGTGCCGGACGCGCAGTCGACGATCGGCGACGCCACCGCGGTCGTGACCACCGTGGTGGCGCTCATCGCCCACCTTGCCGCCCGTCACGACGCCGGCGAGCCGCTCCCGGTCGCCCCCACGTGGCGGATCGAGGAGAACCGCTGGTCGGCCGCGCGCCACGGCGCCGCCGGCACGCTGGCCGATCTCGAGACCGGCGAGCGGATTCCGGCGCGCGAGCGAATCGGCTCGCTGCTCACGGAGATCGGCGCCGAGCACGCGCGCCCGCTCCTGGAGTACGGCGGCCACATGCGCCAGCGGGCGATCGCTGCGGAGCATGGTATGGCGGGCCTCGGCGAGTGGCTCGCCGGAGCCTTTGCGCCGGATCTGAGTGGACCCTAGGTCCACCGGGTAACTACCCGCGGAGGTAACGATGGCTTCGCTCCGACCGCCCCCGCCCAGCCCCCGCGGCCCGATCAGCGAGCACGTTCTCGCATGCCTGGTTGCGCCGCCGCACGCCGTTGAGCCGCCCCCGCCCGCGGCCGGCGGCGACCCGCTCGCCGATGACGACCTCAACCTCGCCCTCTACTGCCTCTACGAGCTCCACTACCGCGGCTTCGACGGGGTCGACGAGGGCTGGGAGTGGGACCCGTCGCTGCTCGCGCTGCGCGCGGAGCTCGAGCGGCGCTTCGAGGCGGGCCTGTTCGCCGCGATCGGTGAGCCGCGGCCCTCGGCGGTGCCCGCCGAGGACATGGATGTGGAGCTGCGCTCGATCGCCGACGGCGACGACGCGCCGTCGCTCTCGATCCACATCGAGCGCCGCGCCACCGAGGACCAGGCGCGCGAGTTCCTGATCCACCGCTCCGCGTATCAGCTGAAGGAGGCCGACCCGCACTCGTTCGCGCTGCCGCGGCTGCACGGGCGGCCCAAGGCGGCGATGGTGGAGATCCAGGCCGACGAGTACGGCGGCGGGCGGCCGGAGCGGGTGCACGCGCAGCTGTTCGCCAAGACGCTCCAGGGCGCCGGCCTCGACTCGACCTATGGCGCGTACCTCGGCCACATCCCGGGGGTCACGCTCGCAACCGTGAACCTGATGTCGCTGTGCGGCCTGCACCGCAGCCGCCGCGGGCGGATCGTGGGGCACCTGGCGCTGTTCGAGATGACGTCGGCCGTTCCCAACCGGCGCTACGCCGCCGGCTTCCGCCGCCTCGGCTTCGACGACGAGACCTGCGACTTCTTCGACGAGCATGTGGTGGCCGACGCCGTGCACGAGAGCGTGGCCGCGGTGGACCTCGCGGGCGGCCTCGTGAGGCAGGACCCGTCGCTGGCCGGCGACGTGCTCTGGGGCGCGCGGGCGCTGGTGGAGGTGGAGGCGCGCTGGTCGCGCCACATCCTCGAGGCGTGGGAGGACGGGCGCAGCTCGCTGCTGCGCGTGCCCGAGGCGCTCGCGGTGTAGAACAGCTCGAGCCTGATCCGTTTTACCCGCCATAGGGGGTAAAAGGGATCAGCCACCGCTCGACGGGCGGCCAACGCCGCCTCAGACCCGGCCGTCCTCCAGCTCGCTCGGCGCCCTGAAGCGCACCAGCTTGTGCGTGCCGTCGCAGAACGGGCGCATGCGCGACTTGCCGCAGCGGCACAGCGCCACCGTCTCGCGGTCGATCTCGATCTCGTTGCCGTCCTGGTCGGTCATGCGGAACGGCCCGCGCACCAGCAGCGGGCCGTCGCGGTACGGCGTGATGAGCGTCTCGTCGGGGGAACCGGCCATCGCCCGGCGAATTACCCGGAGGAGCCGCCGGGCAACCGAATTGCCCGCAAACCCGCTCTCTATATGCTCACTCGACCCCCATGGCCTCACCAAGCGCACAGTTCTCGCTGACCCTTCGCATCGAGTTCGACCGCCGTCCCGGAATGCTCGGCGCCGTGGCGTCCGCGATCGGCGACTGCGGCGGCTCGATAGGCGACATCGAGATGCTCGAGCTGGGCGACATGAAGGCGGTGCGCGAGATGACCGTGGACGCCGTCGACCGCGAGCACGGACAGGCGATCGTGGCCGCGATCGAGGGCATCGAGGGCGTGGACCTGATCGAGGCCACCGACCGCACCTTCGAGCTGCACCGCGGCGGCAAGCTCTTCACCGGCCTGAAGACCGGCATCCGCACCCGCG
>JAXDJC010000249.1:0-17538 GCA_034663685.1 Thermoleophilaceae bacterium
CGTCGGCGAGCGAGCGCGCGGCGGCGTCGTCCGGGTGCATCCGCAGCGCATGCCGCCGCTCGCCGCGCATCAGCGCCGGCACGTTGTGCATCCACGAGTTGTGGGAGCGCAGCTCGCGCATGCCGATGAGCGACAGCGGCAGCGAGGAATCGGCCGGCGCCTCCCTCCCAAGCCGCCGTATCTCGGCCGCGATCTCGTCGGGCACGAGGCGGATCCACCCATCCCCGTGCCGCACCCGCCCGCGCAGCACGCCCGTGGCCCACGCGTCGGCGAGCACGAGCCCATGGGGCGAGCGCTGGATCCGGCCGAGCGACAGCCCGCCGCGCCGCAGGCCGAAGCGGTCGCCGCGCGGGCCCATCCGCAGCATCAGGTCGATCATCCGGCGCGGCGAGATGCGCAGGCCCAGGCGGCCGAGCCGGCGCACGGCCGGCACGCTGGTGGGCGTCACGCCCAGCTCGCGGCCGATCGCTTCGAAGATCTGCCACTCCTCGCGCGCCTCCCCGCGCGCCGGCACCACGGCGTCCGTGTGCTGGATGAACGGGCGGTAGAAGAACTGCTGGAACGCGACCGGCACGTCCTCGCGCTCGAGCCACGTGGTGGCGGGCAGGACGTAGTCCGCCTGCCGCGCGGTCTCGTTGGCGTAGATGTCCACCGCCACCAGCAGGTCGAGCTTGCCGAGGGCGCGCTCGAGCCCCTCGCCGTCCGGCACCGACTGCACCGGGTTGCCCGCCGTCACGACCAGCGCGCGCAGCTGACCGGGCCCGGGTGTCTCGATCTCCGGCGCCATGAGCGTGGCCGGCATCTGGCCGAGCACGTCCGGGAAGCCGCCCACGCGCGAGCGCCGCTCGCCGTACGTGGCCAGCCCGCCGCGCTCGGCCGCCCCCTCCAGGTCGAGCGGCGAGCTGCCGAACACCAGCCCGCCCGGGCGGTCGAGGTTGCCGGTGACCGCCGCGAGCGCGTCGAGCAGGAACGCGGTGAGCGTGCCGTGGCGGCCGAGGCACGAGCCGGTGCGCCCGTAGATCGCGCAGCTCGGCGCGCCGGCGATCTCGCGCGCGAGCGACCGCGCCCTCTCGGCCGGCACACCCGTGAACGCCGCCGTCGACTCCGGTGGAAACTCGCGAGCCAGCCGCGCGAGCTCACCCACATCTCGGGCCTGCTCCATCACAGCGCGGTGGTCCACCAGGTCCTCCTCGAAGACCACGGACAGCAGCGACAGCAGCAGCCGCGCGTCGCCGTCCGGGCGGATCGGCACGTGGTCGAACTCGCGCGCGGTCTCGGTCCGGCGCGGGTCGACCACCACCACGCGCCCGCCGCGGCTTTCGATCTCGCGCAGCCGGTCGCGCACGCGCGGGATCGACAGCACCGAGCCGTTGGACACGAACGGGTTGGCGCCGAAGACCACCAGCAGGTCGGTGCGCTGCACGTCGGGGATCGGCACCGTGAGCGGCGAGCCGTACATCAGCGCGCTCGCGGCGAAGCGGTTGTTCACGTCCTGCGAGCCGGCCGAGTAGTAGTGCGGCGAGCCGAGCGCGTCGACCAGCCCCTTGCCCCAGACCGTGTGCCCGAACGACCACGCGGCCGGGTTGCCCATGTACATGCCGATCGCCTCGCCGCCGTGCTCGGCGCGGATCGCGCGCAGCCGCGCGCCGATGTCCGCCAGCGCCTCGTCCCACGACACCCGCTCGAGCTCGCCGTCCGGCCGCCGCCGCATCGGGTGGAGCACGCGGTCGGGGTCCTCCTGCACCTCGGGGAAGGCGATCCCCTTCGGGCACGCGTACCCCGCCGACAGCGGGTGCTCGCGGTCGGGCCGCAGCTTGGTCACCCGCCCGTCCTCGACCGTCGCGACCATGCCGCAGTTGGCCTCGCAGATCCGGCAGTAGGTGATCTTCTCGGTCAGGCCAGGCCCTGCGTGCATGCGGCCTCCCAAACGATCGACGCGACCTCGTCGGGGTCGTCGCTCACCTGGAGTATGCCGAGATCGTCCGGCCCGATCTTGCCCTCGGCCAGCGGGCGCTCGCGCAGCCAGTCGATCATCCCCGACCAGTAGTCCGAGCCGACCAGCACCACGGGGGAGTCCTTGGCGCGGTCGGTCTCGATCAGCGTGACGGCCTCGAACAGCTCGTCGAGCGTGCCGAACCCGCCCGGCAGCGCCACGAAGCCGCAGGCGTAGCGCACGAACATCAGCTTGCGCGTGAAGAAGTAGTGGAAGTGGAGCGGGAGGTCCACGTAGGGGTTCATCCCCTGCTCGAACGGCAGCTCGATGCGCAGCCCCACCGACCGCACGCCCGCATCGCGCGCGCCGCGGTTGGCCGCCGCCATGAGGCCCGGCCCGCCGCCGGTGATCACCGCGAGGCCCTTCTGCCCGAGTGCCCGCGCCACCTGACGGCCGAGCTCGTACTCGGGATCGTCCTCGGCCACGCGCGCCGAGCCCCACACCGACACGGCCGGGCCCAGCCCGGAGAGCGCCTCGAAGCCGTTGACCAGCTCGTCGTGGATCAGGTCCAGGCGCTCGGCATCGGTCTCGACCGAGGTGACCGCCGGGCTCTCCGCGTGGATGATCTCCTCGTCCGGTGAGCCTGGTTCGCGGGCCATCCGCGGCAGCCTAGACCTCCGGCCGACCGCGGCCGCTGTGACGCGGCTCACCCTTGGCGCGAAGGCCATCGTGATAGATACCGCCGGTACGGTCGAGCGGGAGCAAGGGGAGAGCATGAGCACGGAGTACATGGACCTGTCGGCGGGGCGCATCCGCTATCGCGACTCCGGCGAGGGGCCGCCGATCGTGTTCGTGCACGGCCTGCTCGTGGACGGACGGCTGTGGCGCAAGGTCACGCCGGCGCTCGAGGGCGCCTACCGCTGCATCGTGCCCGACCTCCCGCTGGGGGCGCACACGGTGCCGATGAAGCCGGATGCGGACGTGACTCCGCCCGCGCTCGCCGGCCTGATCACCGAGCTCATCGAGAAGCTCGACCTCCACGACGTGACGCTGGTGGGCAACGACACCGGCGGCGCGCTCACCCAGATGGCGATCACGCAGAGCCCCGACCGGATCGCGCGCGTGGTGCTCACGCCGTGCGACGCGTTCGACAACTTCCTGCCGCCGATGTTCAAGGGCCTCCAGGTGCTCGCGCGCGTGCCGGCGCTGCTCACGGCGTTCGTGCAGCCGCTCCGCCTCCGGCCCGCGCGGCGCCTTCCGATCGCGTTCGGCTGGCTCACCAAGCGGCCGATCGACGCCGAGGTCGAGAACGCCTGGGTCGGCGCGTTCTTCAAGCGCCGCGAGGTGCGGCGCGACGTGGCGCGCATCCTGCGCGCGATCGACTCGCGCTACACGCAGGAGGCGGCGGAGCGCCTGCGCTCGTTCGACCGTCCCGTGCTGATCGCGTGGGCGACCGAGGACAGGGTCTTCCCGCTCGAGCACGCCCACCGGCTCGCCGGCCTGCTGCCCGACGCGCGCGTGGTGGAGATCCCCGACAGCTACTCGTTCGTCCCCGAGGACCAGCCCGACCGGCTGGCGGAGCTGATCCGCGAGTTCGTGCCGGCGGGGGAGCGGGCCACCGTGACGGCGGGTTAGCCACCGCCGTCCTTCCGGAAGAGACCCCGGACAGAGCGAGCGCCGCCCGATGGACGGCGCCGCGCTCTCCCCCTCGCTCTCGCGACTACACGAGCCGCGGACAAGGATCCAGCCAGACGACCGTAACCCGGCCGGTGAAGGTCTGTCAAGGGTCGCGGGTCCAGGGCACCCGGGCGAGCACCCACTCGGCGGCCGCCCCGGCGAGCTTGAGCTGGCCCCGCGCGGCGGCTCGCAGGCCCTCGGCCACCCCCGCGCCCACGCCGTCGGCGGGCACGTCGGCCTCGAAGTTGATCGCGCCCGGCTCGTCGGCCGCGTCGCTCGGCACGGCGCCGTTGCGCCGGAGCGCCTCGATCACCTGCACGTTGTCGGTGGACACGATCGC
The DNA here is from genome assembly GCA_034663685.1 of Thermoleophilaceae bacterium. Classification (GTDB taxonomy): domain Bacteria; phylum Actinomycetota; class Thermoleophilia; order Solirubrobacterales; family Thermoleophilaceae; genus AC-37. The sequence goes on from JAXDJC010000249.1 coordinate 3,951, forward strand.
GTGGTAGCGGAGGATGCCCTCCTCGCGCGCACGGTCGTTCAGCGCGGCCACGAGCGCGCTACCGATTCCCCGGCCCTGCCGATCGTCCACCACCGCCACAGCAAGCTCCGCCATTTCGCGCTCACCCGGCCGGCGGAACCAGCGCGCCACCCCGAGGATCGCTGAGGTCTCCGGGTCGAGCGCGGCCAGCGCCTCGTGCCGGCGGTGGTCCACCTCGGTCAGGTAGATCAGGTCCTCGTCGGAGAGCTCCTCGGCCGGCCCCATGAACCGTCGCCGCCGCGACTCCTCGCCGAGGCGCTCGAACGCCTCGCGCAGCAGCGGCTTGTCCGCGGGCTCGATCTGGCGGACCGCGATCGCGGTCCCGTTGGGCAGCTCGATCGGCGTGGCCTCCACGGGCCGGGACGCTAACGCGCGCCGATCGCCACCGCGAGAATCGCCACGTCGTCGGCCGGCCCCTCGTCGCCCAGCATCGCCGCCACCACGCGGTCGCACGCCAGCTCGGGGTCGTGGCCGGCGCCGGCGGCCGCGGTGGCGAGGCGCTCCAGGCCGTCCGTGAGCGGCGCGTCGCGGCGCTCCACGAGCCCATCGGTGTAGAGCAGCAGCAGGGAGCCCTGCTCGATCGGGCACGAGGCCGACCGGCGTCCGCCGGGCACCCCAACGCCGAGTGGGACCGAGCGGATGGCGTCGATGAACTCCGTGGACCCGTCCGCGCGCACCATCAGCGGCGGGGGGTGGCCGGCGCTCGATATCTCGAGCGTCGACCCGTCGCCGTTCAGCCGGGCGAAGACGGCGGTGGCGATGCTGTCCTGGCGCTCGCGCTGGCTCATCAGCAGCCGGTCGACCCGCGTCATCGCGCTCGCGGCGTCCTCGCCCTCGAGGGCGGCGCCGCGGAGTGCGTTGCGCAGCTGCCCCATCAGCGCAGCCGCCTCGATCCCGTGACCGGCCACGTCCCCGATCGACAGCGCCAGCCCGCCGCTGGCGAGCTCCACCACGTCGTACCAGTCGCCGCCCACCTGGGCCTCGGCCTTGGCGGGCAGGTAGCGCGCGGCCACGGTCAGCCCGGCCACCGAGGGGAGCGTGTTGGGCAGCAGGCTCCGCTGGAGTGTCTCGGCGATCGCATGCTCGCGCTCGTAGAGGCGCGCGTGCTCGATCGCGATGGCCATCCGGTCGGCCGCGAGCTGGGTCACGCGCACCTCCTCCGGCGTGAACGCGCGCCGCGTGTAGGAGCCGAGCGGCATCACGCCCGTCACGCGCCCCTCGACGATCAGGGGCACGCCCATCAGCGACTCCATCCCGCTCCCGCGCAGTGGGGCGATGATGTCGCTGTCGCGCACGTGCTCGAGCACGATCGGCCGCCGGGCCTCGGCCACGCGCCCCACGAACCCCTCACCGGCGCGCATGCGCAGCTCGCCGAGGCCGGGGGGAAGCCCGCGAGCGGCGCCGAGGCGGAACGCGCCCTCCTCGTCGTCCTTGGACAGCACGATCGCCGCGAAATCCACGCCGAGCACCTCGCTCACGCGGTTCAGCAGTTCCTCGAGCAGCTCGTCGAGCTTGAGGTGGGAGAGCGCGACATCGGTGACCGCCTGCACGCGCTGGAGCGACTCGGTGGCGCGGTCGGCCTCGAGGCGCGCCTCGCGCTCGGCGGCGTAGAGGCGGGCGTGGTCGGTGCGATGGGCCTCCTCGATCTCGGTGATGAGGCCCTCCACGCCGCGGCGCAGGGTGCCCACGAAGAGCCCGGCCACCACCACGGTGCCGAGCGTGATCACCCACTGCTCCTCGGCGGCCACCGTGTGCTCGGTGGCGAGCACGACGCTGAAGAGGATCGCCACCACGGCGATCTGGACCCAGCCGGCCCACCAGCGGAAGAAGTAGAACGCGGTGATGCTCACCCACAGGTAGAACATCGAGTAGACGCTGGTCCGCTCGGATGTGAAGTGGATGGCGAGCGTGATGAGGGCGGTGCCGCAGCCGAGCGCCACGTGGTTGCTCCAGACCGGAAGCTCGCCACGGCCGAGCAGCAGCACGGCACCGACCGCGTAGGCGATCCCGAAGACCAGGAACAGGCCCGCGATGTTCGTGCCCGGCGGTTGCGGGAAGGCCATCGAGACGGTGCCGATCGAGGCGCCGGCCACGAACAGGATCCCGAGCGCGCGCTGGAAGGTGGGCGACGAGCGAACGGCCTCCGTGCCGCGCCTGATCACGAGCGCAAGGAGCCATTCCTCGAGTTTGGCGAGCCTGCCCATCCGACAGACCAGCCTAACCCTCTCGGTGTCCCAAGGGAATGGGGTGAGCACCCGATCCCATGGGCAAATCCCCTAAACCCGACCCGAGTTATGTACTATGCCGCTTCCTCAACTCGACCGGAAAGGTGCAGATGCCCCCTACACGCCCAATCGTCCGCCTGCTCGCCTCGGCACTCTTGCTCGTGCTCGCCCTGGCGGCGGCCGGGTGCGGGGGGTCCAGCGGCTCCGGCGGGAAGAAGATCTCGCTCGTCGGCTACTCCACGCCGAAGGAGGCCTACGCCAAGCTCACCGAGGCGTTCAAGAAGACGCCCGACGGCAGCGGCGTGAGCTTCCAGCAGTCCTTCGGCGCCTCGGGCGACCAATCGCGGGCGGTCGCGGCGGGCCTGCCGGCCGACATCGTCGCGCTCTCGCTTCAGCCCGACGTGGACAAGCTCGTCGACGCGAAGAAGGTGGCGGCCGGCTGGAACCAGGACCGCTACAAGGGCTTCGTCACCAACTCGGTGGTCGTGCTCGCCGTGCGCAAGGGCAACCCGAAGGGCATCAAGGGCTGGGCCGACCTGACCAAGCCGGGGGTCGACATCATCGAGCCGAACCCGTTCACCTCCGGCGGCGCGCGATGGAACGTGATGGCTGCGTACGGCTCGCAGATCGCGCAGGGTAGGACCGACGCGCAGGCCCAGCAGTTCCTCAAGGACCTGTTCGACAACGTGTCGGTGCAGGACAAGAGCGCGCGCGACTCGCTCCAGACCTTCGGGTCGGGCAAGGGCGACGTGCTGCTGGCCTACGAGAACGAGGCGATCGCCGCGAAGAAGAAGGGCATCGACCTCGACTACGTGATCCCGGACCAGACGATCCTGATCCAGAACCCGATCGCGGTGACCGAGCAGGGCAAGTCGAACGCGAAGGCATCGAGGTTCGTCGACTTCCTCCGCTCGCCCGCCGGTCAGGGGATCTTCGCGGACGAGGGCTACCGGCCCGTGCTCGCATCGGCCGCCGACCCGCGGAGGTTCCCAACGCCCAAGCAGCTGTTCGAGATCACGAAGTTCGGCGGATGGAGCGCCGTGAACGACAAGTTCTTCGATCCCGACAAGGGCGTCGTGGCGAAGATCAACAAGGCGAAGGGGGTCTCCACTGGCGGCTGAGGCCGCAGCGATCTCCGGGCGCGCGCCGCGGCTCGGGCCGCGGCGCCTGCGCGTTCCGGCGGGCTCGGCCCTCGGGGTCGGGCTCATCACCACGTACCTGTCGCTGATAGTCCTGATCCCGCTGGCGGCGGTGGTCGACCGGTCGCTCCAGGGCGGGACCGGCGCGTTCTGGCGCGCGGTGAGCGCGCCGGAGGCGGTGGCGTCGCTCAAGCTCACGTTCGCGGTGTCGCTGATCGTGGCCCTGATCAACGCCGTGACAGGCACGCTGATCGCCTGGGTGCTGGTGCGCGACGAGTTCCCGGGCAAGCGGTTCGTGAACGCGCTGATCGACCTCCCGTTCGCGATGCCGACCGTGGTCGCCGGCCTCACGCTGCTCGCCCTCTACGGCCCGAAGGGGCCGGTCGGGATCGACGTGGCCTACACGCGCGTGGCGATCGGGCTCGCGCTGCTGTTCGTCACGCTCCCGTTCGTGGTGCGGGCGGTGCAGCCCGTGCTGATGGAGCTCGACCGCGAGATGGAGGAGGCCGCCCGGTCGCTCGGGGCATCCGCGCTCACCACCTTCCGCCGGGTGGTGCTGCCGAGCCTGCGGCCGGCGGTCGTGGCGGGCGCGGGGCTCGCGTTCGCTCGCGCGCTGGGCGAGTTCGGCTCGATCGTGCTGATCTCGGGCAACCTGCCGTACAAGACCGAGGTCGCGTCGGTGTTCATCTTCGGGCGGATCGAGACCGGCGACGTGACGGCGGCTGCGGCCGTGTCGGTCGTGCTTCTGGCGGCGTCGGTGCTCCTGCTCGCGGCGCTGTCGCGGCTCGGGCGGCCCCGGTGGGTGGACGATGGCCGCTAGGCGCTCACTCCGCTTCGCGGCGCTGGGCTACCTCGGGCTGCTGCTCGCGGCGCCCGTCGGGATGGTGTTCTACCGGGCCTTCGAGCACGGCCTCGGCCGGTTCTTCCACGCGCTCACCACGCCGGGTGCAGAGCATGCGCTCTACCTGACCCTGCTGGTCACGGCCATCGCCGTGCCGGCGAACGCAGCCTTCGGGATCGGCACGGCGCTACTCCTCGCACGCAGGCGCTTCCGTGGCCAGGGCGTGCTCGATCGCATGATCGACCTGCCGTTCGCGATCTCGCCGATCGTTGTGGGGCTCGCGCTCGTCCTCGTCTACGGGCAGGACGGCTGGCTCGGGAGCACCTTCGCCGGGGCCGGCATCCAGATCATCTTCTCCACGCCCGGGATCGTGCTGGCCACGATCTTCGTGTCGCTCCCGTTCGTGGTGCGCGAGGTGCTCCCGGTACTGCGCGAGATCGGCGACGAGCAGGAGCAGGCGGCCGCCACCCTCGGCGCGAGCCGCTGGCAGGCGTTCTGGCGGATAACGCTGCCCGCCATCCGCCCGGCCGTGATCTACGGCGTGGTGCTCTCCACGGCGCGCGCGCTGGGCGAGTTCGGCGCCGTGAGCGTGGTCTCCGGCCGGCTCGAGGGCGAGACCGAGACGCTCACGCTCTACGTGCAGAACCGCTTCGACGGCTTCGATCTGACCGCCGCGTACGCCACCGCCGTGCTGCTCGCAGTGCTCGGCATCGGCGTGCTCGTGGCATTGACCGTTCTATCCAGGAGGCGCAGCCAGCATGGGTATTGAGACAGCCGGCATCCACAAGAGCTTCAACGGCCACGTGGCGCTGGACGACGTTTCGGTGGTCGTGCCCGAGGGCTCGCTGACCGCGATCCTCGGCCCGTCCGGCGGGGGAAAGTCCACGCTCCTGCGGGTGATCGCCGGGCTCGAGGAGCCCGACGAAGGGCAGGTCCTGATCAACGGACGCGACGTGACCCGCGACCCGGCTCAGGACCGTGAGATCGGCTTCGTGTTCCAGCACTACGCCGCGTTCAAGCACATGACGGTGCGCGACAACGTGGGCTTCGGGCTGAGGATCCGCAAGCGCTCGAAGGCCGAGATCAGGAGCCGCGTGGACGAGCTGCTCGGGCTCGTGCAGCTCGAGACCTACGCGGACCGCTACCCGGCGCAGCTCTCGGGCGGCCAGCGCCAGCGCATGGCCCTGGCGCGCGCGCTGGCGATCGAGCCGCGCGTGCTGCTGCTCGACGAGCCGTTCGGCGCGCTCGACGCGCGGGTGCGGCAGGAGCTTCGCGCCTGGCTCAAGCGGCTTCAGGCCGATGTGGGCGTTACGACCATCTTCGTGACCCACGACCAGGAGGAGGCCATGGACCTGGCCGACCAGATCGTGCTCGTCAACGACGGGCGGGTGGAGCAGGCGGGAACGCCACACGACCTCTACGAGAAGCCGGAGAACGACTTCGTAATGCGCTTCATCGGGCTCGTGACCACGCTCGACGGCCGGCTCGTGCGCCCGCACGACGTGCAGCTCCTGCCGGTGCCCGGGGCGGCGAGCGACGAGGCCGTGGTGGAGCGGGTGTCGCGGCTGGGGTTCGAGGTGCGGGTGGAGCTCACGCGTGCCAGCGGCGAGAAGGTGGTGGCCCAGCTCAGCCGCGCCGAGGAACGCGAGCTGGAGCTGCGCGAGGGCGACATCGTGCACGTGCGCGGTGTGGACAGCGCCTCGGTGCTCGCCGCCTGATCTCCGCGGCGCGCGCCACAATGGCGGGGTGCGCATCTCCGCCAAGACCGACTATGCCCTGAGGGCCGCGCTCGAGCTGGCCCGCGCGGGCGACGGCCTGCCGGTCAAGGCCGAGCGCATCGCGGCCGCCCAGGACATCCCCCTGCGCTTCCTGGAGAACATCCTCGGCGAGCTGCGTCACGGCGGCGTGGTGGAGAGCCGCCGCGGGGCCGACGGCGGCTACATGCTGGCCCGCGCGGCCGACGACGTGTCGCTGGCCGACGTGGTGCGGGCGGTGGACGGCCCGCTGGCGAACGTGAGCGGCCGCCGGCCGGATGCGCTCGAGTACCCGGAGGGAGCAGCGGTGCTGCGCGACGTGTGGGTGGCCGTGCGCGCGGGGCTGCGCGAGGTGCTCGAGGGAACGTCGCTGGCGGACCTGGCGGACGGCGAGCTGCCGGCGGCGGTGGCGGCGCGGGTGGACTCCGAGGACGCCTGGCAGCCGCGCTGAGCGGCTTTGCTGCCGCTACCCCCGGGGCACGACCGGCGCCGGCGACTCCACCGGCAGCCGGCCCGGCTGCGCGCAGTGCGTGACCGTCATCGGTCCCGCGGCCAGTCCCGCAAACGTCGCCCGGGCGCGCACGAGGGCCGGGTCCATACCCGAGCCGAAGCCCTCGCTCGTGGTCACGTTCGCGGGCCTGTCGAACGTGACCCGGCCGAACGCGTCGGCGAGTGAGCGCGGGCCGGTCCTCAGCCCGCGCGGGGTGAGGAAGGCCGAGTACTCGATCGTGTCGCCCGCCTGGACGGGAAAGGTGAGTCGTTCACCGCAGGCGGTCGGGTCGAACCTGAAGGTGACCCCGGTGCGGATGAGCGCACCCGGGATCGAGCCCAGGGCACGCACCTTCCCGCCGCTTGGGAGGGTGGCCACCACGCGCTTGATCCGGATCGGCTCCTTGCGCCAGCCGCCGCGCATCGTCACGGAGCCGTCGCGGCCGATCGTCACGTTCGAGGCGAACGGGAAGCCGGTCACGCCGCCGGTGCGCAGCACGGGCCCGGCGCTGTCCGCCTGGGCGCGCGTGAGCGGCCGATGGCGCACCACGTCGACCCAGCGCCCGTCGCGGAGGACCTTGAGGGCGACGATCCCGAAGTCGTAGCGCACGTCGTACGGGTACTTGCCGCTGATGGTGGGGCGGATCACCGCCCAGACCGGCCCGCGGCGGATCACGGAGAAGCGGCTCTCCGCGTGTGAGAGCTTGGTTCCGAGCGGATGGTCCGCGGGGATCGTCGCGCCGCCCGGAGGCTGCTGTGACTCGTCGCGCCCCCACTCGAGGAGTCCGAGGACCAGGCCGCCGAACGACGGGCCGCCGGCGCCGGAGTCGAGGCCGACCGCGGGGATCCAGCGCGAGCGGGCCACGCTCGGCGTGATCTCGAGGCCCCAGTGCGCCACTCCGTGCTCCCTCAGGAGCCGGTCGATCGCCCGGCGCGCGAGCTCGCGCAGCTGGGCGTCCTCCTCCGGCGTCGACTCGTTCATGCTCGCCGTGTAGTACGCGCCGTAGATCGTGCCGGCGAGCCCCCATGCCTGCTCCTGGTTGCGGCCGAAGTAGGCCACGTCGCCGTCCGGGCCCGCGAGCAGCAGCGACGCGCGCGCGATCTGAATCAGCGTCTGGCGCGCGCGCCCGGTCGCCCTGTCGCCCAGCAGCTCGATCGCGCGCGCGTAGAACCCGAAGGAGAGGCCCTGGTAGACGAGCGGGTTGTCCGGCGGGTCGGACAGCACGAAGGCCCGCCCGCCCGGCGCGCTCACGGCCTCGGCGCGCGCCATCGCGGGGATCCGCTCGTTCACCAGCTGGCGGCTCAGCCGGTCGGCCAGCGCGCGCTGGCCGCCGAGCACGGCGGTCGGGATGCTCGAGCGCACGCCGGTGGCGAGCAGCTCGCGGATCTCGACCGCCTCGATCAACCAGTGGTTGCCGTAATACGCGACCGCCGGGATGCGGATCAGCGGCGCGCGGCGCAGGAAGTCCTCCCACGCCGCCCGGTTGCGCTTGAACATCGGCGCGTCGGCCGCCCTGTCGCGCGCGAGGTTGTAGCCGGCCGCGAGCGCGAGGATCTCGAAGACGCTGGGCCGGTTGGGGCGGCGGCCGGGCTGGAGCGGATTGGTCAGGCCGCGGAAGCCCGCGTCGATCGCCTGCCGGTCGCCGGTGCGCAGGCCGCTCAACAGCAGGGCGTAGCCCATGTACGCATCGCCGTAGCGGGTGCCGCCGCCGATGGCGGAGCGGAAGTGGCCGTTCGCGCGCTGGATGCCGGGGTAGCGCTCGCGCATGGCGTCGATCAGCGTGTCGACGGGCTTGGTGCCGGCGGCGTGGCCCGTGTGGCCGGAGTCGCCACGGCCCGAGAGCAGCACCACGATGGCGACCGCCGCGACGGCGACGAGCAGCACGGCGAGGCGCGGGCGAGTTGCGGCGGGGGAGCGCATTCCGACCGATTGAGGTTAGGGAGCCGGGTTTGCCGCCTCTGAGCGTCGGGGACTGAGAGAGGGATGAGTGACGAGAAGAGCCCAGGCTTCGGCGAGCAGGCCCGCGCCCTGCGCGACGAGGTCGCACCCGGCAAGCTCGAGCAGAAGCTCGAGGAGGTCATCGAGGAGCGGCCGAAGGCCAAGCACCTGCTCGACTTCGCGATCGTGGGGAAGGCGCTGCTGGCGGCCGTCGTCGTGGCGCTGCTCCTGTGGCTGATCATCGGGCCGAGGATCGCCGCGGTCGCCCTCGTGGTCGTGTTCATCGGCGCGTGGCTCGGGCTGGCGCAGACGAGCTACGACCGCCGGCGTGACACGCGCGACACGCGCGAGCCCGGGGCCTCTGATGACTCGGGCGACGAACCCGAGTCGAAGGCCTCGGACGAGCCGGACGGCGCCGAGGCGCCCTCGCGCAACGGCTCCGCGCCGGACCGCGAGCCCGCGGCCGACCGCGACTGACACCCCCGCGCGGCCCGGCGCCCGGCCGCGCCGTCACTAACCTCGCCGCGTGGCGTCGGCCCGGCGCACCTGGCTCTTGCTCGGCGCCCTCACCCTTGGAGGCGCTGCGCTTCGGCTCCCGTTTCTGGGCCTGCAGAGCCTCTGGTACGACGAGAGCTTCACCCTCGCGGTGGTCGAGCAGCACACGCTCGGCATGCTGTGGGACCAGGTACGCCTGAGCGAGTCGACCCCGCCGCTCTACTACGCGATCACCTGGGCCTGGGAGCGGTTGGTGGGCGACACCGGAGACGCGAGCCTGCGAGCGCCGGCGGCCATCGCCGGGGTGCTGTGCGTGCCCGCGGCCTACCTCGCGGCGCGGCGAGCCATGGGCGAGCGTGTGGCGCTCGGCGCCGCGGCCCTCACGGCGGCCAGCCCGGTGATGGTCTCCTACTCGCTCGACGCGCGCGCGTACTCGCTGCTCGCGCTGCTCGGATGCCTGTCGCTCTGGGCGATGAGTGAGGCGCTGGCGCGGCGGAGCACGAGCTGGCTCGCCGGCTGGGCGCTGCTCTCGGCGGCCTGCCTGTGGACGCACTACTACGCGATCTTCCTCGTGGGGGCGGAGCTCGCGGTGTTGCTCTGGCGGCTCCGCGGCGCCCGGTTGCGCGTGGCGGTTGCAGGCGCGGCCGTGGCGGCGTCGTTCGTGCCCCTGCTCTCGCTGCTCGCCGACCAGCACGACGAGCGCGCTTCGCACATCGAGTCGCTCCAGCTCGGCGAGCGCGTGCGCCAGGCGGTGCGCCAGCTCGCGGCCGGGCCGAATCCGCCGAGCGGCGCGCTCGAGGCGATCGCCGTGCTGCTCGGCGCCGGCGGGCTGGCGGCGGGCGCCTACCTGGCACTACGTGGGCGACGGGAGCGCCCCGGCAGCGGCCCCGGCAGCGCCCGGGGCCACGCCGACCCTCGCCCCGGGCTGATCGCCGCCATCGCCGTGGCCGCGCTCGCCGCGCCCCTGGCGCTCGCCGTCACCGGGATCGACGACCACTTCTTCATGCGCAACCTGCTCGTGGCGTGGGGAGCACTGGCTGCGCTGGCCGCGCTCGGGCTCACGCGCGCTCGCGCGATCCCGCTCGGCGTGGCGCTGGCGGTGGGCGTCGCGCTCACCGTGGCCACGCTCGCCGACTGGCGCCACCAGAACGCGGACTGGGGCGGAGCGCTGGCGCGGCTCGGCCCCGCCGCGCGCGGCGTGCCGGTGGTGGTGCTGCCGGGGTTCGACGCGCCGGTGGCGGACACGTACCTCGACCGCCCGTACGCGCACCAGCCGCTCGTCACACGATCGGCATGGGTGGTCGTGGAGCCAGGCCGCCAGGGCCGGACCGCGCTGACCGAGTCGCCCGGCCTTCCGCGCGCCCTGCCGGCCGGCTTCCGCGCCACGACCACGCGCCGGTACCGCGGCTTTCGAATGATCCTGATCGAGGCCCCGCGCCCGGCGCCGCTGGACCCGGCGGCCCTCGGCAAGGATCAGCTCGGGGGGCCGCCCGTCGTGCTGGGCCCGGCTCCCTAGATCTCGCCCTGGCGCAGCGCGATGGCCACCGCGTGCACGCGCGTGCTCGCCTCGAGCTTCTCCATCGCGTTGCGCACGTGCGTGCGGACCGTCTCGGGCGAGAGCACGAGCCGCTCGGCAACCTCCTCGCCGTTGAGCCCCTTGGCGAGCAGGTCGAGCACCTCGCGCTCGCGCGGCGAGAGAACACCGATCCGCTCGGTGGTGAACCGGGCGAGCAGCATCGGACGCAGGCGCTCGTCCACGTAGCTCGCGCCGCGGGCCACGGCGCGGATCGCTGCCAGCAGCTCCTCCGGTGAGCCGGCCTTCAGCGCGAACCCGCGCGCCCCGCTGTCGAGCGCGCGAACCAGCGTGTCCTTGTCGCCGATGCCCGTGTACAGGAGGACCCCGAGCTCGGGGACGGTCGAGAGGATCCGCCGGGTGAGGTCGAGACCGCTGCGGCCGGGCAGGCCGATGTCGACGACCGCGACATCAGGGCGGCGGCGCTCGATCAGCCGCTGCCCCTCCTCCGCATCATCCGCGGTGCCGATCACGCTGAATTCCGTCCCGCGCAGAAGGAGCTCCAGCCCCTTCCTGAGCGCAAGGTGGTCTTCAACGATGACGACGGTCACGCTGTCGTCGCGCTGGGCCAAGTCCCGCCACCCTATTGGAGCAATAGCGCTAAAAACCGGCGTTCGGCTGCAATTACGCCGAACTGGGGAGGGCAGGGACGCGACCGGACAGTGGTCCACCCAGGCGGGGGGTCGGTCGAGGTGCGCGGCGGCCCCCCCGATATGAGGCAGGCCGCCGGATTGACCGGTGGGCCCGACACCCGACCCGGAAGAGGATCGTTGAGCACGCAGCGCACGGCCGATCGGCGCCGGTTCACGGACGCCGAGGCCCTGGCAATCCAGACGGAGTACCGCCGCACGGGCGATCCGAAGCTGCGCGATCGCCTGGTGCTCGCCTACGCCGGGATCGTTAAGCACATCGTGTACCGCAAGGTGCGCGAGCTACCGTCGTGGTGCGAGGCCGACGATCTGCTCTCGTGCGGGATCGAGGCCCTGATCGCGGCGGTGGACCGCTTCGACCCCGAGCGCGGCGCCACGTTCGAGCAGTACGCGTGGACGCGCGTGCATGGGGCGGTGCTCGACGAGCTGCGCCGCCAGGACTGGGCGCCGCGGCCGCTGCGGCGCTGGGAGCGCGACATGGCCCGCGCGCGGGAGACGTTCTTCGCCATTCACGCGCGCCAGCCGACCAACCACGAGCTGGCCGACGCGCTCGGTATCGACATCGACCACCTCGACAGGATCCGCCGCGACATCCAGAGCTCCGAGCTCACGTCGCTGAACACGCTGGTGCTCGACGACGAGGACGGGTCGGTGGAGCGCATCGACACGATCGAGTCGACCGAGCCCGGCCTCGACCCGGAGACGGCCACCGCCGTGACCGAGGCGAAGGAGAAGTTCCGGCGCGCGTTCGCGCGGCTGAGCGAGCGCGAGCGAGAGCTGACCGTGCTGCTCTACGTCCAGAACCTCACGCTGAAGGAGATCGGCGTGGTGCTCGGGGTGTCCGAGAGCCGCGTCTGCCGTCTGCACGCGCGGCTCAAGCAGCGCCTGCGCGATGCGCTGCGCGCCGACGAGCAGCTGTTCCGCGACGTCGCCTAGCCGGCGTCCGGGAGGACCGCCACGCCCGTGAGCAGCGGGCGCACGATCGGCGGCGCCTTGCGGATCACGCCGCGGCGATGCGTCTCGATGCTGAGCGGGGAGGCTTCGATCGACTCGTAGGTCGCCCGGTTGCAGTTGCAGCCGTGGCCGAAGCGGATCCACAGGGGGTGGAGCCGGTCCTGCCAGCGCGCGAGACCGGGATCGGTGGCGCGGACGTGCTCCATGAAGATGAACCGGCCGCCCGGCTTCAGCACGCGCGCGATCTCCGCGATGGCGCGGTCCGGGTCATCGACCGTGCAGAGCACGAGCGCGGCGACCGCGGTGTCGAACGAGTCGTCGTCGAACGGAAGCCTCTCCGCGGGGGCGCTCACGACCTCGACCGGCAGCGCGCTGTGCGCCGCCTTCTCGCGCAGCCGCCGCGCCATCGGCTCCTCGGGCTCGGTGCATACGAGCCCGTCGATCGAGCTCGGGTAGTGCTGGAGGTTGGCGCCGGTGCCGGAGCCGATCTCGATCACGCGGCCGGTCGCGCCGGCGAGCATGTCGCGGCGGATCTTGCCGAAGAACTCGCGCTCCATGTTCGCCTGGAACGCGTCGTAGCCGGCGGCGAAGATGCGTCCCCAGAGGCTCATGCGAACGAAGAAGGATAAGTTCCCGCCCGCGGTGGACGTCTTTCGCACACCTGACGAGCGGTTCGAGGGGCTTCCGGGCTTCGGGTTCGAGCCGCACTACACGGAGGTGGACGGTCTGCGGCTCCACCACCTGGACGAGGGGGATGGCCCCCCGATCGTCTGCTTCCACGGCGAGCCGACCTGGTCGTATCTCTACCGCAAGATGCTCCCGCCGCTGGTCGCCGGCGGGAACCGGGTGATCTGCCCCGACTTCGCCGGCTTCGGGCGCTCCGACAAGCCGACCGACCGCGGCTTCTACACCTACGACCGCCACGTGGAGCTGATGACGGCGCTCCTGGCCGAGCTCGACGTGAGCGGGGTCACCGCGGTGGTCCAGGACTGGGGCGGGCCGATCGGGCTGCGCTGGGCGGTGGAGAACGCCGACCGCGTGGACCGGCTGGTGATCCTCAACACGGGGCTCTTCACGGGCAGGGTGAGCAAGGGGTTCATGGCGTGGCGGGCGTTCGCGGAGAAGAACCCGGACCTGCCGGTCGGGATGATCATCCAGGGCGCGACCACGACCGAGTTGCCGGACGAGGTCGTGCGCGCCTACGAGGCGCCGTTCCCGGATGCGGCCTCGAAGGCGGGCGCCGCCGAGTTCCCGCTGCTCGTGCCCATCGAGGAGGGGCAGCCGGGCGCGGCAGAGATGCGGGCCGTCATGGACGAGCTCTCGGGCTGGCAGAAGCCGGCGCTCGTGGCGTTCTCCGACAGCGACCCGGTGTTCCCGTTCCCGCGCTCGGGCGAGCGCTTCACCTCGACGATCCCCAGCGCCGGCGAGCAGATCCGGATCGAGGGCGCCGCGCACTTCCTGCAGGAGGATCGCGGCGACGAGATCGCCGA
>JAXDJC010000252.1:0-6732 GCA_034663685.1 Thermoleophilaceae bacterium
GCGCGGGCGTCGCGCCCGAGCGTGACGGCCAGCGCCTCGAGCACGATCCGGATCACGTTGTTCTCCGGCTGGGCCTCGGTCAGGCCGAGCGAGTTGACCTGCACGCCGTAGCGGAAGCGCAGGAAGCGCTCGTCGGTCACGCCGTAGCGCTCGCGGCCCATCTGCTCCCAGAGCTGCCCCATCGCGCGCAGCTTGGCGTGCTCCTCCACGAAGCGGATACCGGCGTTCACGAAGAACGAGATGCGCCCGAACACGCGCGGGAAGGTCTCCTCCGGCACGCGGTCGCGCACCTGGTCGAGCACGGCCTGCGCGGTGGAGAGGGCGAACGCGATCTCCTGGACGGGCGTGGCCCCGGCCTCCTGGAGGTGGTAGGAGCAGACGTTGATCGGGTTCCACTTGGGCACCTCGTCGACGCAGTGGGCGATCATGTCCGCGATCAGCCGCATCGAGGGCCCGGGCGGGAACGCGTACGTCCCGCGCGAGAGGAACTCCTTGATGATGTCGTTCTGCGTGGTGCCCTGGAGCACCTCGGCGTCCACGCCGTTCTCCTCAGCCGTGGCCACGTAGAGAGCGAGCAGCCAGGCGGCGGTGGCGTTGATCGTCATCGACGTGTTCATCGCGTCGAGCGGGATGCCGTCGAGCAGCGTGTGCATGTCGCCCTTGTGGACGATCGAGACGCCGACCTTGCCCACCTCGCCGCGCGCGAGCTCGTGGTCCGGGTCGTAGCCGGTCTGGGTGGGGAGGTCGAACGCGATCGAGAGGCCGGTCTGGCCCTTCTCGATGTTCTTGCGGTAGAGGGCGTTCGACTCGCGGGCGTCGGAGTGGCCGGCGTACGTGCGCATGACCCAGGGGCGGTCGCGCTCTGGAAGGCGTGGATCCATGGGGCGAATTGTATGGTCAGCGGCGTGGCCAGGCTGATCGACACGATGCACCTGGGGTACGACCGCGTGATCGGTGCGTACGAGGTCGACGGGCTGATCGTGGACCCGGGCCCGACCGTGAGCCTCGGCGCGCTCGACGGGATCGAGCCGCGCGGGCTGCTGCTCACGCACATCCACCTGGATCACGCGGGCGGGACCGGCGTGCTGGTGCGGCGCCACCCCGGGCTGAAGGTCTACGTGCACGAGCGCGGGGCGCGGCACCTGGTCGACCCATCGCGCCTGCTGCGCAGCGCCGGGATGCTCTACGGCGACCACATGGACGAGCTGTGGGGCGAGGTGGCGCCGGTGCCGGAGGAGAACGTGGTGGCGCTGTCGGGCGGCGAGACGGTGGAGGGCGCGTTCCGGGTGGAGTACACGCCGGGGCATGCCTCGCATCACGTCTGCTACCTGCACGAGCCGACCGGCGAGGCGTTCGTGGGCGACGTGGCGGGCGTGCGCGTTCCGCCGAGCGACCACACGATCGCGCCGACTCCGCCGCCGGACATCGACGTGGAGCGGTGGCTGCGCTCGATCGACCTCGTGGGGGAGTGGTCGCCCAGCGCCCTGTGCCTGACGCACTTCGGGATGGTGGAGGACGCCGCGGCCGGGTTGGAGCGTGCGCGCGAGGCGCTGCGGCGCCAGCTCGAGTGGGCCGAGCGCGGGCCGGACGATTTCGCGCGGGCGTACGCGGAGCACAATCGCGGCGCTCTGGCCGGGGACGAGGCCGTGCGGTTGGAGCAGGCGGCGCCGAGCGATCAGCTGCGGGCCGGGCTCGAGCGCTATCTGGCCAAGCGTGCGGAGTCCGAGGGCGCGGCCGCGGAGGCGGGAACGTCGGCGTGAGCGGCGGGGCCACCATCGAGCTCCCACGCGTGGGCGACCCCGGTGCCGGCCTCGGCGGCGCCTGGCGCGTGATCGTGCTGAACGACGACCACAACACCTTCGACGGCGTGGCCGCCGCGCTGGCGCGCACGATTCCCGGGGTGACGCTGGAGAAGGGCCACGCGATCGCCAACGAGATCCACAACTCGGGCCAGGCGATCGTCTGGTCCGGCAACCGCGAGCTGGCCGAGCACTACTGGGAGCAGCTGAAGGACGCGGGGCTCACGATGGCGCCCCTGGAGCAGGGGTAGCGGGCGAGGCGGTTCAGCGCGTGGCCACGCCCACGCCGTCGATCTCCACCGGGCCGCCGCCCAGCGTGACGAGTCGCAGCACGTGCCGGCCCGAGCCCTTGGCCCGGACGATGGCCACCAGCGCCCGGTTGCGGGCGCGCGTCGAGCGCAGGTTCACGGTCCGGCGCCCGTGGCCGTCGATCGTGAGCACCGCGCGGCCGCTCGACGGGCTCGTGCGCGCGATCAGGTAGAGCTTGCCGGCTCCCCTGAACGACACGGTCATCGTGCGGCCGGCGCCGGTGGCGCGGCTCAGCCGCTGGCCCCACGCGGAGGCGAAGTGCACGTGCGCCCAGCCGGTGCCGAAGCTCGGCTTGCCGCGGCGCCGGCTGTCGTCGAACGGGACGACGGTGCTCGCCGTGTCCCACGCTCCGCGCTGGCCGAACTTGCCGACGGCGCGGGCGCGGAAGCTGTACGCCGACCCGAAGTAGCCGGCGAACGAGTACACCGGCGCGCGCAGCGTGGAGCTGAGCCGGCTCCACTTGGAGCTGCGGATGTTGCGCGCCTCGAGCTCGTAGTGGTCGGCGCTCGCCGAGCCGCGCAGGGTGAGCCTGAAGCGCGGGTCGCGGCTCGTGTCGCTCGCCAGCCGCGGCGCGGTGAGGTCCACCGTCGGAGGCCCGGTGCCGGCCGCCACCGCGCCCAGGCCGGTCGACGCCTCGCGCACCGGGATCTCCAGCTGCATGGCCGAGATGAGCAGCGACGACGGCTGGTTCGATGCCCGCGCGTACGGCGCGTCGTTCTGGGTCAGCTCGATCCGGACCCGGTGGCCCTTCGGGAAGCGCCAGCCGGCGCCGTGCAGAGGGATCACGGACGTCCCGTTGAGGTCGGTGACCCGGTAGATGGTGCGGTCCGCCAGGACCTGCGTGCCGTCGGGCAGCACGTCGTAGAGCCGGGCGTTCAGCTGCGCGCCCTGGCCGCTTCCGGTGTGCGTCACGCGTACGAGCGCCGCCCCGAGCATCGTGAAGTCCGACGGCAGGAGGTCCGAGTCGTACACCGCCACCGCGCCGCCGGGCGGGGCCGTCTCCACCGGGCAGCGCCCGCCGTTCGAGACGCTGTTGGCGACCGGGTCCGAGTTGAGCGCGTGCGAGTCGGAGGAGGCGTTGGCCGTGGCCTGCGCGCCCTGCGAGCCGATCGTGAGCGTGTTGGGCGCGAGCTGCTCGAACGTGGGCGCCGTGAACCGCTCGCCGGGCTCGTCGGCCGGGTGCGCGGCGTCGGCGTTCTGCGGGCAGGTCTCCAGCGAGCCGGTCACGTCGAACGCGGGCTTGGGCTGCGCCGGGTTGGCCTGCGGCTTCACGTAGTGGTCCACGAACGCGTTCAGCCGGGAGGTGACGCCGGTGAGCACCCGGCCGGCCGGCACCGCGTTGAGGTCCCCGCCGGGGTAGTCGGCGAAGCGGCACACGTGATGGTCGGAGCCGCACACGTCGCCCCACTCCTTCGGCTTGTTCTGGACGAAGTGGTTGTAGTCGCCGTAGAACTCCTGCACGGGGTAGTCGGGCACGATCGACTTGATCCGCTCGACCATCCGCCGGTGCTCGATCGACGTGAAGAGCTGGTCGGTGAACGTGCCGGCGCTGAACACCGGGACGCGCGCGGACGGGTCGCTCGCCAGCCGCTCGAAGAACTGGTTCTGGTAGTAGGCCGAGCGGTCGGCGTAGAAGCTCGGCACGACCTCCTCGACCGCCGCCGTGCAGGCGGGGTTGTTGTCGAACGGGTCGCCCGACTGGAGGCACGCCAGCGCCTGGAAGATCGACTGCGGGAACGTGGTGTGGGGCGGGAACGGGGTGCTCTGGCTCGGCACGCCGGTGGCGCCGCTCACGAAGAGCGCCGAGTCGATGCTCGACTTGGGGATGCCGAACGGCACGGCGGCGTCGGCGGGGTCGGTCGCCGGCAGCGTGCCGTCGTAGTGGTGGCCGTTCGGGATGAGCGCGTACACGAGGTCGGTCCAGCCGTACTTGGGCGCCGCCGCCACGAGCCGCATGTCCTTCCCGGCCGGGCTCTTCCAGGTCGGGTCGGTGTACGCCATCCACGTGAAGCCGGCGCCGTAGGAGCCGCCGGTGGCCACCACGCGCGTGGGATCGACGTGGAAGAACGGGTCGTCGGCGAGCTGCCCGGCCAGGTGCTGGAAGTCGTTGACCTCGTACATGCGCGAGTCGAGCTGGGCCTCCCCGGTGGAGCCCTGGCCCTGGCCGTTCACGAACCCGCGCGAGGTGTAGTTGAGGACCACGTAGCCGCGCGCGGCGTACCAGGCGTTGGTCTGGTGCCAGCGCTCGTTGACGCCGTCCACCGTGGCGGACTCCCAGCCGGTCTTGTCGCCCGCGCAGCAGCCGTGCATCATCGCCACGAGTGGGTAGCCGCCGGGCGGCGGCGGGAACTTGACCGGGTCCGGCATCGACACGTCGATGTCGAGCGCGATGTCGCCGTTGGGGTCGGCGCCCGCGTTGGGGTCCGGCGCGATCTTGGGCGGGAGCCCGGCGAAGCCGTCGTACTTCTGGGGCACCGCCACCGCGCCGATCGCGCCCACGTTGGCGGTGCGCCCGCCCGTGGGCGGGACGCCGTCGTCGCAGAACCGGAACGGCAGCGTCACGCCGTTCGTCGTGTCGCCGTCGGCGGCGTCGCGCGCCTGGCAGGCGGCCTTCAGCGAGGTGAGGTCGGCGCTCGCCGGAGCCGCCGCGCAGAGCGCGAGCAGCGACCCGACCGTGATCGCGAGCGCGATCCTCGCGATTCCCCTCCTCACGCGCCGGAGCTTAGACTCGGCCCCGCGCGGGTGCGCCGGCCGTTTGGTCCCGGCGCGTTGGGGGAATCGCCCATCGGGGGGCATGAGAGGACGGCGACTACTCACGGGTCTGTCGGCGGCTGCGATGGCGGTCGCGCTCGTGCCTGCCGCGGCGAACGCCCAGCCGAGCCCGTACTCCACGGCGCCGTACTCCGTGACCACGCACTCGTACGCGTTCGGGCAGGCGCCGATGTTCATGCCGGACGGCAAGCACGTGGTGTTCGGCAAGGACTTCAAGGACGGCCACGGGCTCGAGACCTGGATGACCGCGCGCGACGGATCGGGCCTGACCTGCCTCACCTGCGACCGCACGTCTCGGAACGGCGTGCCGGTGCCGCGCCCGCAGGGCGACTGGATCCTGTTCCACTCCTGGGAGGGGCAGAACCTCAAGATCGGCTCGCCGGGCTACGGCGGGATGGGCTCCGTGCTCTACGCGATGAAGCCGGACGGCTCGCAGAAGACGCGCCTGACCGGGCTCGACGACGCCCACGGCAAGGGCGAGGGTGAGGACGACTACCACGCGTACTTCTCGCCGGACGGCAAGCACCTCGTCTGGACCCACCTCAACTGGAACTTCGTGACCCACAACGGCGACGGGAAGTGGGACGTGCGCGTGGCGGACTTCGTGGTGGGCCCCGACGGCAAGCCCAAGCTCACGAACGAGCGCGTGGTGCGGCCCAACAACGGCCACTGGTACGAGACGCAGACCTGGTCCCCGGACGGCCGCGGCTTCCTCTACACGGAGACGTGGGGCTACGCGATGAACACGCAGCTCTTCTACTGCCGGCTGACCGCGACGGGCTGCAGGACGCGCCAGCTGACCGACACGCCTTCGTGGAACGAGCAGGCGGTCTTCACTCCGGACCAGAAGGCCGTGATCTACATGTCGAGCAAGGACAGCCCCGGCTTCTTCAACACGTGGGCCGAGCTCTCACGCGACGCCAACCTCACGGGCGACCTCGACTACCTGCTCACGCTGCCGATCTTCGAGCTGGCGTTCCTCCAGCCGGTGGCCGAGGAGACGACCGACCTCTACATGATCGACCTCGCGACCGGCGCCGAGCGCCGCCTGACCCACGACGGCGGCGACGGCTGGATCGTGCCGGAGTTCACGTGGGACCCGGCCAACAGGCAGCTCTGGTTCACCCAGAACCGGCTGCCGCCGGGCGCGCGGGTGGCCATGCCGCTCGACGCGCTTCACGAGCTCCAGCAGGCCGCGGACATGATGCGCAACCCGCCGGCGGTGGACGCGCAGGCGCTGAGCTACGGCGACGTGGCGCTGCCGATCGAGCAGCGTACGCGCAAGCTCAAGTTCCGGCTGCCGCGCAGGCGGTAGCGCTCCTCCGCGTTGCCGCTCGGCGGCTCGGCACGTACGTCAACGGCGGCTGGGTAGGGGGTTGTGCGCGTTTTGTAACGCTGCGTTCGCCCCGCAGTGCCGGCTTGCGAACCGGTGGTGGGTTGACCACATATAAGGGGGTCAATCCACCACTCGTCCGGCGAGGCCGCCCCGCCCGCGTTACAGGAGCGTTACGAAGGTGACACCCGCGGTATGCGCCCCAGCCCCCTACCCCGCAGCCGTTCGCCGTTCGCCGGAGGGCGCTAGCTCTCGATGGTCGTGAGCTCGCCGGCGTCCACCACACGCAGCCACTGGGGCACGACCGGCACCTGGTAGAGCCCGCTGGCGTCGGCACGTGCCTCGGCCATCTCCTCCGAGTACCAGTAGCGCTCGAAGTCGGTCTTGTTCGAGAACGACGCCATCTGGATGAAGTCGAGCGGATCGTCCTTCGAGCGGATGAACGCCCACGAGCTGGCGCCGTAGTCGAGGGCGGCCCGGGCGGCGGGCGTCCAGGCGTCCTCGAACTTGTCCCCGCGG
>JAXDJC010000253.1:0-3486 GCA_034663685.1 Thermoleophilaceae bacterium
TCGATGTCGCTGGACGGCTATGTCGCCGGCCCGAACCAGAGCGAGGAGAACCCGATCGGTGAGGGCGGAATGCAGCTCCACGAGTGGGTGTTCGGGCTCGAATCCTGGCGCAAGGCCCACGGCGACGAGGGCGGCGCGACGAACGCGTCGAACGCCGTCGTCGAGGAGGCGCAGGCGAACGTCGGCGCGACGATCATGGGCAGGAACATGTTCGGCGGCGGCACGGGCCCCTGGGGCGACGACCCCTGGAACGGTTGGTGGGGCGACGACCCGCCCTTCCACACGCCGGTCTACGTCCTGACCCACCACGCGCGCGAGCCGCTCACCATGCAGGGTGGCACGACCGTCCACTTCGTCACCGACGGCATCGAGTCCGCGCTCGAGCAGGCGCAGGAGGCTGCGGGCGACACGGACGTTGCGCTGGGCGGTGGAGCGAGCACGATCCAGCAGTACCTGAGGGCCGGTCTCGTCGACGCGATGGAGCTAAACGTGATCCCGGTGCTGCTCGGCGCGGGCGAGCGCCTGCTCGACAACCTAGACGGCGCGGACATCGAGTTCGAACCCACGCGCGTGATCGAGGCGCCCGGGGTGGCGCACCTCGCCTACAACGTCGGGAAGCGCGCGAGCGCCTCGTAGCTCGCCGGGCCGCGGCCGAGGCGCGAGCGGTAGAGCACCACCTCGCGAGCGATGAACTCGTCCGCCGGGGGTGAGATCGTGATCGGCGCGGCCTGCCGCTCGGCGCGCCCAACGCGCGCGACGGTGACGTGCGGCCAGAACCGCCGTCGCTCGGGCTCGTAGAAGCCGGCCTCCGACAAGGCCTCCGATATGGCGGCGTGGAGCATCGTTGCCTGTCCGTCCGGGTCGGAGAGATCCACGGCGAACAGGCGCGGGCGCCGCCGCGGCACCCCCACCACGGCGCGGGGCGCGAGCCGCGCGGGCGCGAGACCACGGAGCGCGCGGGCCGCCGTGTCCGCGATCGCCTCGACCTCTCCCACCGGCCGGTGACCGAGGAAGGCCAGCGTCACGTGCAGGGCCTCGGGGGCCACGGCGCGGAGGTCGGCCCGCCGCGCGAGCGCCTGCCCCTGCCACTCGACCAGCGCCGCGCGGACCTCCTCCGGCAGCTCGAGCGCGACGAACAGCCGCGCCGACTCAGGCCGGTCGGTCCTCGCCACGCAGCAGCCGCCTCAGGAGGTGCATCGCGACCGTGGTGGAGCGATCGCGCACCTCGGCCCGGTCGCCGGGCAGCCGGCGGTCCACGTCCAGCGAGCGCCCGGCGGCTGTCTTCGCCGACCAGCACACGTATCCGACGGGCTTGGCCTCGCTGCCGCCGCCGGGTCCCGCCACGCCCGTGATTGCCACAGCGACGTCGGCGTCGAAGCGCGCCAGGGCGCCCGACGCCATGGCCGACGCCACCTCTGGCGACACCGCCCCCACCGACTCGATCAGCTTCGGATCCACCCCGAGCAGATCCGACTTCGCCTCGTTCGAGTACGACACCACCCCACCCATCACGTACTCCGAGGAGCCGGCGCGCTCCGTCAGCCGCGCGGCGAGCAGCCCTCCGCTGCACGACTCGGCTGTCGCGATGCGGTGGCCCGCCAGCAGCGCCGCCACCTGCTCGTCGATCGAGGAGCCGTCGGTCGAGAACAGCGTGTCGGAATGGCGCGCGGCGATCACCTCGCGGAGCTGCTCCCACGCAGCGGATGCGTCCGGCTCGTTTCGTACAACCACCTCCACCTCAGCCCTCCGAAGACAGGTGGTGATCTCCAGGCGCTCGAAGTCCACATCACCCATATTTGCCTCCGCCACCCGCAGGGTCTCCGCGATCTCGGACTCGGGGATGCCGAACAGCCGCAGCATGTGCTGTTCGTAGTGGCCGCGGTCGCTCACGGCAGCGAGAAACTCGGGCGCGCGCACGGCTGCGGTCCACATCTCGTGTAGCTCGCGCGGCGGGCCCGGGAGGACCACGACCGTGGGTCCGTCGCCGGATGCAGGCGACACGACCGCCCCTGGCGCCGTGCCGACCGGGGCCAGGATGGTGCTCTCCTCGGGCACCGTCGCCTGCTTGCGCGTCCCGGTGCGCACGGCCTCGGGGTCGATCCCCTTCCAGCGGCTCATCATCGGCCGCAGGATCTGCTCGATGCGCGCATCGAGAGCCGGGTCGTGCGCCATCGAGCGGCCACAGAACTCGGCCACGATCCGCATGGTGAGGTCATCCGCGGTCGGCCCCAGACCGCCGGACGTGATCACCAGGGCCATCCCCTCGGACGCCATGAAGCGCAGCTGCGCCGCCATGTCCTCGGGACGGTCGCCACAGATCGAGATGTGGGCGAGATCGACGCCGAGCTCGAACAGGCGGTCAGCGAGCCACGGGCCGTTGCGGTCCTGTACCCGGCCGGTGAGCACCTCGGTGCCGGTGACGACGATCCCTGCGCGAACGCTCACGCGCAGGGCCGCCTCACCCCAGGCGGGAGCGGCCTGGAGCGGGTGGGCGTGAACTCGTACCCGATGATGGTCGCGCCCGACGGCAGGCGCACGCGCTTGCCGTTGTTGAACACGCGCACCGTGCCCGCGTTGCCGATGTTCACGCGCAGCCGCTTGCCCTTGAACGTCTGCGGGGACGAGGTGGTGCCCTGGTAGACGACCGCCTTGCCCAGGCCGCGGTCGACGCAGAGGTAGGTGGCCGAGGTCGGGACGATGTGCAGCCGCACGGAGGTCGGCGTCGGCTTGGCGGCCGGCTTGCGCTTCGTGCGCGCCGGCTTCTTCTTCGCCTGCTTCGCCGTGGTGGCCCCGGCACCGCCCGGGGCCTTGTCGTTACCGCCGGTCAACCCAAGGACGACGAAGATCACCAGCACCACGACGACGACCACGAGGATCGCCGTGCCCGGCCCTGGCGGCCCCCGGGAGGCGCGCGGTCGCCGGCGTTCCTGGCGCTTGCTCGGGCGCGAAACCATGGGCTGTACGTCGCCTTCCCCGCGCGGCTCGTAGTCGACCCGGTACTCCTCGATCAGCAGCTGCGCGTCCAGGCCGAGGTACTCGGCGTACGTGCGCATGAACGTCTTGACGAACGTGTTGCCCGGCAGCAGCCCGAACTCCTCGTTCTCGAGCGCACGCAGGTATTTCGCGCGGATCTTCGTCGCGGACTCCACCTCCGCGATGTCGATCTTCTGGCGCATGCGCGCCTCTCGCAGCCGTTCGCCTATCGCCACGGCGCTAAGTCTGACGCACGCGAGCGGCTCAATCCGCCTTGGCGCCGACAGGCTCGTCGAGCGCAGCCAGCACGCGCGGCAGATCGCCCTCGGTGATCAGCACCTGACGCGCCTTCGACCCCTCGTAGCCCGAGATCACGCCGCGCCGCTCCATCATGTCGATCAGCCGGCCGGCCCTGGTGTAGCCCACACGGAGGCGGCGCTGCAGCATCGAGGTCGATGCCGTGCCCATCTGGACCACCGTGGCGATGGCCTCGCCCAGCAGGTCGTCGGCGTC
>JAXDJC010000013.1:0-2712 GCA_034663685.1 Thermoleophilaceae bacterium
CCTCGCGGCGACGCCTGCCGCGACCGCCCGCGGTGCTAGCTTCGCGCCAAGGGCCGGTAGCTCAGCGGTTAGAGCAGCGGACTCATAATCCGTAGGTCGCTGGTTCGAATCCAGCCCGGCCCATCTAAGTCTCATCTGCCCGACCTCACGGTCCGCTCCGCCGGCGAGCTTTCATCCCGAGGAGCTGCTCCTGAGTTCGGCGACCTCGCGCGCCTCCCGCACGTATGAGCGGTCCTTCATCAGGGCCCTCGCCGCCGCGGCCAGGCCAGCGCGCATCCTCTCTCGCTCGGCCGTTTCGGCGATCGCCTGCCGCGCCGCCTCGGCGCGGGTCAGGCCGCGGCTTCGTGCGATCTCGTCCAACGCTCGCAGCCCCACCCGACCCAGTCGCAAAGAAAGCGGCCGGAGGTCAGCCCCTCACGATCTTGAACCGCACCGAGCGGCTCTGCGTGCCGATCGCCGCGAGGGTCGCACGGTAGGAGCCCGGCGCCAGCGCCTTCGTCCCGATCCGCCCGCTGAAGCTCACGCTGTTGTCGCCGGCCTTCCCCGTCCGGCGGAAGGCGCCCTTCTTGACCACGCGCGTGCACCGCTTCGCGTTGCGGAGGGCCCGCGTCGGGCTCACGCACTTGCCCTTCGACACGCGGCCGGACAGCAGCGCGTCGACCGTGATGGTGATGTCGCCGGCGATTGCGAGCTTGAAGCGGAACGCCGAGCCGCGCTTCGGCTTCTTCGCCGCGCCGGTGATCGGCGTCGCCGCCGACCCGACTGCGAACGAGTCGCGCAGCATCGAGAACGAGAGGAGCGACTGGGTGGGCGCGACGACCTGAACGGTGGCGGCCTTGGTGGCCGTATTCGCGCCGTCGCTCGCCGTGACCGTTCCGGTGTGCGTCCCTCCGGTCGCGAAGGATTTCGAGACCGACGCGCCCGACGCGGTGCTGCCGTCGTCGAAGCGCCAGCTGTAGGTGAGGGGATCGCCGTCGGGGTCGCACGCGGAGGCCGAGAATCCGACCGGCTCCCCGGTCGAGGCCGAGCCCGCCGCGGCCGAGGCGGTGAGGTCGATCGGCGCGCGCTGCCCGGGCTGAAACTCGAACGCCCCCATGTCCCGCCGCGCCGAGCTGCAGTCGGCCTCGCCGTTCAGCGGGCGCGGCGCGCCGTCCAGGTCGGTGAGCAGCCCTCCGACGCCGAAGGGCGCCGGGTCGCCGGCGTCGATCAGCGGCGATCCCGCGGCGAGCCGGAAGTCGCGCGCGCCCGGGTTGACGAAGCCCGGCGCGGCCGACGTGTTGTCGGCGCCGCTCGAGGGCCCGTCGCCGGTGGCGAAGCGGGACCAGTTCGCGGTGAGGATGCCATTGCCGAAGCGCCTCAGGTCCTTGACGAATCCGCTGACGACCGAGTTGGTGAGCTCCACGGTCGAGGCCAGCGGGCCCGCCCCGTCACCGTCGAACGAGAGCACGCCGCTGCCCGATGTCGGCGGGGCCGGCCCGGCCAGTGTCACATGCTGGGCGCGCAGTTCCGATGAGGCCCCCGACGCGAGCGAATCCAGGCCCACGCTGCCTGTGGTCGCCGCCTCCACCAGCGCATTCTCCACGTCGACGCGGCTCCCGTTGGCCGCGATTCCCACGCTGGCACGGACGAAAGCGTTCCGGACAGCGACACGGTTCGCATCGCCGTTTCCCGCGCCCAGGGTGGTGACGCCCCTCTCCGCCTCCAGCCTCACGTCGTTGATGGTCTTGACGCCGGTCGGTGCCGATTCGACCCGCACGCCCTCAGCGTCCGAGTTGGCGGCGGTAGGGAGGAAGACGCTCGCGCCGTCGACCGAGCCCGACGGTCCGTCGATGAGGATGCCGACGAGCGTGTTCGGGGGCACGAGCCCCGGTTCGGCCGTCACCGTGACGTTCCGAATCGCCCCATTCGTCTCGATGCCGGTCGATTGGTTGGCGGTGAGGTGAACGCGCAGGCCGGTGACCGTCGACGTCGGGTCGTTGATCGTCAGCCGGTTGGCGTTGCCGCCTCCACCCCTGAGGATGCTCGAATCGCCCAGCCCGACGATGTCCACTGGGTTGCCGGCGTCGTCGGTCGCCGCGGTCGTGTCCTGGTAGGCGCCGAGCTCGATGCGGTCCCGGCCGTCGACATTCGCTGCGGCGCTCGCCAGCGCGTCGGCGAGCGTGTTCTCGAATGTTCCCGGGCAGTCCACGATCTTCTGCACGCAGAACGTCTCCGCGGATGCCGGGACCGCCGCGAGCAGGAAGACCGCCAACGTCGGAGCTGCGGCACGGAAGAGGATCCGGCGCATAGGGGCACTGACGATCCTAACCTGCGCGCTCCTCTCCCGCTGATCGAGCCTGACTGCCTCGCGCCAGCCTCGCTTTGTCGGGTCCGCGAGCCGACACGCCTGGCCGCGCTCGCGTCGGCGGCAGGGGATTCCAGCGCGTTGAGCCGACCTCGCGCCCCGTCTTGCCACCCCACGGTCAGACGACTTCGCGCCGGCGAGACCTCCCGATCTTGGGTTGCGATGGCTGACTCATAATCCGTAGGTCGAAGGTTCGATTCCTTCCCGGCCCATGCCCTAGCCGTTCAGGACCTCGCGCAAAGTGGCGAAGTGGAACCCTCGCGCGCGCAGTGCGGGCACGATCTGTGTGAGGGCGGACGACGTGGCGGGGGCGTTCGGCGCGCCCATGATGTGCATCACGACGATCGAGCCGGGGCGAGCGCCCGATT
>JAXDJC010000032.1:0-7032 GCA_034663685.1 Thermoleophilaceae bacterium
GTGCACGTCGGAGAGCCGGTAGTTGAACCCCAGGCGGTCGTGGTCGAGCCAGCCCATGTCCGGCGCGCGGCCCTGGTTGCGCTCGGAGTCGAGGCGCTCCTTGTGGGCCTCGATCGGGCAGATGACCATGCCGCCCTCGGCCGTGGTCAGCTGCTTGTTGGCGTAGAAGGCGAAGACGGCGAGGTTGCCGCGGGCGCCCACGGCAGGGCCGTCCGCGTGCCGGCCGCCGAGCGCCTCGCAGGCGTCCTCCACGATCCAGAGCCCGCGGTCGGTGGCGAGCCGCTCGAGGGCCGGCAGGTCGGCCGGGTAGCCGAAGATGTGCACGGGCAGCAGGCCCGCGGTTCGGTCCGTGACCGCCGCCGCGGCCGCCGCCGGGTCGATGTTGAGCGTGCGCCGGTCGATGTCGCAGAAGACCGGCGTGGCCCGCTCGTAGACCACGCAGTTGGCGGAGGCGACGAAGCTGAACGGGGTGGTCACCACCTCGTCGCCGGGCTCGATCCCAGCCGCACGAACGGACAGGTGGAGCCCCGCGGTGCCGCTCGACACGGCGCTGGCGTGGCTAACGCCGAGGTGCTCGGCGAACGCCCGCTCGAACCGCGGCCCCAGCGGGCCGAGCGACAGCTGCCCGGAGCGGAGGACCTCCAGCACCAGCTGCTCCTCGCGCTCGCCGAGCACGGGGCGTGCGAGCGGGATGCGCTCGCTCACCGGCGAGGGGCGGCCGGCTCGCCTGCGGCGCGGCGCACGTGGCCGCTGCGGCTCGGCAGCATCCCGGCCTCGAGCGAGTCCACCAGCGCCTCCCAGCTCGCCTCGATGATGTTCTCGGAGACGCCGATCGTGCCCCAGGTGTCGGTGCCGTCGCTGGCGTCGAGCAGCACGCGGGTGACCGCGCCGGTGCCCTTGTCCTCGTCGAGGATGCGGACCTTGTAGTTGACGAGCTCGATCTCGCGCAGGTGCGGGTAGACATCGCAGATCGCGGCTCGCAGCGCGGTGTCGAGCGCGTTGACCGGCCCGTTGCCCTCGGCGGTGCGCAGGTAGCGCTCGCCGCCGACCCAGATCTTGATAGTGGCCTCCGTCTGCACGCGGCCGTCCTCGCGCTTCTCCGCCACCACGCGCCAGGACTCGAGCCGGAAGAGCGGCTCGTAGTCGCCGGTCTCGCGCCGGATGAGGAGGTCGAACGAGCCGTCCGCGGCCTCGAAGTGGAAGCCGCGCGACTCGAGCTCCTTGACGCGGTCCACCACGCGCCTGGCGTCTTCAGCGTCGAGCGCGAGGCCCGCCTGCTCGGCGCGCGCCTGCACGGTGCCCTTGCCGGACAGCTCGGAGATCAGGAGCGCGCGGTCGGTGCCCACGGCGGCCGGGTCCACGTGCTCGAACGTGCGCGCGTCCGTCATCACGCCGGCCACGTGCATGCCGCCCTTGTGTGCGAACGCGTTGCGGCCCACGTACGGCTGGTTCGGGTTCGGCGTGACGTTGCAGATCTCGTCGATCAGGTGCGCCGTCTCGGTCAGGCCGGCGAGCTGCTCGGCGCTCACGCACTCGTAGCCGAGCTTGAGCTGGAGGTCGGGCACGATCGTGGTGAGGTTGGCGTTGCCGCAGCGCTCCCCGTAGCCGTTCACGGTTCCCTGCACCATCCGCGCGCCGGCGTGCACGCCGAGGATCGAGTTGGCCACGCCGCAGCCGGCGTCGTCGTGCGTGTGGATCGCGATCCCGGTGGCCGAGGCGAGCTCCATCGCCACCTTGCGCGTGTTCGAGGCCAGCTCGTCCGGGAGCGTGGCGCCGTTGGTGTCGCACAGCGCAACCCACTCGGCGCCCGCTTCGGCGGCGGCGCGCACGCAGCGCACGGCGTACTCCGCGTCGTCGCGGTAGGCGTCGAAGAAGTGCTCGCAGTCGTAGACCACGCGCTTGCCCTGCGCGTGGAGGAAGCCGACCGAATCCGCGATCATCGCCAGGTTCTCGTCGGGGTCCACCTTCGTGACCTTCTCGAGGTGCAGCTTCCAGGTCTTGCCCACGAGGCAGCAGACCGGGGCGAACGAGTCGGCGAGCGCCCGCAGCGCAGGGTCCGCGTCGGCCGCGGTGTCGCGCCGCCGCGTCATCCCGAACGCCACCACCTCGGCATTGGAGAGCGTCTCGCGCTCGAGCAGCGCGAAGAGCTCGGCGTCCTTCGGGTTCGAGCCGAGGAAGCCGGCCTCGATGAAGTGCCAGCCGAGCCCGTCGATGGCGTGGGCCACGCGGAGCTTCTCCTCCACCGAGAGCGACATGCCCTCGCCCTGCATGCCGTCGCGCAGGGTCGTGTCGTAGATCTGGACCTGCTGGGTCACGCCTTCGACGGTACCTGCACCGGGTCGAGCCACTCGCGGTATCGCTCCGCGCGGCCGTGCAGGGCGTCGTCGAAGACCTTCTGGATCTGGCGGGTGATCTCGCCCGGCGGGCCGATCTCGATGTCGTCGATCTCGCGCATTGGCGTGAGCTCGGCTGCGGTGCCGGTGAGGAACACCTCGTCGGCCTGCGCCAGCTCCTCGCGCGCCACGTCGCGCTCCACCACGCGGTAGCCGAGGTCGCGGGCGATCTCGATCACCGACTTCCGGTTGATCCCGTCGAGGATGCTGGCGCTGAACGGCGGCGTGGCGATCTCGCCGTCGCGCACCACGAACACGTTCTCGCCGGTGCCCTCGCAGACCGCTCCCTTGTGGTCGAGCAGGATCGCCTCGTCGTAGCCCGCCTTGCTGGCCTCCACCTTGGCGAGCACGCTGTTCAAGTACTGGCCGCACGCCTTGGCCTGCGGCGGCTGGGACTCGGGCGAGATGCGGCGCCAGGAGGAGAAGCGCGCGCGGATCCCGTTCGCCTTGCCCTCGTCACCGAGGTAGGCGCCCCACTCCCAGACCGCGATGAAGGCCTCCACCGGGTTGTCGAGCGGGTCGAGCCCCATCGGCCCGTAGCCGCGGTAGACGACGGGCCGGATGTAGCAAGCGCGCAGTCCGTTGCGGGCGATCAGCTCGTGCGTGACCTCGCGCAGCTCGTCGCGCGTGTACGGCATGTCCATGTAGTAGAGGGCGGCCGAGCGCTCGAGCCGCTGGAGATGGTCGCCGTGGCGGAAGATCGCCGGGCCCTGATCGGTCTCGTAGCAGCGGATCCCCTCGAAGACGCCCGTGCCGTAGTGCATCGCGTGGGTGAGTACGTGCACCTTCGCGTCCTCCCATGCGACGAACTCGCCGTTCATCCAGATGAGATCCGCGGTGTTCTGCACTGGTGTCCCCTAGAGGCTCGCGAGGACGGCCCGGGTGGCGTCCTCAGTGGTTGCTTGGCCGCCGAGGTCGCGGGTCCGTAGGCCCCCCTCCAGCGCGCTGTCGATGGCCGATTCTACGCGGGCCGCATCGTCTTCGCGACTCAATCCGTAGCGCAGCATCATCGCCACCGACCCGAACATCGCGAGCGGGTTGGCGGTGCCGGTGCCGGCGATGTCGGGCGCCGAGCCGTGGACCGGCTCGAAGAGGCCGGGGCCGTCACCGCCCACGGAGGCGCTCGGCAGCATCCCGAGCGAGCCTGTGAGCATCGCGGCCTCGTCGCTGAGGATGTCGCCGAACATGTTCTCGGTCACGATCACGTCGAAGTCGGCCGGGCGCGAGACCAGCTGCATGGCCGCGTTGTCCACCAGCAGGTGCTCGAGCGGCGTCTCGGGGTGCCGGGCGGCCACGCGCTCGGCCACGGAGCGCCAGAGACGGGAGGTCTCGAGCACGTTGGCCTTGTCCACGCTCGTGACCTTGCGCCGGGCGAACCTGAAGGCCACCTCGCAGATGCGGTCCACCTCGTCCTCGGAGTAGACGAGCGTGTCGAAGGCGCCGGTCTCGGTCCGGCCGCGCTCGCCGAAGTAGATGCCGCCGGTGAGCTCGCGCACCACCAGGAGGTCGGTGCCCTCGATCAGCTCGCGCTTGAGCGGGCTGGCGTCGAGCAGAGCGGCGCTCGGGCGGACCGGACGCAGGTTGGCGTAGAGGCCGAGGCCCTTGCGCAGGCCCAGCAGCCCCTGCTCCGGGCGCGGCTTGTCGGGGTCGGTGGTGTCCCACTTCGGCCCGCCCACGGCGGCGAGCAGGACGGCGTCGGAGGCGCGGCAGGCCTCCAGGACCTCGTCGGTGAGGGCGGTGCCGCTCGCGTCGATCGAGGCTCCGCCGACCGGGTGCTCGTCGAGCTCGAACTCGCCGATCTGCGCGAGCAGCTCGCGCGCGGCGGCCAGGATCTCGGGGCCGATGCCGTCGCCGGGGAGGGCTGCGATGCGGGGTGCGCTCACGGGTTCGAGACTATCTGCGCCGCTGGAGTCGCAGGGCGGGGACGCCCTCGGCCAGGCGGGCGGCCTCGAGGAAGGGCGGTCCCACTCCGGTCGGGGCGGCAGCGCGGTAGCGGACAAGCTCGAAGCTCTCCTCGCGATGGCGCTCCACCAGCACGAAGCCGGCGGGGGGCTGCGGCCGGCGGCCGGCGGGCGAGCGCGTGATGTCGATGGCCACGATCTCGCGGATGCCGGCACCCGGCGGCGGGTAGCGCGTGAGGCCAGGCACGTAGTGCTGGAGCGGCGCGAGCTGGACCTGCTCGTCGAGCACGATGCCGCGGTCGCCGCTCGCGGCGGGCCCGACGGCGCGGGCGACTGCGCGCCAGTCGTCGCGCTGGAGGCTCGTGTTGAGGCTCACCTGGATGTTCACCGCGACCGCGAGGGCGCACAGGAGCGCCGCGGCGGCGAGGCCGGGGCGGCTGGCGGCGAAGCCCGCGGCGATCACGATCGCCGCCGGCACGAACGCGGCTATCGCGTTGCGCGGGAAGAGGTAGTCGAACCCGGCGAGGGCGAGCACGAGCGGCACGGCGATGGTGGTCGCCACGAGAGCGGCGAGCCCGAGGGCGCGGCGGCGATCCTCCGCCGGCGCCCGCGCCAGGAGCAGGACGAGCGCCGCCATTACCAGGAGGCCGGCGAGCGGGCCGATGCCGGGAGTGGGAGTGCCCAGCTCGCCGGTCACGAACTTCTTGGGCAGGTCGGTCACGCGCGTTCCGAGCGGGATGCTCTCGATGAACTTGGTGTGGCCGCTGGCGCGCTGGTCGAGCGCGAGGGGGGCGAGCGCCAGCCCCACCGCGGCCACCGCGCCCGACGCGAGGATCGCCGCGCGGTCGCGCCTCGTCCAGATCAGCCAGAGCGCCATCGGGGCGACCATGAACGCCGCGAAGTAGTGCGTGAGCACGGCGAGCGCCGCGAACAGCGCCCAGCGGGCCAGGTCGCCGCGCAGGAAGAACAGCAGCGCGGCCGTGGCCAGCAGCACCAGCAGCGCGTAGGCGCGCGCCTCCTGCGAGTACCAGACGAGCCAGGGGTTGACCGCCACGAGCGCGGCGGCGGTGAGCGCCACGGCCGGGCGGAAGAGCCGCCGGGCCGCGAGGTACGCCACCGGCACCGTGGCGACCCCGAACAGGGCCGAGAGCGAGCGCAGTGCGGCCTCGCCGTCCCCGACCGCCTTCGACCACAGCCACGCGAGCACGTAGTAGAGGTGCGGGGTGCTCTCCGTCTCGCGGACGCCCTTGAGCATCCCCGCGAGGTCGTGGTCCACCAGGTTCACGGTGAACACCTCGTCGAGCCAGAAGCTCTGGTGGCCGATGCGCCAGAACCGGAGCGCCGCGGCCAGGATCACCAGCCCCGCGAGGATTCGCAGGGCTCTGCGTTCAGTCACGGCGCGCGACGATATTCAGCCGCACGTAGTCGAGCTCGGGCTCGGTGCCGATTCGCTCGGTCACGGCGTCGACATAGGCGTCGCGCAGATCCTCCGGCAGGCGCTCGAGATGGTGGCCGAGGCAGACTGTCCGGAAGAACTCGCGCGGCTCGGGCGGCACGATCGGCCACGGCTCGAGCCAGGTCTCGGCCTCCGGGAAGCCCGCTCGGTGCAGCCGCTCGCGGGTGATCTCGGCCCCGGCGTAGTTCCAGGGCCCGCCCCAGCTGCCGAGGTACTCGGCGTACGGCTCCTCGCGGCCCACGGCCGCGGCCAGGCCGTGGAAGCGCTCGATGTTGCCCTCTCCCCCGCACTGGACCGACACGCGCCCGCCCGGCCTGAGCGCCTCGTGCAGGCGACGGAAGAGCAGGTCGTGATCGGGCACCCAGTGGAAGACGGCGTTGGAAAAAACGGCGTCGACCGGCTCGTCGAGCACGAGGTCCTGGAGATCGGACTGGAACACGGTGGCGCGATCGCCGAGCTGCGCGCGGGCGTGCTCGACCATCGACGGGGCCTGATCGACCGCGATCACGTGGCCGTGCGGAAGGCGGTCGAGCAGGAGCTCGGTCACGCCGCCGCTGCCGCAGCCCGCATCGAGCACGGTCTCCTCGCCGCTCAGCTCGAGCCGGTCGAGCACCCTGGCGGCCCACTCGGCCTGCGGCCCCGAGACGCGCTCGTAGGTGGTGGCGTCCCAGTCGCGCGTGCTCACAGCGCTGTGGTCACGGGGCCGCTGCGCTCGCGCTCGGACTCGTAGGAGGCGATCGCGCCCTCGTCGGAGAGCGTGACGCCGATGTCGTCGAGCCCGTTCAGCAGCCGGCGGCGGATCTCGGGGTCGATCTCGAAGGACGCCTCGTGCCCGGCGAACGACGCGGTCTGGCGCTCGAGGTCGATCTCGGCCTCGCCGGCCTCCATCATCGCCCGCACGTCCTCTTCCGCGAGCACCACCGGCAGCAGCCCGATCTTGGTGCAGTTGGAGTAGAAGATGTCGGCGAAGCTCGGCGCGACGACCGCCCGGAACCCGTAGTCCTCGAGCGCCCACGGCGCGTGCTCGCGGGAGGACCCGCAGCCGAAGTTGCGCCCGGCGGCCAGGATCGGGTTGGCCGGCAGGTTCCAGCCGGGCTCCTTGGCCCAGTCGTGAAAGAGGAACTCGCCGAAGCCGCTGCGCTCGACCCGCTTGAGGAACTGCTTGGGGATGATCTGGTCGGTGTCGACGTCGTCGCGGTCGAGCACCGAGACGGGTCCGGCGACCGTGTGGAATGCGCGCATGGTCAGCTCCACGCCCGGATGTCGACGAAGTGCCCCTCGA
>JAXDJC010000037.1:0-19155 GCA_034663685.1 Thermoleophilaceae bacterium
CCGCGCAGGATCGAGATCGTGTCCTCAACGGTGGGCTCGTCCACCACCACCGGCTGAAAGCGGCGCTCGAGCGCGGCGTCCTTCTCGATGTGCTTGCGGTACTCGTCGAGCGTGGTCGCCCCGATGCAGTGCAGCTCGCCGCGGGCGAGCATCGGCTTGAGCATGTTGCCCGCGTCCATCGCACCCTCGGCCGCCCCCGCGCCCACGACCGTGTGGAGCTCGTCGATGAAGAGCAGGATCCGCCCCTCGGCCGCCTTGACCTCGGTGAGCACGGCCTTGAGCCGCTCCTCGAACTCGCCGCGGTACTTCGCGCCGGCCACGAGCGAGCCCATGTCGAGCGCGAACACGGTCTTGTCCTTGAGGCCCTCGGGCACGTCCCCGCGCACGATCCGCTGCGCCAGCCCCTCCACGATCGCGGTCTTGCCCACGCCGGGGTCGCCCACGAGCACGGGGTTGTTCTTCGTCTTGCGCGAGAGGATCTGGATCACTCGGCGGATCTCGCCGTCGCGGCCGATCACCGGGTCGAGCCGGCCCGCGCGCGCCTCCTCCACGAGGTCGCGGCCGTACTTCTCGAGCGCCTCGTAGGCCGACTCCGGCGTGGCGCTCGTAACACGCTGGGCGCCGCGCACCTCGGTGAGGATCTGGAGCAGCGAATCGCGGGTCACGCCGTGCTCCGCGAGCAGCCGGCCGGCGGCGGTCGACGCCCCGGTGTCGGCGATCGCCAGCAGCAGGTGCTCCACCGACACGTACTCGTCCTTCAGGCGCCCGGCCTCGGACTCGGCGGCGTCGAGCAGGAGCCCGAGCGCACGCGTGACCCGCACGTCGCCGGACGCGCCGGAGCCGCTCACGCTCGGCCGGCCCTCGAGCGCGCGCTCCAGGCCCGATCGCAGCGCGTCCGTGTCCGCGCCGGCGCGCTCGATCAGGCGCGGCACGAGGCCCTCGGGCTGGTCGAGCAGGGCGAGCAGGAGGTGGTCCACGTCGACCTCGGTGTGGCCGTAGCGCAACGCCTTGGTCTGCGCGTCGTGCACCGCCTCCTGGGACTTCTGGGTCAGCTTGTTCGGGTCCATCGCAGCCGCGCCTCCAGTTCGTCGATTCGGGCAAGCAGATCGCAGGCGAAGATCGCCGCGCCGTAGCTCAGGCCGAGGTCGCGGCGCAGGCGCGAGACCCGCGCCAACCGCGCCGCCGCGTCGATGGCGGCGGGGTCCACGGCGCCGAGCCGGATCAGCCGGCGCACGAGCTCGGGGTGGAGCCCGGCGCGGTCGGCGAGCACGTCCACCTCGAGGCGCACGAGCGCGGTGGTGGCCATCAGCGGCCTCCGCGCGGATCGAAGCTCGACACCTCGGCGAGGCGCTCGAACAGCTCGCGCTCCTCCTTCGCGAGCTCCTTCGGCACGTCGATCCTCACGCGCGCGTACAGGTCGCCGCTGCCCAGCCCCTGGCCGCGCAGCCGCAGCCTGCGCCCGCAGGAGGAGCCGGGCGGCACCTTCACTCGGCTGCTCCCGTCGAGGGTCGGGACCTCCACCGTGGCGCCAAGCGCGGCCTCCCACGGGGCCACCGGAAGGTCGGTGTGGAGGTCACGGCCCTCCACGCGAAAGCGCCGATCGGGCTTCACCCGAACCCGGAGGAACAGGTCGCCCGCGGGCCCGCCGCCCATCCCCTCGCCGCCCTGTCCGGCCAGCCGGATCCGCTGCCCGTCGGTCACGCCGGCGGGAATGTCGACCTGGTAGTCGCGCCCGTCGCCAAGGGTGATCTTGCGCCTGCCGCCCCGCGCCGCCTCCACGAGCGACAGCTCGAGCGTGGCCTCGTGATCGCCGCCGCGGGTGGAGAAGCCTTCGAACCCCCCGCTGCCGCCGCGGGCGCGCGCTCCCCGTCCGGGCGCTCCCCGTCCGCCGAAGAAGCTCTCGAAGAAGTCGCTGAAGTCGCCGCCGCCGAAGTCCACGCGCACGCCCTCGCCACCGAAGCCGTTGAACCCCTCGAACCCCTCGGCGCCCGACACGTCCTGGCCGGACTTCCAGTTCGCGCCGAGCCGGTCGTAGCGCTCGCGCTTCTCGTCGTCGCGTAGCACCTCGTAGGCCTCCGAGACCTCCTTGAAGCGCTCCTCCGCGTCGTCCTCCTTGCTCACGTCGGGGTGGTATTGCCGAGCGAGCTTGCGGTACGCGCGGCGAATGTCCTCGGTGCTCGCGTCGCGCGGCACGCCCAGCACCTCGTAGTAGTCGCGGTAGCCGACTGCCAATCAGCCCTCGCTCTCCTTCGACACGATCACCTGCGCGGGCCGCAGCACGCGATCGCCGAGCGCGTAGCCCGAGCGAGCCACCTGCACGACCGTGTGCGGCGCCACGTTCTGCGCGGCCACGACGCCGACCGCCTCGTGACGCTCGGGATCGAAGCGCTCGCCGGCGCTGCCGAGGCGGGTGACCCCCTGGCGCTCGAGCGTGGCCTCCATCTGCTCGAGCACGGCGCGCAGGCCAACGGCCAGCGGGCTCTCCGGCTGCGCCATGAGCAGGGCCCGCTCCACGCTGTCCACGCTCTCGAGCCACTCGCGGAGCTGGGCCTCCCTGCTCTCGGCCACCCGGCGCTCGACCTCGCGGGCCGACCGCTTGCGGTAGTTGTCCAGATCGGCGCGGGCGCGCTTGAAGCGATCCTCCGACTCGGCGAGCTGCGCCGCCAAGTCGGGCCGGTGCTCCTCAGCCCGTTGCTCCTCCGGCTCCGGCTCCGCCTCCGCCACCAGGGGCTCGCCGCCGGGTTGCTCACTCACGTGTGAACTCAGCGTCGATCACCTCTTCGTCGCCGGCGGCGCCATTCGCGGCGGCGCCGTTGGCGTTGCCGGCCCCGTTCGCGCCGCTCGGCGCCCCGGACGCCGCGGCCGTGC
This sequence comes from Thermoleophilaceae bacterium, assembly GCA_034663685.1. Taxonomy (GTDB): domain Bacteria; phylum Actinomycetota; class Thermoleophilia; order Solirubrobacterales; family Thermoleophilaceae; genus AC-37. The sequence continues at coordinate 2,869 of JAXDJC010000037.1, forward strand.
TCGGCAGCGCCTGGACCACCTGCTGGAGGTCGGATATCAGCGGCCTGACCCGATCGAGCCCGGCCTGCTCCTCGATCGCCGCGCGCGCGTCCGCCACCAGCTGCTCGGCGCGCGCCTTCTCGTGCACCGGCAGGCTCGCCTGGAGCTCCTGAACGAGCTGCTCGGCCCGGTACGCAAGCGAGTCGAGCTCGTTGCGCGCGTCGATCTCCTCACGGCGGCGCCTGTCCTCGGCGGCGTGCTCCTCCGCCTCGCGCACCATCCGCTCGACATCGGACTGGTCGAGGTTGGTCGTCTCGGTGATCGTGACCTTCTGCTCGGCGCCGGTCTCCTTGTCGCGTGCAGACACGTTCAGGATCCCGTTGGCATCCACGTCGAACGTCACCTCGACCTGCGGCTCGCCGCGCGGCGCCGGGCGGATTCCCTCGAGGCGGAACCGCGCGAGCTGCCTGTTGTCGCTCGCCAGCTCGCGCTCGCCCTGAAGCACCACCACGTCAACCGCCGTCTGGTTGTCCTCGGCCGTCGAGAACGTCTCGGTCCGCCGCGCCGGGATCGTGGTGTTGCGCTCGATCACCTTGGTCATCACCCCGCCGAGGGTCTCCAGGCCGAGCGAGAGGGGGATCACGTCGAGCAGCACGACGTCCTCCACCTCGCCCTTGAGCACGCCCGCCTGCAGCGCCGCCCCGATGGCGACGACCTCGTCGGGGTTCACCGTCATGTTCGGGTCCTTGCCGCCCGTCAGGCGGCGCACCAGGTCCTGAACGGCGGGGATCCTCGTCGAGCCGCCCACGAGGATCACCTCGTCGATGTCGTCGGCCGTCAGCTTGGCGTCCGAGAGCGCCTGCTCCACGGGCCCGCGAGTTCGCTCCACGAGGTCGCGCGTTAGCTCGTCGAACTTCGCCCGCGACAGCGAGCTGTTGAGGTGCTTGGGACCCGACGCGTCCGCGGTGACGAACGGCAGGTTGATCTGGGTCGCGGTGGTGGAGGACAGCTCGACCTTTGCGCGCTCGGCCGCCTCGTAGAGGCGCTGGAGCGCCTGCGGATCGTCGCGCAGGTCGATCCCCTGGTCGCGCTTGAACTCGTCCGCCAGCCAGTCCACCACGCGCTTGTCGAAGTCGTCGCCGCCGAGGTGGCCGTCGCCGCTCGTGGAGCGCACCTCGACCACACCGTCGCCCACGTCGAGTAGCGAGACGTCGAACGTGCCGCCGCCGAGATCGAACACCAAGACGGTCTCCGACCCCTTCTTGTCGAGCCCGTACGCGAGCGCGGCCGCGGTCGGCTCGTTGATGATCCTCAGCACCTCGAGCCCGGCGATCTTGCCGGCGTCCTTGGTGGCCTGACGCTGGGCGTCGTTGAAGTAGGCGGGGACCGTGACCACGGCCTCGGTCACCTTCTCGCCCAGCGACTTCGCGGCGTCGTCGGCGAGCTTGCGAAGGATCAGCCCGGAGATCTCCTCCGGCGAGTACTGCTTACCGCGCACGTCGAAGCGCACCGCACCCCCGGGGCCCTCCACGACCTTGTAGGTGACGGCCTTGGCCTCCTCGTCCACCTCTCCCCACTTGCGGCCGATGAAGCGCTTGGCCGAGTAGATGGTCGCCTGGGGGTTGAGGATCGCCTGGCGCCGGGCCACCTGGCCCACCAGTCGCTGGCCGTCGTCGGTGAAGGCGACCACGGACGGGGTGACTCGCGCGCCCTCCGAGTTCGGGATGACCTCCGCCTGCCCGCCCTCCATCGTCGCGGCGACGACGGAGTTGGTGGTGCCCAGATCGATGCCTACGGCCTTCGCCATGCCCGGCTCCTCTCGCAGTTGCGTTCACCCCTGGCTGTAGGGCGTCGGAGGGGCGGTTCAAGGGGCGCGTGAGGCACGAGTGCTCAGGTGCCAAAGAGGAGTACAGTCCGAGAGGACCTGCCCCGGCGCGCATCTGGGATGGACGGCTGGCTTCAGCGGATCCAAGCGGAGGACGGCGCCTCCCGCGGGAGCGGGAGCAGGAGCTCGTCGTCGCCGTCGAGCAGGGCGATCGCGAAGCGTGCGAGGAGCTGGTTGCAGCGTTCATGCCCGCGATCGGCGGCGTGGCTCGTCACTACAGGCACTCGTCGTCCGTAAGCCGGGAGGAGCTGCTTCAGGAGGGAGTGGTCGGTCTCCTGCGGGCGGCCGCTCGCTACGACGTAAGCCTGGGCACGCCGTTCTGGGCCTACGCCTCGTGGTGGATTCGCCAGGCCATGCAGCAGCTCGTGGCCGAGGTGACCGGCCCCGTGGTGCTGTCCGACCGGGCGGCGCGCCAGCTCGCACGCCTCAAGAACGCGCGGCGGGACCACGTGCTCGAGCACCGGGTCGAGCCGTCGGCGGCCGATCTCGTGGAGGCGACCGAGCTGACCGGGGAGCAGGTGGACAGCCTGCTCGCGATCGAACGGCCGCAGCTGGGGCTCGACGAGCCGCTCGGCGACAGCGAGGGATCGGCGAGCCTGGGCGAGCTGCTGCCGGACCCGGTCTCCGAGGACGAGTACGACCGTGTGGTCGACCGGCTGGAGGTGGAGGACCTGGGTCGCCTCTCGGAGGAGCTCGGCGAGCGCGAGCGGACCATCGTGTACGCGCACTACGGCCTCGGCCGGCCGGCCGAGACCCTGCGCGAGATCGCCGGCCCTCTCGGTGTGAGCGTGGAGCGGGTGCGGCAGATCGAGGAGCGGGCGCTCGAGAAGCTGCGCCAGGCCGCTGCGACTCCCGGATCTTGAACCCTCGAGCCCCTTGTTAAAGCCCGCTCGTGGCCTACGCTGGGGTAAGGGATGGATTCGCACACAGCCCAGTTACGCCATAGCGCGATGGTGTACGAGTCCGACGCTGCATACGTCGGGCGCTCCGTCCCCTTCCTGAAGGAGGGTCTCGAGGCCGGCGAGGCGGCCATCGTGTCGGGATCGCGCGACCGGGTGGCGCTGATCCGCGAGGGACTCGGCGACGCCGCCGCCGGCGTCACGTTCGTCGACTCCTCCGGCGTGTACACACGCCCGGCACGCACCACCGCCACCTACTACGCCACGTTCCTCCGGCACCTCGAGAGCGCTCCGGCGGTGCGGGCGATCGCCGAGCTGGAGCCCGGCCCGACCCACGTCGAGTGGGACCAGTGGCTCGCCTACGAGGCGATCGTGAACCGCTCGTACACACACCTGCCCGTGTGGGTCATCTGCACCTACAACGCGCAGGTGCTGCCCGATCGCCTGGTCGAGACCGCCCTGCGCACGCACCCCGAGCTCGTCACGGACGAGCCGCACGAGAACTCACGCTTCGAGGAGCCCGAGGCGCTGTTGCGCGGGCTGAGCCCGGTGCCCGAGCCGCTGCCGGAGCTCCGCTCGATGGCGCCGGGCCACGACCTCGAGTCGCTCCGCGAGCGCCTCGCCCGGGAGCTCAACGCCGCCGGCGTGCCCGAGTCGCGCGCTCTCGACATGCTGATCGCGGCCACCGAGGTGGCGCGCAACGCGTGGGAGTACGGCGACGGGCCGACGCTGATGCGCACCGGTCGCGCGCACGGCCGCTTCGTGTGCGAGGTGATCGACGCCGGTCCCGGATTCGACGACCCGCTCGCCGGCTACGTGGTGCCGGGGAACGGCAACCATGCGGGGACCGGGCTCTGGGTGGTGCGCCAGATCACATGGCGGCTCGAGTTCCTGCGAACCGCCGAGGGCTTCACCGCTCGCATCTGGCTCTGACGCGCAGGGTCCTCACCTGCGCGCCGCGGGGGTTGTCACCCGCCCGCCGCGACCTATGGAAAGCGGCGATGCGACACGTTCCATCGTCCGGGTGCACTTCCCCCGCCCGGTGGGCCGGTGCGCGGGAGCACCTCCCCTTTCGAGGCTCCCGCGGCCGGCCGGCCCATCGCAGAGGAGCCGCGTGGACGCGATCGTGACCGTCCTGGTCAGCCTGTTGATCGTGGCCGTGGAGATCTTCTTCGTCCTGCTCATCGGCGCGCCGGACCTGCTCGTCCGGGGCCTGCGCCGCCTGATCGGCCGCAGCCCGGCCGCCTCGTAGAGATGGCGGCGCCGATCGTCACGTGTCCCAACTGCGGCAAGCGCAACCGGGTGCGCCCCTCCGCCGACGGCGTGCCGCGCTGCGGGAACTGCCGGCAGGCCCTGCCGTGGCTCGTGGACGCCGGCGCCGAGAGCTTCGATGCCGAGATCGACGCGTCGGTACCGGTGCTCGTGGACTTCTGGGCACCGTGGTGCGGGCCGTGCCGGATGATCGCCCCGGCCATCGAGGAGCTGGCCCGGGAGCACGCCGGCCGGCTCAAGGCCGTGCGGCTGAACGTGGACGACGCGCCGGACATCGCCTCCCGCTACGGCGTGATGGGAATCCCGATGCTGATCATGGTGCAGGACGGCCAGGAGGCCGACCGGCTGACCGGCGCCGTGCCCAAGCCTCGCCTGGCGGAGTTCGTGGAGCGCCGGCTGGCGGCCGTGTAGGGCCTTACGCCCGCAGGCGTACGCGATCTCGACCGAGCCGCCCACGCTACCTTTCCCGCGCTCTACCCACCGCGAATCAGCCCGACCGAGGAGGCTCACCATCGAGGCCCATGAATCACTGGAGCGTTTTGAGACCGTGCACGGGCACGGCGATGGGCCGCACGACAGCCTCTCCCGTCATGCCGCGCTGACCGTCGCCGTCGTGGCCGCCTTCCTGGCGATCGCGACGTTCCTGGGCAACGAGTCGGTCAAGGAGGCGATCCAGGGGCAGACCAAGGTCTCGGATGCCCACTCCCAGCAGACGACGTTCGACACCCAGGATGAGATCTTCCAATCCGACCAGGCGCTCTTCAGCGTCTTCGAGCAGGCCGACGACCAGGGCCTCTCGAGTACGTCCAAGCTCGCCAGCAAGGCGCTCAGGGGAACCGCGAAGAAGGTTCCCGCCGAGCGCAAGCGCCTCGAGGAGACCCTGAAGGAGAGCAAGCACGACGTCAAGCACGCGAACGACCAGCACCTGCGCTACGAGCTCGCCGAGGTGCTGTTGCAGATCGCGATCGTGCTCGCCTCGGTCGCGATCATCGCGCGCCGCCGGTTCCTGCTGTTCGGCGGGCACGGCCTGGCCGCGGCCGGGATCGTGGTCCTGGTGGTGGGCTACACGACTTAGGCACCCGGTCCGGCGCGCCACGGGCCCGCAGCTGGGCGCCCGTGGCGCCTGTGCCGCAATGGAGTATCTGGCGCCCCTGTGGCCGGACGATCTGGATAGAAGCTCGCGACGCACACCGCGCCCGAGTGGATAAGGGAGCGCTGATCGATGGACGCGTACGCCTTCTCAGTAGCGGGGACGGGTGACCGGCCCCGCGTCCTCATAGCCGACGACGACGGGAGTGTCCGCTCGATGCTCTCGCTCTGGCTGGAGAGCGACTTCGATCTGGTGGGCGCTGCCGCCGACGCGGAAGAGGCGATCGCGATGGCCGCCGACATGCTGCCGGACGCAGCGCTGATCGACGTGGTGATGCCCGAAGGCGGAGGCGTGACCGCGGTACGTGGAATCTTGGACGCCTCGCCCGGCACCGCGATAGTCGCCCTGTCCGCCGACGAGTCCCACGGCGTGGCCCTCCAGATGCTCGAGGCCGGCGCGATGAGCTACCGGCTCAAGGGCGACCCCGTGGCGCTGGTCGTCGACACGCTCCATCGCGCGATCCGGTCGCAGCGGGCCGCCGCGCCGGCGTCCGCCGGCGCCTGATGCCGGTCCGCGACGCGGGGGCCGAGGGTCCGCCGCTACCTGCGATCAATCGCCTACTCGCCCCGACGGTGGCGCTCGTGGGCGCGATCGCGCTCACAGGCTGGATCGCCGGAGTAGAGGAGCTGAAGGGCTTCGTGCCCGGTCAGGTCGCCTTGAAGCCCAACACGGCGATCTGCTTCATCCTCGCCGGCTTCGCACTGCACATCTACAACCGCCGCTCGCGCAGCGCTCTCGTGCGGGCAGCCGGCGTTGCGGCCGCGGCCGTCGTCCTCGGCGTAGGCCTGGTCTCGCTCGCCGAGTACGTGCTGGGCTGGAAGTCTGGAATCGACCAGGCGCTCTTCACCGAGACGGCGGGGGCCGCGGGCACGTCGACGCCCGGGCGAATGGCGCCCAACACCGCGATCTGCTTCTTCCTGCTGGGCACCACGCTCGCGGTCGCCAACGCACGGCCCTTCAGGCGGCCGCGCGGCGGCTCCACGCTCGTGCTCCTCGCCGGCCTGCTGGCTCTGATCGCCCTGCTGGGCTACGTCAGCGGGGTCACCACGCTGCACGGCATCAAGGGCGTCACGGAGATGTCCGTGCCCGCGGCCACCGGCTTTCTCCTCCTGTGCGCCGGCCTCGTGCTGGTTCCCGGCCGCGGGGTGGCACCGCGGCTGATGCGGGACACGGCGGGTGCATCCGTCGCCCGCCGCCTCATCCCGGTGGCCATCTTCGCGCCGGTGACGTGCGATGGCCTTCGAGTCGTCGGCGAGCAGGCGGGCCTCTTCACCACCGGCGTCGGCATCTGGCTCTATGCGTGCTCGCAGATCCTGGTCCTCATGACCTTTCCCTTCTGGGTCGGTCGCACGATCGACCGCTCCGAGGGGCGCCGCAAGGACGCCGAGGGCGCGATGCGGCGGCGCGAGCACCAGTACCGCACCCTCGCCGAGACGGCGCTCGACGCCATCGTGTCCGCGGACTCGGCCCTGGCGATCACCTACTTCAGCCCCGCCGCCGAGCGGGCATTCGGCTTCGACGCCGACGAGATCCTCGGGCAGCCGTTCGCGACACTCGTTCCGGAGCGCCACCACCACGCCCTGGAGTCCGCCATCGAAGCGCTCACCACTCGGGCCGGAGCACCCGTCCGTGGCAAGGCCGTGCAGCTCGACGGGCGGAGGAAGGACGGAGCTGAGTTCCCGCTCGAGCTAGCCCTCGCGGGCTGGAGCTCCGACGGCGACGCCGGCTATACCGGCATCCTGCGCGACATCACGGAGCGCACGCAGTCCCAGGCCGAGCGGCAGGCGGATCGCCTCTTCTCGCTCTCGAGCGACCCGCTCTCGACGGTCACGCTGGACGGTCGCTTCGCGCGCCTCAACCCAGCATGGGAGAAGACCCTGGGGTTCAGCGAGAGCGAGATGCTCGACCGGCCGTTCATCGACTTCGTGCATCCCGACGACATCGAGCGCACCAACGCGGAGGCGGCGGTGCTGTACACCGGCGTGCGGGACACCGTGGACTTCGAGAATCGCTACCGCCACAAGGACGGCTCGTACCGCTGGCTGCTGTGGGCCGTCAGCCCGAGCCTCGAGGATGAGCTCCTCTACTGCGCGTGCAAGGACATCACGAAGCGAAAGGTGGCCGAGGAGGATCGTCGCGCGGCGGAGGAACGCTTCCGCCGCGTCTTCGAGGCGAGCCCGATGGGAATCATCGTCATCGACGAGAGCATGCTCTTCAGCCAGGTCAACGAGGCCTTCTGCCGGCTCACTGGCTTCTCTCCCGAGGAGCTCTCGTCGAAGACGCTGGAGGACCTCACCCATCCAGCCGACCAGGCCGGCACCCATGAGGCCCTCAGCAGCGCCGGCGCTGTGGCGGGGTCGCGGTTGCGCGTCGAGACGCGCTACCTGACGAAGGCCGGCGACTACGTCTGGGCCGCCACGACGATCACCGTCCTGCGCGATGAGCACCGGGGCGCGCCACACGTCCTGGGTCTCATCGAGGACATCACCGACCGCATGAACTCGGACGAGCTCGCGGTGGCCCGCGACCGCGCGCTCGAGGCATCGCGCGTGAAGTCGGAGTTCCTGGCCAACATGAGTCACGAGATACGCACGCCGATGAACGGGATCATCGGGATGACGGAGCTCCTGCTGGAGACGGAGCTCACGCCGCGCCAGCGCGACTACGGCGACGCGATCAACACCTCCGGCGGCGCGCTCCTCTCGATCATCGAGGACATCCTCGACGTCGCCAAGATCGAGGCCGGCAAGTTCGAGATCCAGCGATCGGAGTTCAGCCTGCGCGAGATCGTCGCGGACGTGTGCGATCTGCTGGCGGCCACGGCTCACCGGAAGGACGTCGAGATCGCGTGGGTCGCAGACGACGACGTCCCGGCCGTCGTGTCCGGCGACGCGGGACGTGTGCGACAGGTCCTGATGAACCTCGTGGGCAACGCCGTCAAGTTCACGGATGAGGGCGAGGTGGTCATCACCGTCCGCAGGGTCACGAGCGAGGGCCCGGACAACCTCATCGAGATGGCGGTGGCGGACACCGGCATCGGGATCAAGCCCGAGCGCGTGACGCAGCTGTTCGAGCCGTTCGAGCAGGGCGATGGGTCCACCACCCGGCGCTTCGGGGGGACCGGCCTCGGGCTGTCGATCTCCGGCCAGCTTGCCAAGCTGATGGATGGTGGTCTCACCGCCGAGAGCACGCTCGGCGAGGGCAGCACCTTCCGTTTCTGGGTGAACCTGCCGCCGGGCCGCGCGGCCGCTCGCGCACCAGAGGGGAGCCTCGACGGCGCGCACATCCTGATCGTGGACGACAACGCCACCAATCTCCGGATCCTTCAGGATCATCTGGCCTCGTGGAACGCCGACGTGGTGTGCGCGACAGGTGGCCAAGAGGCCCTGGAGGAGCTCGCGCGATCCCTCCGGGAGCACCATCCCTTCGCGATCGCGATCCTCGACATGAAGATGCCCAACCTGGACGGGGGCCAGGTCGCGCGACTCGTTCGCAACGACCCCCTGCTCGACGGCGTGGCCCTCGTGCTGCTCTCTTCCGCCGGCGGTGAGGAGGACATCGCCTCGAGGCTCCAGCGCTGCAGCCATGTCAAGAAGCCCGTCCGCCGGACGCTCCTGCTGGAAGCCCTCCAGCGGGCCGTCGGCGTCGACCCGGCGACCATCTCGCCCCCAAGCGCCGCCGCGGAGCGTCCGGGGCCCACGGCGCCGGTCGCCCCCGCGAACATCCTCGTGGTCGAGGATCAGGAGATCAACCAGGCCCTCGTCACCCAGATGCTGGTCAAGCGCGGCCACACGGTCCAGATCGCGGCGAACGGGCGCGTGGCGCTCGAGGCTCTCACACGGGACAGCTACGACCTGGTGTTCATGGACTGCCAGATGCCCGAGATGGACGGCTTCGAGGCAACCGCTGAGATCCGGCGCCGCGAGGGTGCCGAGGACCACACCCCGATAGTCGCCATGACGGCCAACTCGATGAGCGGCGACCGGGATCGCTGCGTCGAGTCCGGCATGGACGGGTACCTGTCCAAGCCCTTCCGCGGGCCCGAGCTCGAGGCCGTCCTGGCCCAGTGGCGGCGCGGGAGCGACGACGTCCCCGTCGCCCGAGCGCGCGTCGAGGTCGGGAACGGGCCGCTGGACGCGAGCGTCATCGACGGACTCCTCCGCACCACCGACAGGTCCAGGGTGGCCGACATCGTCGAACGCTTCCGCGCGGACGGAACGGCCCAGCTCGAACAGCTCCGCCGAGCGGTCACGCAAGACGATCGTGCCACCGTCGAGCAAGGCTCACACGCGCTCAGAGGAAGCAGCGCGATGCTGGGCGCCAACCGGGTGTCGGAGCGCTGCGCGCGGATCGAGACCACGGCTCAGACCGCCGAGCCCAGCGAGTTGCAAGCCGCGCTCGTGGAGCTGGAGGACGCGCTGACGTCGACCGGCGAGAAGATGGCGGAAAAGTTGGGAGCGGCCGTGGTTGCGAGCGGACCACCCGGCGGCGAGGGTGTCTAGCCGGGGCAGCTGAGCCTCACCTCGAGCTGTGTCAGCCGACGGCCCGAGCGGGGCCTCCTAAGCGCGCCCGACAGGATTCGAACCTGTGACCTTCGGTTCCGTAGACCGACGCTCTATCCAGCTGAGCTACGGGCGCTCGCGGCGCAGAGGGTAGCCGCCTCAGGCGGAGCGGCGGAGGTCCGCCGTGGGGCTCGGTCCCGGGGCCTCGGGGCGACGCGTGCGGGCGGCCGAGAAGTGCCTCAGCTCGCGCGCGGGCTCGAGGCCGCCGCCGCAGTGCGTGCAGCGGTCACCGGCTCGAAGTAGCTCGAGCGAGGAGGCGCTGAATGAGGAGGCGCCGCAGCGTGTGCATCGGAAGGCGTGCATGTCTTTATTCCTACGACCCGGCCAGGAGGTCGGATCACGACGTTAGCCGCGAGCCCAGACGCGCGCGATGCCCTTCGCGCAAGTAGCGGGTTTCTTCGGGGGTACCTACGCCCCAGCCGCGTGGATTAGGCGTGTGTCCGCTCTGACCGCTGGAGCAGGGCCACGTCCTCGAAGGACCCGTCCGCCACCAGCCGGCCGTCGTCGAACAGCAGGGCGCGCGTGCACATGCGCTCGAGCTCGCCGAGATCGTGGCCCGCGGCCACCACGATCCCGCCGCGGTCGGCGATGCGCCGAACCGTGTCGAGCAGCGACTCGCGCACCTCGGCATCGAGCGCCTCGTGCACCTCGTCGAGCAGCAGGACGTCCGGCCCCGCCCGCTCGATCACCGCCAGGCCGAGTCGTGCCTTCTCCCCCGCCGAGTAGCTCGACGACGGCCGGCCGAACGCGTCGCCGAGCCCGGCTCGCTCGCCCACGGCCTCCACGCCCGCGCGCGCCTCGGCGCGCGGCATCCCGGCGAGCACGGACAGCAGCATCGCGTTCTCGCGCCCGTTCAGCCGCGGCAACAGCCCGGCGCTGACCGATAGGAGCGCGCCGACCGACCCGCTCACGCTCAGCGTCCCCTCGTCCGGCTCGTACACGCCGGCGAGCGCGCGCAGCAGCGTCGTCTTGCCGGCGCCGTTGGCGCCCACGAGCGCCACGGTCTCGCCCGGCTCGACCTCGAAGTCCACCCCGCGCAGCCCCCACGACTCTTCGCAGTGCCGCCGGATGCGCGCGATGCCGGGCGTGACGGGGCGCCCCTGGCGGTCGAACAGGAAGCGCACGCCGAGGCCGCCGGCTGCGATCGACGCCACCTCAGACCACCACCTTCGCCAGGTGTCGCTGCTCGCGGCGGAACAGCGGGACGCCCACGGCCGCGAGCACCACGGTCCACGCGAGCGGGATCAGCAGCTCCCACGCGTCGGGCGCGTGCCCGTAGAGCAGGGCGTCGCGGTAGGCCTCGAACAACCCCGAGAGCGGGTTGATCTTCACGAGGTCGTGCGCGTCGCCGGTGATCTTGTCGATCGCCACGAGCCCGGGCGCCACGAAGAACAGCGTGCGCACCGCGCTGACCACGAAGGTGCGCAGGTCGGGCAGCCAGACTCCGATCAGCGCGGCCGGGAACGCGGCGGCGGCGGCCAGCGCGAGGTTGAGCGCGAGCACCAGCGGCAGCCAGACGATCGCGGTGGTGGGCGCGACGGCGTAGACGGCCATCATCAGCGCGATCAGGAGCAGGCTCGCGGCGAACGCGGTCGACTCGGTGGCCAACGACGCCAGCGGGATCAGCGCGCGCCGGAAGCCCATGTTCTGGATGATCGCGGTGCGCGAGACGACGGAGTCGAGCGCGTTGATGATCGTCATCATCAGGAGCTGGAACGGGATCACGGCGCACGCGAGGCTGAGGCCGGTCGCGCGGTTGGGGCGGTCGAGCACGACGGTGACCAGCAGCAGGTAGACGCCGACGAGCGCGAACGGGTCGAGCAGCCACTTGACGAGCCGCCACGGCCCACGTCCGTAACGCGCGCGGAGGTCGGAGATCGTGAGCGTGGCGAGCACGTCGCGCGCGGACGGGCGCTGGCGCGATGGGGAGAGCGGGGCGGGGCGGGCCATCACGCGCGCGCTCCCTGGTCGCCCGAGCGGTTTGCCTCGCGCGCGCGCGGGCGCCCGCGCGCGAACTCCTGGGCCCGCAGCGAGATCGCGACGCACGCCGGGTGGCCCCGCAGCGAGATCGCGACGCGCGCCGGGTCGGCGCGGGGAAGGGCTGCCGGCACGGCGGCCACGTTAGCGAGCGACCGGACTGGCACGCTCGCACAACCCGGCGCCGCCGGCCCGCTCGAGCGCCGCTACATTCGCTCACGTGCTGCGCCTGAGCGCGATCGTCCCCGCCACCGACGCGCCGCCGACGCTCGACCGCTGTCGCGCTGCGATCGCGGCCGCGGCCGACGGCCCCGACGAGCTGATCGTGGTCTACGACACGAACGGCGACGGACCGGGCCCCGCCGCGGCCCGTAACAAGGGCGCGCGCGGTGCGACCGGCGACGTGCTCGTATTCGTGGACTCCGACGTGGCCGTGCACCCCGACGCGTTCACCCGCATCCGCGCGGCGCTCGAGCGGGACCCCGAGCTGGTCGGCGTGATCGGCTCCTACGACGACGACCCCGCGGAGCGCGGCGTGGTCTCGCGCTTCCGCAACCTGCTCCACCACCACGTGCACCAGGAGTCGGCCGGCCCGATCGGCAGCTTCTGGTCGGGGCTCGGCGCGATTCGCCGCGACGCGTTCGAAGCCGCCGGCGGCTTCGACGCGCAGAGCTTCACGGTGTCTTCGATGGAGGACGTCGAGCTGGGGATGCGCCTTGCCGCGGGCGGCGCGCGCGTGGAGCTCGACGCCGACCTTCTCGGCAAGCACCTCAAGGGCTGGACGCTCGCCTCGATGGTTCACACCGACGTGATGCGGCGCGGCGTGCCGTGGGTCGCCTTGCTGATCCGCCGTCGCGAGCTGCCCGGCGAGCTGAACCTCTCGCGCCGTCACCGGCTGGCCGCGGCGGCGTGGGTCTCGGCAGCCGGCGCGCTGCTGGCCCGGCGCCCGGGCGCGGCGCTCGCGGCCGGGTCCGTGGCCACCGCCGCCAACGTCCACTTCTACTCCCTCCTGTCCCGACGGATGGGGCCCGCGGGCGCGGCTGCGGGAGTGGGACTTCACGCGCTGCACTACCTCTCGGCGGCGGTCGCTGTCCCGCTGGGCGCACTGCATTACCTCAGGGCGAGCCGCACGCGACCGGGCGTGCACGCCGGCGCGCCGGTAGTGGCGGCGGCCGCGCCCGAGCCGGCGCTGGCCGGCGAGCGCTAGGCGCCCGGCAGGTACTTCAAGGGGTCGAGCGGCTGGCCCCACTCGCGGGTGCCGCGCCGCACCTCGAAGTGCAGGTGGACGGCCTCGCTGGTACCGGTGTTGCCCACGTAGCCGATCACCTCGCCGCGCCTGACGCGCGCGCCCTGCCTGGTGTGCATGCGCGACATGTGCGCGTAACAGGTGCTCAGCTTGACGTGCGCGATGCACACGTAGTTGCCGTAGCCGTCCTCGGGCCCGGCCGCGATCACGCGGCCGGCGCCGGCGGCCTTGATCGGAGTGCCCTCCGGCTTGGGGATGTCGATCCCGGCGTGCACGTGGCCCGCGCGCTGCTCGCCGAAGCGGCCGGTGATCGCCCCGCGCAGCGGCCAGCTGAGCCTGTCGCTCGGCGCGCGGCTCGGCGCGCGCTTGCGCCTGGGGGCCGCGCGCACCGCGCTCGCGGTCTTGGAGACGGCCACGAGTGCGGTGGTGTCCGCCCGGTTGGGCCCCTGGTACGCGTCCATCGCGCCGAGCGCGGCGCCCGCTCCGAGGCCGGCGACCGGCACGATCGCGATCGCGGCGATCCAGGCCGCGGGACGATTGCGTACATGGCTGTCACGACTGCGCGGCGATGAACGTCGCACGGCTCGGGCTCCCCTGCTCGGGCCTACGGGGTTAGCTGACGGGCTCGCGCTCTCGCGCTACCGGGCGGCAGTGCCCGGATTCGCCCCCGGCCGCCCTTGCGGCGACCTGTGGTTCCCCCGCTCCAACCCATTGGGGCCGGATTCGGCAGACCTGCGAAGCGCGGAAGTGTAGAAGTGGGTCAGGTCGGCACCCAGGAGCTGCAACCTGGCTTGCATCGATGCTGCCGGCCCCCCCTCACGCCAGCAGCTCGCCCAGCTCGGCCCGCATGTAGCCCTGGTCCTCGAACACGCCCCACTCCTCGGCGGCGAGCCGCGCGACTCTTTCTTCCACTGTCCTGGGTTGATGGGCCATTAGCCCACTAAGTCAGGACGGTGGAGAGATTCGCCCCCCTCCGGGCCCGCTTCCTCCCCAGCCGCAGTTGAGTCCGAGCGCCCGGCGCCCTCAGCGGCGCCGCACCCGCACCACCCTGCTGGTGGCCACCGGGCTCCAGCCGTCCGGCCCGACCAGGACCACGCGCGCGCGGGCGGAGCCGGGCACGCGGAAGTCCGCCCGCGAGAGGTAGTCGAGCCGGCCGGCCGCGGCCGGCCACCAGCCGAAGCGATCGCGCAGGTCGAGCTGGAGCAGCACCCGGGCACCGGGCGCAGCCGGGGAGACCATCACCTGCACGCCGCCCCGCGTCGCTCGCACGTGCAGGCGCCGGTCGGTCACGAGCACGGTGCGGCTGACGCTTGCTTCGGCGCCCACCTTCGCCCGGTACTCACCGGTCCTGTCGGCCGTCACCGCGGCGCTCCACGACCCGTCCGCCGCGGGCCAGGCCGTCGCGATCGCGGCGAAGCCGCCGCCCGTGTCGTGCTCGATCGTCACCGGAGCGCCCGGATCGGCGGTCCGGCCGTTGAGGTCCACGCGGCGCCCGACCGGGATGGCGGCGCTCGGCACCGAGCCGAAGGTGACCCGGCGCACGTCCACCTCGCCGGTCATCCCCGGATGGACCGTGCAGTGGTACGCGTGCAACCCGGTCGTGCCGAACGCCTGGGTGAAGCGGTCCCCGCCGAACACGTTGCCGGAGTCGAAGGACCCGTCGTCGGCCGTGATGGTGTGCCGGCGCTCGCTCACGTTGGTCCACTCGACCGCGTCGCCGGGCAGGGCGTCGAGGTGCGAGGGAGCGAACTCCTGGAAGCGCAGGTCCACCGGGAGCGTGGCCGCCGAGGCGGTCGCCGCCCCGAGGACCAGGACCGCAGCGAGCGAGCCCAGCGCCGCCGCGGCCGCGCGTCTCATCGCGAGACCCGGTAGAGCCCGATCATCCCGCGCATCATGTGGTCCTCCACGTGGCAGTGATAGAGCCACGTGCCCGGCGCGGTCTCGCGCCAGCGGAAGCGGAAGCTCTCCGCCGGCCCCACGGTCTGGGTGTCCCGCGTGACGCCCCCCGGCGCGCGCCAGCGGTGCCCGTGCACGTGGAACGTGTGGAAGTCCGAGCCCATCGCCATCACGTCCCACTGGACCGTCTCGCCCACCTTCGCGCGGTACACCGGCGTGTTGCCCACGAAGGCACGCCCGTTGATCGCCATGAAGTTCTTGCCGAACGGCGAGAAGACCACCTGGAACTCACGATCGGGCGCCCGCTCCCGCGCGCCGAGTATCGACAGCATCCCGAACAGCCCGCCGTGGATCGAGTCGTCCATCGAGGGCGAGTGATCGTGGTAGGGCCAGACCCCGGCCGAGTCGCGGCCGGCGGTCAGGTGGTAGGTCCAGGTCTTGCCGGGCTTGACCTCCGCGTCGCCCCCCGAGAAGCCGGGCACGTACGCGCCGTCCGAGCTGGGCGGGTAGTGGACCCCGTGGAAGTGCATCGAGTGCGGGTCGCTGCGCAGCATGTCCTTGTTCTTGAAGTGGATCCGGATCTGGTCGCCCACGCGCGCGCGGATCAGCGGCCCCGGGATCAGCGTGCCGTCCGAGCTCGAGCGAGCGGAGTTGGCGAGCGGCTTGCGCCAGCCGGGGCTGTAGCGGCGGTAGACCACCGTCGGGAAGATCGCCTCGGAGGGATCCACCTCCATCCCGGAGATCGCATCGCGGCCGTTGGGCGCCACGTTCCAGGCCGTGGGTACCGCCGCGACCCAGAAGTCGCGCACCCTCGCGGCGGCCGGCGCCGCGCTGAAAAGCACGAGGGCCCCGGCGCACGCCAGGGCCCTCGCGATCGTCTGCTTCGTCAACTTTCCCCTAGCGGACGTGGACCATCGCCTGCATCTGCGGGTGGATGATGCACATGAAGTACAGGTTCTTGCCCTTGGGGGCCGTCACCTTGAGGTCCTGGGTGTCGCCCTTCGCATTGCCGAAGATTGCCGAGTCGCCGGGGCGATCGACGTTCGGAGCGGTGTCCTGTCCCGTTCCGTTCTCCAGAAAGTTGAACTTGGGCGGCCCCTGCTGGTTCGGGTCGGCGCCGTGGGCGTCGGAGAGCGTCTTGCAGATCTTGCAGTCGTTGAGCTGCTTGAGGGTCTTCGGGGCGTCCTTCGGGTTCACGATCGAGAACGAGTGCGGGCCCTCGTCAGCGGCGAGCTGGATGAGGTGGATCGTGCCACCTGACTTGACGGTGTAGTCGTCCCGCTGCCAGCGCAGACCATCCTGCACGTAGCGGTTGATGACCACCTTTTGCGACGTGACCGCCCTGATCGCGACCGTGGTCGGCGGCGTGGTGGCCGCGAGGGCCGAGACCCCGCCGGCAAGGGCGAGGCTGAGCACGGCAA
>JAXDJC010000053.1:0-2800 GCA_034663685.1 Thermoleophilaceae bacterium
TAAGGGCCAGGTGCAGCACCGCCCGCGGACGCGTGAAGAAGTAGAACGCGTAGAGGGCGACCCAGGCGTACCAGATCGCGTAGTAGCTGGCCGCGTCGCCGCTGTAGTAGATCGCCCGCGTCACGACGAGCGTGCCGGACACGGCGAACACGTGCGCGAACCAGGGCGGCAGGCGGCGCCGGAGGAGCCACGCGGCCGCGGCGCCGCCGTACGCCGCGCCGATGTTCAGGAGCAGGGCGCCGGTGTTCGCCTGGCTCGAGTGGGGGAGGGCGAGGGAGATCAGCCCGATCGTCGCGCCCGCCAGGAAGAGGACGGAGATCGCCTGCATCCGCTCGCCCGCCTCCCGCGCCATGGCGTCGTCCGCTCGTGGCGTGCGAGCAGTGGCTGCCAGCGTGTGGCGACGGAGTCTCATCGATCCGGCCACGCGCGTGCGCGCGGCCCTGTCCCGGGTTATCGGCCCGCCCTGACCGTCCCCCAATAGGCGGGCGGTGTTGGCGCATATTCCGGGCGCGCCCGGCAGGGGTACACCGCGTCCGTCCATCATCTGTCCACCGGTTGCGAACGGCTCTCAACGCGATGGGTCCCAGGGACGAGACCAGGAGCAAGTCAAATGGCTGCTCCTGGCAAACCCGCCGCGAGGCGGGGACGCAAAGCTAGAGGTCTCAGCACGAGATAGCTCGGCCGCCAGCCTCCTGTCAACGATGGGGGGTCCCAGATGAATACCCGTATCCGCGTCGCCTTCGCTGTGGCGCTGTCCTCATGTGCCGTTGCTCTCGCCGCCGTTCCGGCCGCCGAGGCAAACGTCCTCTCACTGCTGCCCGGAAGCTGCAGCGGCGAGACCTTCACCCAGCCGTTCGCCCAGTTCGGCGACGACAACAACTACGTGCTCGTGCCGGGCGGCGACTTCGAGGCCGGCGGCATCCCGTGGGGCACGACCGGCGGCGCCGGTCGCGTCGGCGGCAACGAGAGCTTCAACGTCACCGCTGCGGACGACAGCTCGTCGCTCAGCCTGCCCGCGGGCAGCTCGGCCACGAGCATGGCGGTGTGCGCGAACATCTACAAGCCGACGCTCCGCTTCTTCGCGCGGAACACCGGCTCGTCTTCGTCGCGCCTCAACATCGACGTCTACTACCCCGGCCTGCTCGGCGGCCTCCAGAAGGCCCGCGTGGGCACGATCGGCGGCGGCGCGAACTGGTCGCCGACCGGCGTCACGCAGCTCACGGTCCAGAACCTGCTCGCGACGCTGTCGCTCAGCCGGACCGTGATCGCCTTCCGGTTCTCCCCGGCCGACTCGGCCGGGCACTGGACGATCGATGACGTCTACGTCGATCCGCACATGAGGTAGGAGCACGACGGAGTCTGGGACCCGCAGGGCCCCGCGGCCAGTCCTGGCGCGGGGCCCGCGTGCATTTTCGGGTCAAGAGCGCGGCGCCGGACGCCGATTGAGACGGTGATATGTCGTTCGACCCGACAGTCGGAGAGCAGGACCTGCTCGCGGAGACGCTCGAGCGCGACCAGAAGCCGCTTGCCGGCAGGGAGCGCACCACCGAGATCCTCGTCGCCTCGGGCTTCCTCGCGGCGGTGGCGGCCCTGTTCGTGGCGCGTCCCCCGCATGCGTTCGACGCGCTCCCGGCGGTGCTCTGCGTGCTCGTGCTCGCGGTGGCCGTGCGGGTGCGCTTCCACGTCGCCTCCGGGTTCACGGTCCCGACTCAGCTGGGGTTCGTTCCGCTCCTCTTCGTCGTCCCGGTGGCGGTCGCGCCGCTGGCCGTCGCGCTGGCGCTCGTGGTGGCCGGCCTGCCCGAGGTCGCCAGGCGCCGGATGCGCCCGGGCCGGCTCCTGCACGCGCTCGGGAACTCCTGGTTCGCCATCGGGCCGGCCGCGGTGCTCGCGGCGTGGGGGACGGACGCGTGGCGCGCCGGCGTCGGCGTGCTCGTCGTGGCGCTCGTCGCCCAGTTCGCCGTCGACTTCGCCGTCTGGAGCGCGCGGGACGCGATGCTCTCCGAGGCAACTCTTGGCGAGCGGCTCCGCGAGACCTGGATCTACGGGGTCGACGCCGCGCTGTCGCCGGTCGCCGTCCTCGTCGCCGGGGCCGTGCACGATCGGCCCGTCGTGGCGCTCGGACTGCTGCCCCTCCTCGGCGTGTTCGGATTCTTCGCCCGCGAGCGGCACGCGCGGCTCGAGAGCATGATCGAGCTGAAGAACGCGTACCAGGGCACCGCGCTCGTCCTGGGCGACGTGGTGGAGGCCGACGACGGCTACACCGGCGAGCACTGCAAGAGCGTCGTGCGGCTGGCACTCGAGGTCGCCTCCGACCTCCGGCTCGACTCCGACCGCCTGCGCAACCTCGAGTTCGGCGCGCTGCTGCACGACGTCGGGAAGGTCGCGATCCCGAAGGAGATCATCAACAAGCCGGGCAAGCTCGACCCGCACGAGTGGCGGATCATCAAGACCCACACCATCGAGGGCCAGCGGATGCTCGAGCGCGTCGGCGGGTTCATGCGAACCGTCGGGCAGATCGTGCGCTCACACCACGAGCGCTGGGACGGCGGCGGCTATCCCGACGGCCTCGCGGGCGAGGCGATCCCGTTCGAGTCCCGGATCATCGCCTGCTGCGACGCGTGGAATGCGATGCGCACGAACCGCGCGTACCGCCAGGCGCTGCCGCATCACGTGGCCTTGGAGGAGATGCTCGCGAACTCGGGGAGGCAGTTCGACCCGCGCATCGTCGACGCCCTGCTGCGGGTGGTGGCGGACGAGGCGCCCGCGGGGACAGAGCCGGCTCCGGCGGAACCGCCGGTCA
>JAXDJC010000293.1:0-2660 GCA_034663685.1 Thermoleophilaceae bacterium
GGAGGCCCACGCTGTTCCTGCAGCGGAAATCCACTGGTCGTGATCGTAAGGGAAGCCGCTGTCAAAATACGGCTGAATCCAGATGGATCGGGTCTTCACGTGCCACGATCCGTCCGACGCCTGGGAGCGGAGCAGATAATGGATGCCCTTCTGATAAACGGCATCGGAGGGCGGCATTTTGGCTGCGGTATTCAGGGCGAAAAGCGCCTGCCCGCTGGCGTAAGCATCGGAGCCCATACCGGGCAACTGATTCCAGCCGCCATCGGCGCGCTGCGTGGCCGCGAGCGTGTGCGCGGCGTGTTCTACCAGAGCCGGGGAGGCATTCGCCCAGGCAAGCGCCAGCAGATGGAAGGCGCGCTGCTGGGTGGTGTCCGGCTGCACTTTGGCGAGCCAGGCGGAGGCACGGGCGATAGCGGCCTCGGTCTGGGCCCGGTCGGAGGGTTGCGTAAACTTCTGGAGGGCGTAAATTGCCAGCGCCGTGGTTTGCAGATCGCCCGAGTTCATTGGCGGACGCCGCCCGTCCGGTCCTTTCCAATAACCTTCAGGCGATTGCATGGCGCGGAGGTAATGCAAAGTCGCGTCGGTATATCCGTCGCGTGGCGTGTGGTTGAGGGAGCGGTCGAACATTTCCCAACCCACGCTGGCGATGCTGGGAGCAATCAGATCCATGTACCGCTCCGGCGTTTCCCCATTCATCGATTCCGATAGCTGCACAATTTCTTTGGGAGCGGGCAGACCCCGATCTCGTGCCAACGCTGCGGCGGCCGAGGGGAGATCCTGCGCATGACAGGAATTGCATCCGGCTGTGCGGATGAAAACATGGCTCTGCTTTTCGAGTTGGGCAAGAGCCTTCTGGACGGCCTCAGACAGGGGCCGTTCGGAGGCGATGGCGGATGGCAAGGGGGCAACGCCACCCTGTTTGCGTTCTTCCGCTGACACGCCCAAAAGGCGTGCCACCTCGGTGTCGCCCCTCTTTGCGGCGAGTGTCTTCGGCGTCTCGCCTTCCCCTGTCGCATTCACATCGGCGCCTTTCGCCAGCAACATTTTCACGATCCCGGCGGGCATGGCTTCGGAAGCGGCGGCGTACATCAGCGGCGAGTACCCACGGTCATCCGGCACGTTCACTTTGGCGCCATGGTCCAGCAGAAGCTTGACCGATTCTTCAACGCCCGCCGTTGCCGCGTTGGCGAGCGCCGATTCCTGGCGCTTGGTCAGGGCATTGACGTCCGCATCCTTCGCAATCAGCAACTCGACCGCACGCGGGATACGGCTTCCCGACGCGCCCATAAGAGCCGTTGCTCCGGTTCCGCTCCTCGCCTGAACGTCGGCCTTCTTGTCGATCAGAAGGCGCATCGCTTCGTCGTCGCCCCGGCCGGAAGCGACCATAAGCGGTGTTTGTCCGTTTGCCGTGGCAAGGTTCGGATCGGCGCCCTTTTCCAGCAACAGGCGGAGGATCGCATTATCGTTCGCGGCAGAGGCCGCTATATACAGAGGTGTGCGTCCGTCGGCCTGCTTCGGGTTAATGTTCGCGCCGCGTTCCATCAGCAGCCGAACCTTGGCTTCGTCGGGGATCGCCCAGTGGAGAGGAGTGGAGGCCCGGCGATTCTTCGCATTCACGTCGGCGCCTTTGTCCAGCAGCAACTTCACTGTCGCGGGAGGCGCAAAACCCACCGCATGGTGGAGCGGCGTGGATCCGCCATTGTCTTTTCCTTTGAGCAGTTCCGGATCCGCTGCGATTGCTTTCGCCACCTCGGCTGTTGTGCCGGAGCGGACAGCGGCAATAAGGGCGGTAACTTTCGGATCAACAGGCTTGGGCGGCGCTTCCGCCTTCAGTTCCGTGCGGAATTCGGCGCCCTGGTCGATCCAGGCTTTGAGAACATTGATTTCAGCGACAGACAGCGCGCCGGTAGGGGGCATCTGCATGCCTCCGTCACCGTTGATGACGCGTTTGATCAGCTTGCTTTCAGCGCTCTTGCCGGCAATAATGACGGGGCCATAATCGCCTCCGCGCATGGCGTTCTGCCGTTTGTCAAGCCGGAGACCGGACTGCTGAACTTCTTCTCCGTGGCACGCGTAGCATTTTTCTGCGAGCAGCGGCTGGACTTGTTTTTCAAAGTCTATGGTTTGCGCCGCGAGCGGCACACAAAAAGCGATGGCAGACAGAGCTATCACGCGCATTAGATCCTCCAGAGCTGAATGGGAACAGGCCACCAGTAATTTCATATGAACAGCGGGCCAAAGTCAATGGGTTGATGTGATCGCTGATTCGTGCGTAAACAGTTCAAAATATGGATTCTTCAGCTCCGTGTTTAAACTTGTCTATCTCTGGATCCAACCGGGAGCTTGAAATGACTACAGCGTGCAGGTTTGCCGTCAAAGGACCTCTGCTTCTCCTGTTGTGTTCCTCTGCTATATCGGCACAGAACTTTCGGGTCACCCTGCTGGGTACAGGCAGCCCCATTCCCATTAGTGACCGGTCGGGCCCGAGTACTCTTGTGGAGGCCGGAGCCGAAAAGCTCCTGATTGACTGCGGCCGTGGCGCATCCGTGCGTTTCTGGCAACTCCATATTCCCTTAGGTCAGGTAACAGCCGTGTTCCTGACCCACCTCCATTCCGACCATATTGTCGGAATACCCGATCTCTGGCTGACTGGCTGGTTG
>JAXDJC010000169.1:0-25394 GCA_034663685.1 Thermoleophilaceae bacterium
GAACGACGCCATCTGGATGAAGTCGAGCGGATCGTCCTTCGAGCGGATGAACGCCCACGAGCTGGCGCCGTAGTCGAGGGCGGCCCGGGCGGCGGGCGTCCAGGCGTCCTCGAACTTGTCCCCGCGGAACGGGTTGGCGTGCCAGAGGATGAAGATCATCGTCTCCTCGGACTTCATCAGGCACCGACCTCCGCGTAGATCGCGCCCGGTCCCTCGGCGGTCTTGCCCAGGCCCGTCTCCTCGGCTCCGACCAGGATCGCGATCTTGCCGAGGTGCTTGTTCTCCTTCATGATCTGGTGCGCCTCGGCCACGCCGTCGAAGCCCATCGTTCGCCAGAGCACCGGCCGGATCGCGGCCGACTCGATCAGCTCGTTGGCCTTGGTGCACTCGTACGCGTTGGCGAAGTGCGACCCGATGATCTCCTTCTGGCGCATCCAGAGGTAGCGCACGTCGAAGTCGAGGTTGAACCCCGTCGTGCCGGCGCAGATCACGACCTTGCCGAACGGCTTGACCACGAACACCGAGGTGGGGAAGGTGGCCTGGCCGACGTGCTCGAACACGATGTCGGGCGAGCCGCCGAGGATCTCCTTGACCGCCTTGCCGAACGCGCGGGACTCCTTGAAGCGCGCCTTCTCCTCGTCGGGCGACTCGCCACCCCTGCGCATCATCCCGGCGTGGTCGCCCCGGTCGATCCAGCCCGTGATGCCGAGCTGCTCGAGCAGCGCGCCCTTCTCCGCCGAGGACACCACGCCGCAGGAGAGCGCGCCCGCCATCGCGCAGAGCTGCGTTGCGAACACGCCGAGGCCGCCGGCGGCGCCCCAGATCAGCACGCGGTCCCCCGCCTGGATGTTGCAGCGGGTGATCAGCATCCGGTACGCGGTGAAGTAGGTCAGCCCGTAGGAGGCGGCCTCCTCCCAGGTCAGGTTCTGCGGCTTGCGGATGAGCTGCTGGGCCTGGACCTTGGTGAACTGCGCGAACGAGCCCCAGGAGGTCTCGTAGCCCCAGATCTTCTGACTCGGCGCGGCGAGCGGGTCGAGGCCGTGCACCTCCGGGTCCTCGTAGGAGGCCTGGTTGCAATGGATGATGACCTCGTCGCCGGGCTGCCAGCGCGTGACGCCGGGGCCCGTCTTCCACACGATGCCAGAGGCGTCGGAGCCGCCGATGTGGTGGTCCTCGTCCGGGTGGGAGCGGAACACGGAGACGGGCTTGCCCATGGCGGCCCAGACGTTGTTGTAGTTCACGCCGGCGGCCATCACGCGCACCACCACCTCGAGCGCGCCGGGCTCCGGCACCTCGATCTCCTCGAGCTGGAACGCGTCGGTCGGCTCGCCCTCGCGCTCTTTTCGGATGACCCAGGCCGCCATCGTCTTGGGCAGCGTGCCGGGCTCGGCGTCGACGTCGGTCACGTTCTTCAGGTCAACGGCCATGCTGTGGATCGAACCTCCGGGGGTCGCTTGGGAGCCGGAGGATGGTACCGGGAGTGGGGCGGGCGGCTACCCCGCCGCGACCGGCTCCGCGGCCTCGGGCGTGCGCGCCGGGTCCGCCTTGCGGAGCGCCGACTTGCGCTCCACGAGCACGAGCGCGATCACCGACCCGCAGGCCGCGACCGCGGCTGAGAGCGTGAGCGCGCCGCCGAGGGCGTGCACGAAGGCCGCCTTCATCCCCTCGCCGAGGCGGGCGGCGGCCGCGGGATCGAGCTGGTGTGCGATCTGCTGGACGCGGCCCGACCCGAGGTTCTGCACGAGCTCGTGGTCCATCGAGCGGGGGAGGCCCGCGGCGTGCGCCGCGGAGACCACGCGGTCGTGGGCAAGGCTCTGGAAGAGCGCTCCGATCGCCGCCACGCCGAAGGTGCCGCCCACCATGCGGAACATCGACAGGATCCCTGAGGCCGCGCCGGCCTTGTCGGGGCTGACCGAGTTCATCGCGGCCGTGGACATCGGCGACATGGTGAGCCCCATGCCGAGGCCCATCAGCGAGAACGCGGGGAGGAGGTCGGAGTAGGTGGTGTCGACGGTCACCCGCGACTGCATGTAGAGCGCCCCGGCCGCGCACGCGAGGCCGATCGACATCAGCGGGCGCGGGCCGATGCGATCCGCCAGCCGGCCGGCGATCGGCGCGACGAAGATGATGACCACGGTGCTGGGGAGGAAGCGGATGCCGGCCTCGAGCGGGCTGTACTGGAGGATGTTCTGCATGTACAGCGCCATGAAGAAGAACATGGCGAGCATCGCGAAGGAGACGATGAAAGCGACGGCGTTGGCGCCCAGGAACGAACGCGACCGGAAGTACTCGAACTCCACCATCGGGCGCTTGCCGTGGAGCTCGACCAGCACGAACGCGACGAGCGCGACGGCCGCGAGCACGAACAGGGCGACGATCTCGAACGAGCCCCAGCCCCACTGGTTGCCCTCCACGAGCGCGAGCACGAGCGCGGTCAGGCCGGTCGAGATCGTGGCGATGCCCGCGTAGTCGACGGTGCGGGCCACGGTGCGGTCGTACGACTCGCGCGCGGCGAACAGCGTGACGGCCACCGCGCCGGCGGCCACGGGGAGGTTGAGGAAGAAGATCGCGCGCCAGGAGACGTGCTCGGCCAGCGCGCCGCCCACCACCGGGCCGAGCGCGAGGGCGAGGGCCGAGACGCCCGCCCAGGTGCCGATCGCGCGGCCGCGCTCCGCGGGCGGGAACGTGTTGGAGATGATCGAGAGGGTGCCGGGCATCATGAACGCGGCGCCGATGCCCTGGACGGCGCGGCCGGCCACGAGCGAGCTCTGCGTGGGCGCGAAGCCGATCGCGGCGCTCGAGAGCGCGAACACCACGACGCCGAACAGGAACATGCGCCGGCGGCCGTAGATGTCGCCGAGCCGGCCGCCGGTGACGAGGAGGACGGCGAAGGTGAGCGTGTAGGCGTTGACCGTCCACTCGAGGGCCGAGAGCGACGCCCCGAGGTCCTTCTGGATCGAAGGCAGCGCCACGTTCACGACGGTGTTGTCGAGCATGATCATGAACAGCGCGAAGCACATGGCCGCGAGCGTCCACCACTTGCGGTTGTCCTCGTTGAGTCGCAGCCGGTCGGGCATCAGCGGGCCTTCCTCGTCGGGGTGCGCATGGCCGCGACGTCGTCGCGGGCCACGATCGGCGCCAGCGCCGCGGCGAGCCGCTCGCGCTCGGTGGGGTCCAGGGTCTCGGCGAATTCGGCGAAGCCCGCCACGCGCAGCTCCATCAGTCGCTCCATCAGGTCGAGGGCCTCGCCGGTTGCGGCCACCTGCTTGAAGCGGCGGTCCTCGGCATCCTCGGCGCGCGTCACGTAGCCACGCTTCACCAGCCCCTCCACCGCGCGGCTCACTGTGGGAAGGGAGAGCTGGAGGCGCTCGCCCAGCTCGCCGAGGGTGGCTCGCTCGATATCGCGTGCGAGCAGCGAGAGCACGCGCACCTGGGTGAACGAGAGGCCGAGCTCGCCGACGGTCTCGAAGAAGTCCCCGCCGTGGTGGCGGATCACGTACTTGAAGAGGGCGTTCATGTCGGCGGCGAGGGCGGTGGGCCTGGCGCTCGGCGCACCGCTCGTGGTCGTTGCTTGCATAGGCGCAAGTATTGCAAAGGCGTTGGCGTTTGGCCGCTCAGCCAGTGTGAGTTCGATCACTCCGTCCGAGACGCCGCTTACCGTGATTCGCTGCGATGGAAGCCGCTACACCACTGAGAGCAGCAAGCGTCCGAACGGTCGGCGACCGGCTGGTCGTCGACGGCCTGATCGTGCAGGACGAGTGCGCCGTGCGCCTCGTCCACGAGCGCGAGGAGGCGGGGGAGGACGCCGCCAAGGCGGTCGTCGACGCGATCGAGATCGGCGCGCGGGTGCTCGATCGCGAGCAGGCCGGCGCCAACGCCGACTTCGTGCGCAGCGAGTTCGACAAGGTCTCCCGCGAGGTCGAGGCCGCGTTCACAGAGCGCGCGCGCGAGGCGGGCGAGCAGCTCGAGAAGCAGATGGACAAGGTCTTCGGCCCCGAGAGCGGCCACCTGACCAAGGCGCTCGAGAAGCACTTCTCCGACGAGAGCTCGGGCGCCGTGCAGAACCGCGTCAAGGACGTGATCACGGAGGTGATGACGCGCTCGCGCGAGGACCTGCTGCGGCAGTTCTCCTCAGCCGACGGGCAGAACCCGCTGGCGGACTTCAAGGCCGGCACGCTGCGTGCGCTTGGCGAGGCCGGCGAGCGCCAGGACAAGAACCTGACCGCGCTCACCGAGCAGCTCAGCGCGCTCAAGGTCGAGCTCCAGGCGCTGCGCGACGAGAAGCAGAAGCTCGAGGAGGTCGACGCCGAGCGCGAGCGCGGCACGGCCAAGGGGCGCGTGTTCGAGGAGGCCGTGGCGGAGGCGCTCGAGGCGATCGCCGCCGCGCAGGGCGACGACTGCGACGCCGTCGGCGACCTCACCGGGGCCACCGGCAAGACCGGCGACGTGATCGTGCACCTCGACGCGTGCCGCGGGCCTGCGCGCGGGCGGATCGTGTTCGAGGCGAAGAACCGCCGGCCGTCCAAGCCGGACGCGATGCGCGAGCTCGACCGCGCGCTCGAGGAGCGCGACGCCGACTTCGCGGTGATGGTCTTCTCGAGCGAGGAGAAGCTGCCGGCCAAGACGCGCGCGCTGCGCGAGTACAACGGGGACAAGCTGCTCGTCGCGTGGGACCCGGACGAGGACACGCCGCTGGCGCTCGAGATCGCATACTCGCTCGCACGCGCCCGCGTGCTGATGACCCGCGCGGACGAGGGCGAGGTCGACTCAGCCGCGATCCGCGACGCCGCCGATCGCGCGCTCGCCGTCATGGAGGGCACGAAGGCGATCAAGTCGGAGCTCACCGGGGCGACCAACCGGATCGGCAAGGCGAGCACGCTGATCGAGACGATGGAGAGCACCGTGCGCCAGCAGCTGCGTGAGATCGACGCGCTGGCGGCCGCGGGGGCCGCGCGCGAGGGCGAGCCTCCGGGCGCGGAGGCTTCAGCGCCCGCAGCCGCTGCGGAGGGCGACGCCGTCTACGTCGATCCCGCCCAGACCAGCCTGGTCTAGGCGCGGCACCGACCCGCGGCCCGGCACCGGCGCACGGCGCGCGCTACGGCAGCAGTACGTCGCCCGACGAGGACGGGCGCGGGGGGCCGACGTTCAGCTTGGCCGGCTGGATCGGCTTGTCGGTCGCGCGGTCGGAGCCCGCCCGGATCTCGTACGAGCCCTGGTCCAGGTTGTGCTGGATCCGGCCCGTGTCGAGCGGGTTGATCGGGCCGACCTCCTCGGTGCCGCTGGGGCCGTCGAGCGTGACCGTGTGCGCCTGCTGCGTCTGGTTGGAGACGATCAGGATGATCGGCCCTGCGCCGATCGTGCGGGGCTCGACCGAGACACCGCGGTCGGTGATCACTCCGCTCAGCTGAACGGTGGCCGGCGGGCGCGGCTTGTTCTTGAAGTCCTTGCCGCCGCCACAGCCCGCGAGAACGAGCACGCCGATCACCCCCGCGAGGAGCGCCGCGGTACGGGTCCTTCCGACTCTGGTCATCCCCCACATCCCCCTTGCGAACCCTATCCGAACCACACGGACGTACGCGCGGAGATCAGGTCATCGACCTCGCGCTGGATCCGCTCGCGTATTCCCTCGGCGAGCGACTGGACCAACTCGATGTCGTCCGCGTCCTCGGGCCCGTAGCCGTCGAAGTGCACGGGCTCGAGGTAGCGGATCTTGAACTTGGCGGGCATGTAGAAGAGTCCTGCGGCCAGCCCCAGGTGGGGGAACGCGTGGTTGACGGGGAAGTAGATCAGGCCGGTCAGTCGTTGCAGCGCCGGCACGTGAGCGAATATCGGCATCGCCTCCTCCGCCCCGATAACTGCAACCGGCACAACCGGGACGCCGGCGCGCAGCGCGGTCTTCACGAACCCGCCGCGGCCGAAGCGCCGCAGGCGGTAGCGCTGCCAGTAGAGCTTGCGCGTTCCCTTCTGGCCCTCGGGGAACACGAGCACGAGCCGGCCCTCGTCGCGCAGCAGCCGCTGCGCGTTGGCGGGGTGGGCCGAGACCATCCCGATCTTGTTGGCCAGCATGCCCACGCCCGGGTAGCCCTTGAACCAGTTCTCACCGAGCATGTAGAGCGGCCGCGGCGAGGGGTGCTCGTTGCGGATCGACTGCATGATCATCGGCGCATCCGGCGGCAGCGCGCCGGAGTGGTTCGACACGAGCAGCGCACCGCCCTCGGAGGGCACGTTGTCGAGCCCCTCCTGCTCGACGCGGAACCAGTAGCGGTAGTAGAAGTTGAGCAGCGGCTCGATCAGCGAGAAGACGCGCTCGGAGCGGCCCCAGTCGTCCAGCTCGCGGCCGGGCTCGGCGAGCGGTATCAGCTCGCGGAGCAGGCGCGGGTCCGCCTCGGCCTCGTCGCGCGGCACGGCGGCCGGGATGTGGAGGGGATCGTCGCGCGCGTCGAAGGCGACCGTGGCCGACCGCGGCTCCTCGGCCCCGGCTCCGGTGTCCAGCGGTCCGCCGAGTAGCGGGCTGTCCGAGCTCAGGCGCCCGCGACGAGCTGACGCTCGTCCTCGAGTTCCCTGAGTTTCCTCTGCAAGCGGTCCCACGACTGATCCTCTGTCTCCTCGTAGTCCCGGCCCTCGAGCCCGCGAACGCTGTCGCTGTACGTCTCCCACGCCTGACGCTCACGTGCGTCGATCTCGGCGAGCCTCCGTGCCCTCTGATCCGCGATGTAGGTCGTCATGCGCAGTCCCCGCGTCTCGTGCGATCGGCGAGTTGAGGCATGGTACCCCGGAACGCGGCGGCCGTACCCAAGCTGGGCGTGGCGGCACTACCCCCTACTTGCTGCGGGTCGAGAAGGTCCAGCCGCGGTCGGTGGAGGCGAGCGCGTTGTCGCCGGCGTCCACCACCGTGCTGCCGATCTTCACCGAGTAGCGCGTGCGAACGGCGAGCGGCTTCTTCGGGATCAGCCGAGCCTGCTTCTTGTTGGCGTCGTAGGTCACGCGCACGGCGACCTTGCGCCCGTTGGCGGCGGTCAGGCCGATCGTGTTGCCGGTCACGTTCTCCATCGGCTCCGAGAAGTTGATGATCACCTGCGACCTGGGCGAGACCGTCGTGCCGCTCTTCGGCGAGTGCCTGCGCACGGTGGGCGCGACGTAGTCGTTGGACACGTGCGCGAGGACCTCCTGGCCGTCCTTCGCGAACTCCCAGTCGCCGAGGAACTGCGAGAAGCCCGACTGCGTCGAGTCGGCGTTCACGAGCACCGCGGTGATCCGGGAGAAGCGGCCGGGGTTTTCGAGGTCGATGCTGGTCTGGCCGCCGCTGGGGAGGCGCTGCATCAGAACGGTGGGCGTGCCGGTCTCGGCATCGCCCTCGCGGCCCACGAGAGCGAACGCCCCCTGTGTGCCGCGCGGGAGCGACGCGATCAGCTTGATCTTCGCGTCGTTCGTGGGGGTCACGTTCACCAGGGCGAAGCTCGTGTGGTCGAGTCGCCCCGACACGCCGCGCCCCGCGGGGGCGAGGCTCGTGCGCGTGGCGCGCTGCACGTCGGGCCAGGTGGTGCCCTCCTGGAACGCGCCGGCCGAGGAGCGCCACTCGGCGGTGTCCGCCGCGAAGCTGGTGAAGGCATCGAAGAAGCTGCTGCCCTGCGCGCGGAGCGTGGCGTCGTAGGCGCCGGGCGCGAACGACGGCGGCTTGGTCTGGAGCGAGCGCTCCCAGGCGCCCCGGATCGTGTTCGCGCCGAGGCGCTCGTCGATCCAGCGGTTCCAGACGGCGTCGCCGTAGACCTTGATGTTGAGCGGGTCGGTCATGTCGCCGGCGTTGAAGGCCGTGAGCGGGACCTGGGTGAGCTGGACCCACGGGGCGAGGTAGGAGACGTAGTCGTTGATGTCGTTGTAGACCCGGTCCTCCATCCAGACGGCGGTCGACTCGAACATCCACGAGTCCTGGAGAACGTCGTAGCCGAACTGGAGCACGTGGTTGTACTCGTGGGCCGCGGTCACCTCCATCGCCGGGAGCGGGTTGGGGTAGCGCGGGTACTCGGCCTGCGAGAAGTCGTTGTCCATCACGAGGTAGGCGGACTGCGAGTTGCCGTCCTGGCCCGGGTCCGGCGTGGAGTAGCCGAAGATGCCCTGGTCGCCGAGCTGCTTGAGGTACACGTCCACCTTGTTGAGATCGCCGCCGCGGGTCCCGTCGGACGTGGGCGGGCGCCAGTTCATCTGCCCGTTCTCCACGTTGTAGACGTTCTCGAAGACGCCGCTCATCTGCTGCACGAAGTCGGGGATGTCGTCGCCGTCGTTCGAGGCGAGCGGGGGCACGTCGGGGTCGACCGCGCCGTCGTCGCGCGTGATCCAGTGGATGCAGAAGTGCTCGCTGCAGAGCCGGTGCTCGGTCGCCTTCGCCGAGTAGGCGTCCTCACCGGCCTGCGCCTGGCCGGCGCTCGGCCGCGCCAGCAGCGCGCGGGCTTCGCGCTGCTCGGCCGCCGGCAGGGCCTTCAGGTGGATGGCCAGGTCCTTCAGGACCGGGGTGAGCTCCTTGCCCGTGTGCACCCCGTTCCCGTCGAACAGGCGCTTGGCCTTGGCGAGGCTCTCCCGCGCGTCCTGGCGGGCGCCCGCGCTGCTGGCGCTCACGCGCTGGTCCGCCGCGGCGGGGGCCGCCGTGGCGAGGACGGCCAGGAGGATGACGATCGGTCGGAGTGGCAAGCGGCTTCCCGTTGAGAACAGCGTCGGACGGCGAAAGGCGCGGCTTGAGCGTGCCATTACGGAATTCTTCGGAACGGAAGCTCGACCACCTGCGCGGTGACACCGTAGGTCCCGACCTCCACCGTGGCCCCTGGCTCGGCCTCGCGCCGCACGAGGGCGAGGGCGATCGGGCCGTGCAGCGGCGATTCGGCGGCGGACCCGACGCCGCCCACCACCCGCTCGCCCAGGCGCAGCTCGTCGCCGCGCGCGGCCGGCGCGGAGAGCCGCAGCCCGCGCAGATGACGGTTGGGCTTGCCCTTGTAGTGCAGGCGCGCGACCGTCTCCTGACCCACGTAGCAACCCTTGGAGAAGCTCACTCCGCGCTCGTTCAGGCCCGCCTCCTGCGGGATCGTGTCCGAGTCGAAGTCGATCCCGAAACGGGGGCGGCCGGCCTCGACCCGTAGGCACTCGGCGGCGTCGGCGGACACCGGCTCGATTCCGTCGAGCGCGTGGCCGGTGGGAACGATCACGTCCACGCCCTGGTCGGTGGCCACGTAAAGGCTCTCCCCGGTATCCACGAACGAGTGCTCCTCGTCCGGCACGTCCACGCCGAGCGTGGTGCGCGCCGCGGGTCCGAGCACCGACCGGATCGTGCGCGCGGCGGTCACGTCCTCCGGGCGGATGTCGCGGCCGATGCCGTAGGTCCGGATCATGTGGTCGATCACGGGCAGCGCGCCCTTCGCGCAGTCGATCCAGATCCAGTCGGCGCCGCGAAGGATCCTCATGTCCGCGCGCACCTTCCCCTTCTGGTTGAGCAGCAGCGCGTAGCAGCCGGTCCCCGGCGCGAGGCCCTCCACGTCGTTCGTCACCTGGCCCTGGAGGAAGTCGGCCGCCTCGGAGCCGCGGAGCACGAGCTTGCCGCGCGTTCGCTCGACCACTCCGGCCCCCTCGCGGAGCAGCTCGTATTCGGAGGCCGCGATCACTGCGTCCAAGGCTAGCCCGGCGGTAACGTTCGCCCCTTGCCGCTCGCCGACTCCTACGACCGGGTCCTGTCGTCGCTGCCGCCGGACTGGACCTACCTCGACCTCGACCTGCGCATCTTCGACGAGGACCGCTACGTGGAGGCGGCGTCCCTGATGGTCCAGGTGAACGCCCAGCCGTACTCGAAGTACGACTGGCACTGGCGCATCCGCGTGGCGCGCGAGTTCGGCCATGCGGCCGCGCCGGAGACGGTGCACGGCACGCTCGCGGTGCTCGACGGGCAGGGGATCGAGGGCGAGCTGGCGATGCGCGACGCGCGGGTGGGCCGCGTGGAGGTCACGCAGATGTGGGGCCGCCCGGAGTCGGTGCGCCAGGAGCACCGGCGCCGCCGGGCCCAGTGATGGCGCGCGTGGCCCTGCTCTGCCCCGACCTGCTGTTCGGGTCGAAGGTGGAGGGAGCCCTGGCTGCCGCCGGGCACGAGGTCAGCCGCTACGACCGCGAGGACGCCGCGCGCGGCGCGGCCGCGTCGGCCGACGTGCTGGTTGTGGACCTCACCGCCGACTCCTACGACGGCACCGAGCTCGGCGGGGTGGAGGGCGCGGCCACGCTCGGCTTCTACTCGCATGTGGACGTGGAGACGAAGGCCCGGGCCGAGGGCGCCGGGTTCGACCTCGTGGTGCCGCGCTCGCGGATGGCGCGCGAGACCGCCGCGCTCGTGGAGCGGCTGGCCGCGTGAGCCGCAACGCCGTGGTCACGGGCGCGTCGAGCGGGATCGGCGAGGCCGCCGCACGCCGGCTCGCGCGCGACGGCTGGCGGCTGCTGCTGGTGGCGCGCCGGGAGGACAGGCTCGAGGAGCTGGCGCGGTCGCTGCCCGGGGCGAGCACGCTGGCGCTCGACGTGACCGACGAGGACGCGCCCGCTCGCGTGCGCGACGCGGTGGAGGAGCGCTTCGGCGGCGAGCTCGGCCTGCTGGTGAACAACGCGGGCGCGAACTGGCGCGCGCGCTTCGGCGATCCGGACGGCGGGTGGGCGAACGCCGAGCGCGTGCTGGAGCTGAACCTTCACTCCCCGATCAGGCTCATCGAGGCGCTGCTGCCGCTCCTGCGCAGCTCGGCGCCCAGCTCGATCGTGAACGTGTCGTCGGTGGCCGGCAAGGTTCCCTACCCGCGCGGCAGCGCGTACGCGGCCGCGAAGGCCGGGCTCTCCGGCTGGACCGAGTCGCTGCGCTACGAGGAGGAGGAGCACGGCGTGCACGTGGGCCTCGTGCTTCCGGGGTTCGTGGCCACCGAGGGCTTCCCGCAGGAGCAGCTGGTGGCGAAGGCGGCCACCCGCTGGATGGTCTCCACGCCGGAGGTCGTGGCGGATGCGATCGTGGACGCGGGGCCGGGCGGCACGCCGGAGCGGCTGGTGCCGAGGCCCTGGGCGATCCCGGTCGCGCTGCGAGCCATCGCGCCGGCCGTCGTGCGCCGGATCGCGCGCGGCATGGGCGGCTGACGGCGCCCGCGGGCGGCTTCTGCCGGCTCCCGACCGCCCGGCTAGCTAGACTGCGCCCGCTTTCGCGGTCCGAGGGGCCGTCCCGTCCGGGGCGGTGTGCTCGCCGGCCGTCTATGACCCGAAACTCAGGGAGGCCTGACGCACGTGGCAGACGAAACTGGAACCGAAGCCGGCGCTACGACAGCCGCCGCGGTGCGGATCCCCGAACGGGGTCCCGCGGCCTACGTCTCCGAGTTCATCGGCACCTTCGTGCTGGTCTTCGCGATCTGTTCCGCCGTGGTGCTCTTCGCGCCGGCGCCGGTCGCGCCCGCTGCGGGGGCAACGGCTCCCGTCACCGGCACGACCTTCCAGGATTTCGCCGTCATCGGCCTCGTGCACGTCCTGGCGCTGTTCTTCCTGATCCAGACGCTCGCCGTGATGTCGGGCGCGCACTTCAACCCGGCCGTCACGGCCGCGATGACCGTGGTGCGTCAGATCACGCCGATCGACGCCGCGATCTACATCCTCATGCAGCTCGCGGGCGCCACGCTCGGCGCGCTCGTGGTCAAGCTGCTCTACAACCAGGTCGACACGGCGGACAAGTTCGGAGCGGTCGGGTTCAACGCCGACCGGCTCGACACCACGGTTCAGGGCATGGGGATCGAGGCCCTCGGCACGTTCTTCCTGGTCTGGGCGATCATGGGCGTGGCGGTCAACCCGAGCGCGATCAAGGACTGGTCGGGGCTCGTGATCGGCGGCACCCTGGGCTTCGCCGTGATGATCGGGGCGCCGATGACCGGCGCCGGCTTCAACCCGGCCCGCGCGCTCGGCCCGGCGATCGTCTCCGGCGACTTCGGCGGCACGGGCCGCTGGCTGCTGATGTACGTGCTGGCGCCGCTGGTCGGGGCCCTGGTGGCCGTGTTCGTGTACTCGTGGCTGATGGTCACCGAGGGCAAGAAGGCCCGCGGCGGCGCCGAACCGGTCGGCTGAGCGCCGCAGGCCTTCGCATATCGGTGTCCTCGGGGCTCGCCGTGCGTTGCACGGCTTCGCCCCTGCGTCCTTGATCTGCTCGGCCTGCGGCGCTCAGGCCCGCGCCTAGGGCCCGCGTAGACTCCCGCTTCGATGCGGCGGGTCACGTTTTCGCGCAACTTCACGCTGTCGCTGTCGCGGACGTGCCGGTGCTACTGCAAGTACTGCGCGTTCGCGACGCATGGCGCTCACCTGTACGCGCCTGAGGAGGTCGAGAAGCTGCTCGACGACGCTGCGCGGCGCGGGGTCAAGGAGCTGCTCGTGCTCACGGGCGAGACGCCGGAGGTCAACCCCGAGGTGGCCGCACGGCTGGCCGGGTACGGCCACCACGACTTCACCTCGTACGTGGCCTGGGCGTGCGAGCGCGGGCTCGAGCGCGGCCTCCTGCCGCACACCAACATCGGCGTTGCCGGCCGCGACGACCTGGCCCGCCTGCGCGAGGTCACGGCGTCGCAGGGGCTCATGCTCGAGTCGGTCAACCCGGACCTGGTCGTGCACCAGGGCTCGCCCACCAAGCGCCCGAGCGTCCGCCTCGACGCGATCCGAACCGCGGGCGAGCTGAGGATCCCGTTCACGAGCGGGATCCTGGTCGGCATCGGGGAGGCCCCGGAGGAGCGGATCGCGGCGCTCGAGGCGCTGGCCGCCGTGCACGCAGAGTACGGCCACCTCCAGGAGGTGATCCTCCAGAACTTCGTGCCGCACCCGCGCTACTACGGGCAGGAGCCGGCACAGATAGCGGACGCTGCGCAGCGCGGCGGTTCGAACGGCGCGGCCGAGGAGCAGCCGCTGCCCGCCTGGGCCACGCCGATCGGGCTCGACGACATGCGTGAGCTGGTGCGCGCGTGCAGGCGGCTGATGCCCGACGTGGGCGTGCAGATCCCGCCCAACCTCTCGGACTGGTGGCTGCCGCTGGTGGAGGAGGGCGCCACCGACCTCGGCGGCCTCTCGGCCAACGGCGACCACATCTCGCCGGAGCACCCGTTCCCGTCGCCGCACCGGATGCGAAAGCAGCTCGCGCCGCGTGGCTACGCGCTCACCGAGCGTCTCTGCGTGTACCCGCAGTACATGACCCCGGAGTGGGTCGAGCAGGGCGTGCTCGACACGATCAAGACGCGCTACTGGAGCTTCATCCCGCGGCGCGGGTCGGGGCGGCGCGAGGAGCGGGCGATCCGGCACGAGCTGGTGCCGGGGGCGATCGCGAAGGGGCGCGCCGGGGCGGAGCTGAGCGAGGACGAGCTCACGGCGCTGTTCGCCGAGACGCGGCCGGAGGCGATCGAGGACATGCGCCAGGCAGCGGACGAGCTGCGCGCCGAGCTCGCCGGCGACGAGGTCACGTTCGTGGTCAACCGCAACGTGAACCTCTCGAACGTGTGCGTGGTGGGCTGCGCGTTCTGCGGGTTTGGGCAGGGCCGCCGCTCGCCGGACGCCTACGAGCACGACCGCGCGGAGTTCGCGCGGCGGGTGGAGGAGGCGGTCGAGTACGGCGCCACGGAGATCTGCATCCAGTCCGGCATCCACCCGGACTGGACGCTCGACACCTACGTCGACTGGCTGCGGTTCGCCAAGGAGTGCGCGCCGGACATCCACCTGCACGCCTACTCGGCGATGGAGGTGGACCGGATGTGCGAGGTCTCGGGGCTGCCGCCGCGCGAGGTGTTCGAGCGGCTGGTGGAGGCCGGCCTCGGGTCGACGCCCGGCACGGCGGCCGAGGTGCTCCACGACGGCGTGCGCGAGCGCATCTCGCCCAACAAGCTGCCGGTGCGGCGCTGGGTGGAGATCATCGAGGCCTCGCACGCGAGCGGGCTGCGCTCGAGCGCGACGGTGATGTTCGGGCACGTGGAGGAGCCGTGGGAGCTGGCCGAGCACATGCGCGTGGTGCGCGCACTGCAGGAGCGGACCGGCGGCTTCACCGAGTTCGTGCCGCTGTCGTTCATCCCGTTCCACACGCTGCTCGGCCGCACGCACGGGATCGAGGAGATCTCGCGCGACGAGAACCTCAAGCACACGGCCGTCTTCCGGCTGGCGCTGGGGCGGACCGTGCGCAACCTCCAGGCGAGCTGGGTCAAGATGGGGCTCGACGCCGCCACCGAGTCGCTGCGCTGGGGCGTGAACGACCTCGGCGGCACGCTGATGGAGGAGTCGATCAGCCGGATGGCCGGCTCGCAGCACGGGACGATGCTCGAGCCCGAGGACCTGATCGGCGCCGCCCGCGCCGCGGGCCGCCCGGCGGCCCAGCGCGACACGCTGTACCGGGTTCTGCAAACGTACTGACGGTATGTAAGCGGGCGAGAGAGGGGCGGGGCATGGCTGACTACACGGCAAAGCGCGTCGACGACATGGAGGCGGTCTACGGGGGCGGATTCGTGAGGGCGCGGGCGGAGCTCGGCGTGGAGTCGTTCGGGATGCAGGTGCTCAGGTTCCCGCCCAATGCGGACCAGCACCCCGAGCACGACCACTCCGAGGAGGGCCAGGAGGAGGTCTACGTGGTGCTGAGCGGCCGTGGCGAGATGGTGGTGGACGGGGAGGCGATCGCGCTCGAGCCGGAGCTGATGGTCCGGGTGGGACCCGGCGCGCGGCGCAAGATCACCACCGGCGACGAGCCGATGCGGCTGCTGGCTCTCGGCGGGGTGCCCGGCAAGGCGTACGAGGGCCCGGAGGTCACGGAGCTCGGCTCGCCGGACCCGCTGGCGCAGGCGCAGGGCTAGCGCCCGGCGCGCGCCGCTCGCGCGCGGGCTAGCCTCGCGGTCATGCGGGGGACGGCGGTGCTGGTGGGGGCGGCTCTGGCGATGCTCGGCGCGGCGGCGCCCGCGGCCGCGCAGGATGCGTGCCTCCCCGACTTCCCGGCCACCGCTCCCGCGCCGCAGGCGGGCGGCAAGCTGCGCTTCGGGATCTACCCGGGCGGCCCGGCGGGCCAGCTGGGCCCGATCCCGGCGGGCTCGAAGAAGGAGAACCAGGCCAAGATCTTCGCCGCGCTCGAGCAGCTGCGGCCGCCGGGCGGTCCGTTCGCGGTCCACCTCTACCGCTCCTACCTGGACCCCGACTCCGACGCCAAGGAGGAGCAGGAGCAGCGCAAGCTCGTGGACCTGTACACGAGCCACGGCTACGGCGTGGAGATCGTGATCCGCTACCGCCATGACGACGACGTGGCCGGCTTCGCCGAGTTCGTGCGCGGCGTGGTGCGCCGCTTCGGGTCGAACCCGCTGGTGAGGGCCTTCCAGGTGACGAACGAGGTCAACTTCACGGTCTCGAAGGACTCGTCCGACGGCGCGTATGCGGGGTCGCGCGATGCGCTGATCCAGGGCGTGATCGCCGCCAAGGACGAGGCCCGCGCGCTCGGCTACTCGCAGGTCCAGATCGGCTTCAACTGGGTCTACCGCACCGATCCCGGCGAGGAGCAGGACTTCTGGACCTACCTCGGGAGCGCGGGCGGAGCCAGGTTCGTGAAGTCGCTCGACTGGGTCGGGCTCGACGCCTATCCCGGCACGTTCTACCCGCCGCGAACCGAGCCCTCCACCACCTACGACCTGATGGTCAACGCGATGAGCACGCTGCGCAAGTGCTACATGCCGCTGGCCGGGATTCCCGCCGGCGTGCCCATCCACATCGAGGAGAACGGGTACCCGACCGGGCCGGACCGCTCGTACGAGGACCAGCGCGTGGCCGCCGACCGGATGCTGGCCGCGCTCGACGACTACGCGCTCGTGTACGGCGTGACCGACTACTTCTGGTTCGACCTGCGCGATGCGGACTCGGGCAGCCCCAACTTCCAGCAGCAGTACGGCGCGATGCGCGACGACTACACGCCCAAGCCGGCGTTCGACGTGCTGCGCGAGCGCTTCGCGCGGATGACGGCGGCCGGGGAGGTCACGCCCCCGGCTGCGCAACCGGCGCCTCCGCCGGCCGCGCTGCGCGTGAAGCTGCGGTTGCGCTGCCACTCGCGCAGCGTGACCGCGTACCTCACGGGGGCCGACGCGAACTCGGCCTCCTCGGCGAGGTTCGCGCTACACGGGGTGCGGGAAATCGACGACCGTGCGCCGTTCAGGATGAACGTGCGGCTCTCGCCGTCGTCGCGGCCGCAGCGGATCCGCGCGGCGGCCCGGATCCGGTTCGGGTCCGCGAAGGCGCTCGTGCGGGTGAAGCACGCGCACTGCCTCGTGACGCGCTGACGCCCCGCGCGCGGGGCGGCGGCTAGAAGCCGGCTGGGTGGCGCAGCTTGAAGCCGCTCGTCGGGCGCCCGGCAAGGCGCCAGCGCGGGCCGCTCGGGCCCGAGCCGTACGGCGAGGTGTCGAAGCGCATCCCGGCTATGACCATCCACACGTGCCCGTTGTTGGCGTAGATCGAGATCCAGCGGCCGGCGCCGGCCAGGCCCCAGCGGGCGAAGCTGCCCGAGACCAGCGGGGAGCCGAGCAGCCCGGCCGCGTGCAGGATGTACGAGGTGGAGCCGGAGCAGTCGTAGCCCGAGTCCTTCCAGCCGCCGTGGCCGCCGCCCCACTTGTAGGGCTTGTTCTTGAGCTGGTTGGCGGCCCAGATCGCCCGCTTCACGGCGGTCGGCGCCTGCGACGGGGCGTACGCCGCTCCGTTGGTGCCGAGCTTGGCCAGCGTGCCCTTCACGACCGGGCGCGCGCCCGCGGGTGGGAGGAGAGCGTCGGCGGGGTCCTCGCCGATCCCGGGCGGGTTGAGATCGCCGCCGGGGAGCCAGCCGCCCGGGATGCCGGAGGGCGCAGGGGCCGGGTCGGGGGTGGGGGTCGATCCGTCGGCGGGAGCCGAGCCGTCGGCGGGAGCCGAGCCGTCGTCGCCGTGCCAGCTGGTCCACGGGTGGTGGCCGCCGGCCGCGGACGCGGGCGCCGCCACCAGCAGCATGGCGGCGATCAGGGCAGCGAGGAACGTGAGCGGCATCCGTGCCATGACCCTGGTGTCGGCCGGGCTCACCAGGGCTTGACCCCCCGGTGCGGCGGCTGAACGCCGATCGGGCCGCCAAGGCCGCTCTGCGAGCGCTACCTGAACAGATCCTGGTCGCGCTCGCGGCGCAGCGGTGCGGCGCCGGGGCCGTCGTCCTCGGTCACCAGGTGGCCGAGCCCGCCGACCAGCACGGCCGGCCGCCGCGAGTCCTTCGCGCGAGCGAGGTCGGCGGCCCCGGCGATCGAGTCCGCCACGGCGATCGCGGTGGCCCTCAGCTCGCGCCCCTGCGAGTCGCTGCGCCCGCGCCAGTCGTCGATCGCGACCAGCCCGGCGGCGCCGATCGCCACGTCGGTCTGGCCGGTGCGCCACGCGCGGCCAAAGCTGTCGGCGACGATCACTGCGGGCCGGACCCCGCGCAGCTCGCCGATCCGCGTGCGCAGCCGCCGGGCCGAGTCGTCGGGGTCGAGCGGCAGCAGCACCAGCTCGCCGTCGGGGGCGTTCGAGGCGTCCACGCCCGCGTTCGCGCACACGAAGCCGTGCCGGGTGACGCAGATCATCACCCCGCGCTCGGCCCGCAGCAGCTCGGCCGACTCGTCGAGCACGACCTGGACAGCCCGCGGATCCTTGTCCTGTGCAGGCATCTTCAGGGGGTCTGACTCCTTGAAGTCTTGCGCCAGCTCCAGCGCTCGCTCGCCCGGCTCCACCTCGTCGAGGCGCCGCAGGCGGCCCTCCGCCTTCGAGACCACCTTGTGCGCCACCACGAGCACGTCGTCGCCGGACAGCTCGGGCGGCGCCGCCTTGGCCAGCAGCGCGCCGAGGTCGTCGCCGGGCCGGACCTCGGGTAGGTCCGGCAGGGCGGCGATCCGCAGGCTCAGGCCTGGACCTCGACCGCGGGCGGCCGCGCCCGCGCGTTGTCGATCTGGTGAAGGGCGCCGACCGTTCGCTGGCCGCGGCCGCGCACGCCGCCGATCGCGTGGCGGAGCGCGTCGAGGTCCTCGGGCGTGTCGATGTCGTGCTCGAGCGTGGGCGCGTGCTCCACGCTGTAGCCCAGGCGGCCGTCGATCGCCAGGTCCACGTGGCGGCCGCGGCTGTCCGGGCCGAACGACGGCTCGATCGCCGTGGGCGGTGTGAGCACAAGTGCGTTGGTTCCGGTCCCATGGCGGTCGGCCACGATCCCCACGGCCACGCCGTCCGACTCGGTGCGCTCGAGCAGAGCGTCCACCTCGACCGGGTCGATCAGCGGCGTGTCGCCCGGCACGAGCAGGACACGCTCGAACTCGCGAGCGACCGCGTGCCGGATTCCGATCTGCGTGGCCACCGACTGGCCAGCGCGGCCGGTGTCCTGCAGCACGGTCGCCCGCCCGTGGGCGAGCTGCTCCGCGGCGGGGTCGGCTGTGACCACCAGCACCTGGTCCACGCCGCGCACGCGGGCAAGGGCGGCGAGCACGTCCGAGAACATCGCCTGGGCGAGCGAGCTGCGGGCCCCGGGGGCCAGCGAGGCCGACAGGCGCTGCTTGGCCTCTCCGAAGCCTTTGACGGGGACTATCGCGAGCGTGCGCAAAGGCGGACTCCTACGGACGCCGACTCTACTGCCGATCGCCCGGCTGCGAGCGACCCGCGCCGGTAAGCCCGGCCGCAAATTCCAGGGTCTCCGTGGCCACGCTGACCCGGGCGGCGGCGTCGCCCATCAGCGTGTCGGTCACGAGCACGGGAACCGGCGAGCCCTCCAGCGCCTCGTCGGAGACCATGCCGTCGAGCAGGTCGCCGTAGGCGGCGATCACGCCAGCGGGGCCCAGCGGCAGCCCGGCCTGCTCCATGAACGGCTCGGTGGGCCCCTTGACCGCGTGACCGCCCACGAACGGGCTGACGGCCACCACGGGCGCGGGCGCAGCGCGCAGCGCCTCGCGCATTCCCGGCAGCGTGAGGATCGGGCCGATCGAGATCACCGGGTTCGACGGCCCGATCACGATCGCGTCGGCGGCTCGCAGAGCGCCGAGCACCTCGGGCGTGGGCGCGGCGGCCTCGATCCCGTCGAGCTCGATCGCGTCGATCGGCGGCTCGGCGCGATCCACGATCATGAACTCCTGGAACGGGCGGGCGCGCTTGCCGGTCATCACCACGGTGCGCACGGGCTCGTCGCACATCGGCAGCACCACCGCGCTCACGCCCATCGCGCGCACCACGGCGTTGTGAGCCGCGGTCAGCCGCTCGCCCTCGCGCAGCATCTCCGTGCGGATCAGGCACATCGCCAGGTCGCGGTCGCCGAGCCGGAACCAGGTGTCGCGCCCGGCGGCCTCCAGCACGCCCATCACCTCCCAGCTGTCGCCCGCGATCCCGTAGCCGCGCTCGTCGATCGCGTCGGCCAGCCAGTAGGTCACGAGGTCCGGGTCGGGGGACACGTGCACGCCGTAGACCTCCGCGTCGTCGGCCGTGTTGGCGATCACCGTGAGCTCGTGCTCGCCCGCCGCGTCGAGCATCCCTCGCGCGAGCTTGGCGCCTCCCGTGCCGCCGGCGAGAACGGCTACCAAAGCTCGTCCGGCAGCCCGGTGAGCCTCACGCCGGCATGCGTCTTGTAGCGCGCGTTGACGGAGATCATCAGCGGCGTCAGGCCCTCGATCAGGCGCGCGGTCTCGAGCAGTCCCGCGTTCACAGGCCGCAGCCCCGGGATGCGCGCGATCAGCTCGGCCACGCGGCGCTTGTGCTCGCGCCTGTCACCGGCCACGAGGACATCCTCGTCGAGCTCGGTGTCGAGGTCGCCCAGGGTGGCGGCGCTCACGGTGTGGAGGGCGCTCACCACGATCACCCCGTCGGGGACCATCTCCTGCGCCTGCTGGCCGGCCGATCCCTGCGGCACCCCGAGCAGCCGCGTGGCCTTGCCGGACACGGCGGCGGCAAGCGGCACGGTGGCGTCCACCACGATCTGCCCGGGCTCGAGCGCCTCCTTGAGGTTGGTGAGGTTCTCCGACTGGGCGCGGAACGGCACCGCGAGGATCACGATCGGGCCACGGCGGGCCGCGTCGGCGTTCTCCTGCCCCTCGATCTGGGCGTCCGGCACCTGCTCGCGCACGCGGCCGGCGGCCTCCTCGGCGCGCTCGGCGCTGCGTGAGCCGATCACCACGTGCGTGCCGGCGCGCGCCAGCCGCAGCGCCAGGCCGAAGCCGAGCGCACCGGTTCCGCCGACGATCGGGACTGGTTCCGCCACGGCGCGCGAGCCTACCGGGGCCGCGCGGGTAGGCTCCCCGCCGTGCGACTGGAGGGACGTACAGCGCTCGTGACGGGGGGCGCCAGCGGCATCGGCGCCGCCACCTGCCGGCGGCTCGCCGCCGAGGGCGCACGCGTGGCGGTGACCGACCTCAACCTCGACGGCGCCACCGCGATCGCCGAGGAGGTGAGCGGGCGGCCGTACGAGCTGAACGTGGCCGACACGGACTCGGTGCGCACGGGGGTGGCGGCCGTGGAGTCCGATCTCGGGCCGATCGACGTGCTCGTGAACAACGCGGGCTACGACGAGTTCGGCTTCTTCGTCAACACCGACGAGGAGATGTGGAAGCGCGTGATCGGCGTGGACCTGATCGGGGTGATCGCGTGCACCCACGCGGTCCTCCCCGGTATGCAGGAGCGCCGCCGCGGGCGGATCGTGAACGTGGCGTCGGAGGCCGGCCGCGTGGGCTCGCCGGGGTCGGCGGTCTACTCGGGAGCGAAGGGTGGGGTGATCGGGTTCACCAAGGCGATCGCGGCGGAGGCGGCGCGCTACGACGTGACCTGCAACGCGGTCGCCCCCGGCCCGATCGAGACGCCGCTGCTGATGGCCGCCCACATGCTCGGCGAGATGGGCGAGCGGATGATCAGGGGAATGGTCTCGAAGACCGTGCTCGGCCGGCTCGGCCAGCCCGACGAGGTGGCGGCGGCGATCACGTTCCTCGCCTCCGACGACGCCTCCTACGTGACGGGCGAGACGCTCGGCGTGAGCGGGGGCATGGGGAGGATCTAGGTGGAGGCCCGGGACCCGATTCAGGTCCGCGAGGTCGGCCCGCGCGACGGGTTCCAGAACGAGCCCGAGGTGCTCGCCACCGATCACAAGGTGCGGCTGATCGAGATGCTCGCGCGCACCGGCCTGCGGCGGCTCGAGGTCACGAGCTTCGTGCGGCCGGACGTGATCCCGCAGCTTGCCGACGCGCGTGAGGTGCTCCGGCGCGCGGAGATCCCGGACGGCGTGTCGGTCTCGGTGCTGATCCCGAACGAGCGGGGGCTCGACAACGCGCTCGAGCTGCGCGAGCGCTTCCACGAGGTCAACGGCTTCCTCTCCGCCAGCGAGACCCACAACCGCAAGAACGTGAACCGCTCGGTGGAGGAGTCGCTCAGTGGGCTCGAGCGCGTGTTCGGCCGCGCGCGGGCGGAGGGGCTGCGCTGCGAGGGCGTGATCTCGGTCGCGTTCGGGTGCCCGTACGAGGGCGAGGTGGATCCCGAGCGCGTGTTCTCGATCGCCGAGCGGCTGGCCGCCGCGGGCTGCGAGGAGGTGGCGTTCGGCGACACGACCGGCATGGCCAACCCAGCGCAGGTGCGCGACATGATGGCGGCCGCGCGTGAGCGCCTGACCGGCGTGGAGCTCACGGCCCACTTCCACAACACGCGCGGCCAGGGGCTGGCGAACGTGCTGGCGGCGATCGAGTCCGGGATCCGCTCGTTCGAGTCGTCATTCGGCGAGCTGGGCGGCTGCCCGGTGCCGCGCGGGGCGACCGGCAACATCGCCACCGA
The DNA here is from genome assembly GCA_034663685.1 of Thermoleophilaceae bacterium. GTDB lineage: Bacteria > Actinomycetota > Thermoleophilia > Solirubrobacterales > Thermoleophilaceae > AC-37. The sequence goes on from JAXDJC010000169.1 coordinate 21,799, forward strand.
GGACCTGGTGTCGATGCTGCACGAGATGGGGCACCCGACCGGGATCGACCTCGAGGCGCTGGTGGAGTGCGCCCGCGAGGCCCAGCGCCTGCTCGGCCGCCAGCTCGGCAGCCACGTGATCGTCGCGGGGCCGGTGGACTGGCACCGGAGCTGACCGCCCGACGGCTCGACCGCGTGCGCGCCGACACAGAGGCGCTCGCGGCGATGCAGCGCGGGTCGGCGTCGCCCGGCGAGTTGGCCGCGGCGGAGTGGGGGGCGGGGCGACTGCGCGACGCGGGCGCGGTGGACGTGCGGGTGGCGCGATTCCGCTACCAGCGCACGCTGGCGGAGCGCACCGTGCCGCACCTGGCCGCCGGCCTCGTGGCGGCGCGCGTCGGCGGCCGTGCCGGGGCTGCTCTCGCGCTGGCGGCGCTCGTCTCGTTCGAGCTCGACTTCGGCGGCCGCTCGCAGTGGCTGGGGCGGTTCGTGCCGGCGGGCGACGGGGCGAACGCGACCGCGCGGGTGCCCGCCGCGGGAGAGCGCCGGCGCACGCTCGTGCTCGTGGCCCACCACGACGCGACCCACGAGGCGTTCGGGTGGAACCACCCGGAGCTGATCGGCTACGGCACGCGCGACCGGGTCAGGGCGCTGCTGGGCAAGGAGCCGGATCCGGACGTGATGGACTCGCCCACGACCGGGGTCAAGCTCGCGTTCGCCGCGGTGGCGCTCGGGGGACTCGGCGGCGGGAGAGCGCTGCGCGCGCTCGGCTCGGCCGGTCTCGGCGCGGCGATCGCCCTGGCGGTCGACGCCCTGCTCCGCGGGCCGGTGCCCGGCGCCAGCGACAACGCTACCGGCGTGGCGGGCGTGCTGTCGATGGTGGAGCGCATCGCGGCCGAGCCGCTCCCGGGCACCGAGGTGATCGCGGTGCTCACCGGCTGCGAGGAGTCGGGCATGGGAGGGATGGCGGCGTGGCTTCGGGGCGAGGGGGCGCGGCTCGACCCGGGCTCCACGCTGGTGCTCGGGCTCGACACCCTCGGCGCGGGCGACCCGATCGTGTCGCGCGCGGAGGGCTCGATCGTGCCCTGGCGCTTCCGCGAGCGCGACCTCGACTGGGCAGACCGCGGCGCGGCCCGCGCGGGCATGCCGCCGCCGCGGCGCGTGCAGCTCGGCGGCTGGACCGACCCGCTGCTGGCCGTGCACGCCGGCCTCCCGGCCGTCTCGCTTCTCTCGGCGCGCGGCAACCGCTTCACCAACTACCACCAGCCGACGGACACGCCCGACCGGGTGGACTGGGACTCCGTGGCCGCCTGCCTGCGCATGGCGGACGGGATCAGCGCGGAATGGGCGACGCAGAGACCGGGCCCTCTGCCCTGACCGCACGGCCCGCGAACTCGTCCACGAGGCCGGCGAGGGTCGCCGCGAACCGCCGCCGCAGCCACCAGCGCCCGCCGAGCGCCAGCAGCGCGCGGTCGAGGCGCGAGGCCCGCTCCACCGCGGCCGCCAGTCGCACATGGGTCGAGTCGCCCTGCCGAGCGAGCGACCAGCTCACCCGCGCGCGGGTCCGATCGCCGATCTCGGCGGTGCCGATCAGGAGGCGCGGCGGCTTGACGGCCGCCACGCGGGTGGTCACGGTGCGCCGCACGCCGAGCGGACCGCGCAGCCGCACGGCGCCGCCCTCGGGCCGGCCGCCCTCGGGCCGGTGAAGGTCCAGGACCTCGACGAAGCGGTCGGCAACGATCCAGTGGTTGTCCAGGTCGTCGAGGAAGGCGAAGACCTCCTCGGGCGCAGCGGGCACGAGCGCCGTGGCCTCGACGTCGGCGGGGAGATCGGCGTCGTTCCGGGCCACGAGGCTCCTAACTTACGACCTAGGTGTCGTTCGCAGGAGTGCCGGCGACGGTGGTCGGCCTGACGGCTGCGGGGGTCGCGGCGTACGCGGCCAGCCCGGCGACGCCGATCAGCAGGTGGAGCACGTTGTCCTCGGTGTTCACCGGGAGGAACCCGAGGATCTGGCCGCCGTCGCCCACGGCGAAGCCCCAGATCGTGACGGCCACGTAGACAACGCCGATCCCGAGCGCGTAGGTGCGCGACGCCGAGTAGCTCAGCGCGAGCAGCCCGAGGGCCCCGCTGGCGATGTGCACCACGTTGTGCCAGCCGTTCACGTCGAGGATGCCGAGCACGCCGTCGACCTTGCCCGGCAAGCCGAAGCTGGCCGAGTAGAAGAAGCCGGCGATCCCGGCCACCACCAGCGTGGCCCCGACCACGAGCGCGTAGTACTGCGCGGGCGAGCGGCCTGTGGTGTTGTTCTCGTTCATGCCTCGATCATTACCGAATTCGTGACCGGCGCCTTCGACGCGATCGCCGGGCGGCTCGACTACCCGATGTTCGCGGTCACCACCGTCGGCTCCGGCGGGGAGCGCGCGGGGTGCCTCGTGGGCTTCGCCACGCAATGCAGCATCGACCCGGAGCGCTTCCTCGTGTGCGTGTCGAAGGAGAACCGCACCTACCGCGTGGCGCGCGGCGGCAGCGCCCTCGCCGTGCACGTGGTCCCGGCCGGCGCCAGGGACGTGGTGGAGCTGTTCGGCGGGGAGACCGCCGACGACGTGGACAAGTTCGAGCGCTGCGAGTGGCGCGAGGGGCCGGAGGGCCTCCCGATCCTCGCGCGCTGCCCGAGCTGGTTCGCCGGCCGGATCGTGGAGCGGGTCGACCTGGGTGACCACGTGGCGCACGTGATCGAGCCGTTCGCGGGCGAGGCCGGGCCGGACGAGCGCGCCTACCCGTTCTCGCGCGCCAAGCGCATCGAGCCGGGGCACGAGGCCTGACGATGGCGATCGACCCCGCGCTCGGCCAGCTCGACTACTGCTACCTGACCACCACCGGCCGGGTGAGCGGGGAGCCGCGCGAGATCGAGATCTGGTTCGGCCTCCGCGATGACACGGTCTACATGCTCTCCGGCGGCGGCGACCGCTCGGACTGGGTGCGCAACCTGATGGCCGACCCCGCCGTGAGCGTCCGGCTCGGCGACACGACCTTCCGCGGGTCGGCGCGCGTGGTGGACGACCCGGACGAGCAGGCCGCCGCGCGGCCACTGGTACACGGCAAGTACGCGAGCGGCCCCGACCACATGGCGAACTGGCGCGACCATGGGCTGCCGGTGGCCGTGGACCTCGAGGCGTAGCCTCTGGCGCGATGGCCCTGCCCGCCGACCCCGCCGCCTTCGTGCTCGCCGCCGAGCAGGGGATCAACGAGTACGACCTCGACGCGACCGCCGGTGTCTACGCGCCGGACGGCCGGCTCGAGAACTACGTGGACGGGGCGTTCGAGGGCTGGGACGGGGCGGATCAGGTGCGTGCCGCCTGGGCGGCCTACCTCGACGCGATGAGGGAGCGCCGCTTCTCGCTTCGAAAGACGCTCGTCTCGGCCGCGGACGACACGATCGTCAACACCTGGACCGGCAGCCTCGGCGGCCGGACCGACGCCGAGGGCATCGAGTACTGGCGCTTCGGCGAGGACGGCCGCGTGCGCGAGCACCGCATGTACAGCCTGATGAACGTGAAGCCGGCCACGAGCCCGCTCGCGCGGCTGCGCATGGCGGCGGCGTATCCGCTCTCGGCGCGGGC
>JAXDJC010000192.1:0-2520 GCA_034663685.1 Thermoleophilaceae bacterium
GGCCTCGAGGTGCAGATCACATCGGACCCGGGCTGGGACAGCTCGGCCACCGTCGGCGCCGCGATGGGCGTGGCCCGCTTCCTGCTCGGCGAGCAGGGCTGACCGCGCCGGGCGCCGCCTACCGGCGTCGGGAGATCCCCGCTCCGGGCCGTCTTTGACTGCCCGCTGACCCGTCCATATAAGTCCCTGGCCCACGAGACTGGAGGACTCCACTTGGCCACCGATCGGGTCACGGTCGAAGACGTCGCGCAGTTGATCCGCAAGCAGCTCGGCCGGAAGTTCCCGGAGGGGCTCGAGCTGGGCCCCGACAGCGACCTCGAGGGTCTCGGGCTGTCGAGCCTGGATCAGACCGAGGTGTTCTTCGCCGTCGAGGAGAAGGTGGGCATGGAGCTCGACCCGACCGCGGGCGCCGACGTGACCACGATCGGCGAGCTCGTGGGCGTGGTCAACAGCCAGATCGAGCAGCAGCGCCCCCAGCAGCCCACCGCGGCGAGCTGACCGGGCCGGGCCGGTGAGCGCCGCGGGACAGACGTCGGGCTACGCGGGGGCGTCGTCGGAGGCGATCCAGCACCACTACGACCTCGGCAACGACTTCTACCGGCTCTGGCTCGACGACTCGCTCACGTACTCGTGCGCGCTCTGGGCCGACGGCGACACGCTCGAGTCCGCCCAGGAGCGCAAGCTCGACTACATGATCGAGGGCGCACGGGCGGCGGGTGCGGCGCGGGTGCTCGACATCGGCTGCGGCTGGGGCAGCCTGGCGCGGCGGCTGGTGGAGCACCACGGCGTGGAGAGCGTGGTGGGCCTCACGCTGAGCGACGCCCAGGCCGAGCACGTGGAGGCGCTCGGGCTCGACGGCGTGGACGTGCGCGTGGAGAACTGGGCCGACCACGAGCCCGGCGAGCCCTACGACGCGATCATCTCGATCGGGGCGTTCGAGCACTTCGCGAGCTACGGCCTGCCGCGCGACGAGCGGGTGGCCGCGTACCGCAAGTTCTTCCGGCGCTCGCGCGAGCTGCTGCGGCCCGGGGGCCGCCTGGCGCTCCAGACCTGCTCGAAGGGCAACAACGTGCGGCTCGACCGCCAGACCACGGCGGAGCTGCGCTTCATCATCGAGACGATCTTCCCGGAGTCCGAGCTGCCCTGGCTCTCGGAGATCGGGCTGGCGAGCGAGAAGCTGCTCGACCCGGTGTCGGTGCGCAACGACCCGGACCACTACGCGCGCACCTGCGCGGCCTGGCTCGAGAGGCTGCGCGCGCACCGCGACGAGGCGCTCGAGCTGGTGGGCGAGCGGCCGGTGGCGGACTACGAGCGCTACCTCGACGTGACCGTCAAGCACTTCACCCGGCGGCACCTGGGGCTCCTGCGCCTGATCTTCGAGAGCGTCTGAGAGGAGGACGGGATGGACGGCAGGGCACACCGCTACTACATCCTCGCGGCGTCGATACTGCCGCCGCTGGGGCTCGTGACCGCGATCGTGCTCCTCTGGAACCGGGCCGTGCACACCCACGACCTCGTGATCCTGGCCGTGTTCTACGCGTTCTGCGCGCTCGGCATCACCGTGGGCTTCCACCGGCTGCTCACGCACCGCGCGTTCAAGACCCCCAAGCCGATCCGGCTGGCGCTGACCGTGTTCGGCACGATGAGCGCGGAGGGCCCGCCGATCACCTGGGTGGCCCACCACCGCAAGCACCACGCGCTGGCCGACCAGGAGGGCGACCCGCACAGCCCGCACCTGCACGAGGACACCGGCTTCCGGGCCGCGCTCAAGGGCCTCTGGCACGCGCACTGGGGCTGGCTCTTCACGGAGGAGCTGACCTCGGACCCGATGCGCTACGCGCCCGACCTGGTCCGGGAGAGGGAGATGCGCTGGATCAGCCGGCACTTCCTATCGATCGCCGCGGTCGGCGTCCTGCTGCCGGGGCTCGCCGGGCTGGCGGTCACGGGCACGCTCGCCGGCTTCCTGACCGGCGTGCTCTGGGGCGGGCTCGTGCGCGTGTTCCTGATCCACCACGTGACCTACTCGATCAACTCGATCTGCCACTACTTCGGCCGGCGCCGCTTCGGTACCGAGGACCACTCGAGCAACGTGGCCTGGCTGGCGCTGCCCACGCTCGGCGAGGCGTGGCACAACAACCACCACGCCTTCCCGACCTCCTACCGCCACGGGCTGCGCTGGTACGAGCTCGATCCCTCGGCGGCGTTCATCTGGACGCTCGAGCGAGCGCGTCTCGCGCATGACGTGGTGCGGATCAGCCCGGAGCGCGAGCGCAAGAAGCTGATCGGCGCCACGCCCGAGGCGAACGGCGACGGCGCCGCGGCGCCCGACCGGGAGATGGTGGGCTGAGATGCGCCTGTTCGACGCGCTGAGCGCCCCGAAGACCACGACGCTGCACGCGTGGAACGGCAGCGAGTTCGAGTCGGCGGCCTGGACCGACGTGCGGCGCGACGCCGAGCGGATCGCCGCCGGCCTGCGCAACGCGGGCGTGGAGCCCGGCACGCCGGTGGCCACCATCCTCA
>JAXDJC010000196.1:0-52987 GCA_034663685.1 Thermoleophilaceae bacterium
GTGTCGAGGAACTGGCGCGCGGCGCGCTTGGCCGCCACGAGCCGGTTGGGCTTGACGTCGGTCGAGGTCATCGACCCGGACACGTCGGTGGTGAGCACGATCGAGGCTCGCTCGATCGGCACGGCGATGGTGCGCTGCGGCTTGGCGGCGGCGAGCAGCAGGACCGTGAGCGCCAGGCCGAGGGCCAGCAGCGGCGCGTGCCGGCGCCAGCGGGGGCGCAGCGGGGCTACCGAGGGCTGCAGGACCGGCGCCGCGAAGGCCGCGGCGGCCGCGTGCCGGCGGCGCTGCTCGCCCACGTACCAGAGCACGAGCAGAGGAAGGGCGATGAGCCCGAGCAGGACGGTTGGCTCGCCGAACGACATGTCACGGGGTCTTGGCGGGCCTGCTGCCGAGCTTGGCCTTGAGCGTCTGGTGGGCGCCGCCGCGGTCGATCTCGAGGCTCACCTGGTCGCCGGGCGCGCGCGTGGCCACCAGCCCGGACACGTCCGCGGAGTGAGCCACCACCTTGCCGTCGACCTTGTGGATCACGTCGCCCGGGCGCAGGCCGGCGCGGTCGCCCGGCCCGCCTGGCACGACCGCCTGGACCTCCGCGCCGGTGCCGCCGGTCGCATCGGAGGTCGTCACGCCGAGGTAGCCGCGGTCGATCGACTGGCCGCGCGCGAGCCGCGGCACCACCTGGCGGACGGTGTTCGACGGCACCGCGAAGCCCACGCCCACGTTGCCGGACGAGCCGGCGGTTGCGATCTGCGAGTTCACGCCGATCACCCGCGCGGTGTCGTCGAGCAGCGGCCCGCCGGAGTTGCCGGGGTTGATGGGCGCGTCGGTCTGGATCACCTCGTCGATCGCGAAGCCGTTTGGCGCCTCGATCGAGCGGCCGAGCCCGGAGATGATGCCCTCCGTGGCCGTCCGGTCGAGGCCGAAGGGGTTGCCGATCGCAATCGCGAGGTCGCCCACGCGCACGCCGCGCGAGTCGGCGAACTGGAGCGGCTTGACGCCCTTGGGGATGCTGTTCTTGGGGATGCTCACCACGGCGAGGTCGCTCGAGGGATCCGTGCCGAGCACGTCGGCCTGGATCGAGGCGCCGTCGCCGAACTTGACGACCACGCGCTTGTTCGATCCCACGACATGGTTGTTGGTCACGATCTGGCCCTCGCCGTCGATCAGGAACCCGGTGCCCGACCCGCTGCTGGTACGGATCGACACCACGGCGGGGCTGGCCTTGGCGTACACCGCGCCCGCGCGCGTCTGGCCCTGCTGCGGCTTGAGGGGCTTGCCGGAGACCGCGGGCAGCGGATTGGCCGAGTCGTTGCCGCCGCCGAGGAGCTGGCCGGCGCCGAACGCGACCGCCGCGATCACGAGCACCAGCGCGGCCACGGCACGCAGACGCCGAGTGCGCAGGGAGCGCGTCCGGGCGGCGGGGGGCCGCGCGTCCACGGGCTGGTGGACCCGCGTGGGCTGCTCGGGCGCGGGCTCCTCGGCCACCGCGGTCTGCCGTTCGGCGGCTGCGCGCTCGAGCTCGGCGGCCGCCTCCTCCGCGGCCCTGCGCGCGCGCTCGGACTCGGAGTGCCAGTCGCCGGTCCACAGGTGCCGCGCTCCGCGCGGGGGCGGATCGTCGCTGGGTGGCCGTCCGATCACGAGATCAGTTGAGCAGGATTACCTCAATGGCGTGTGAAGTGCCCGTAAGAGCGCCGTAAAGGCCTGGGCCTACTCGATCGGGAGGCCGGCGCGCTTCTCGGCCACGATAGCCACGTAGTACAGCGGCTCGCCGGCCACCGACAGCCGGTGCTGGTAGCGGCGCTGCGAGCGCATCGCGAGCGCACCGTCGTCGAGGCCCTGCCTGATCAGCCTGGAGAACCCGCTCCCGTCGCCGTGGGAGATGAAGTCCTCCTTGATGTTGAAGACGACGAGGCCGCCCTCCTCGATCAGGTTGTAGGCCTCCGCGAACGCGTTCGGCGGGATGTCGCCGAAGCCGAGCGCTGCCACCGTCACGAGGCAGTTGAGGTTGGTGGCCGCCAGCTCCTCGCGGGTGGGGGGCGGGATGTCGGTGAGGTCGATCACGAGGTAGTCCTCGTACACGCCGGGGCGGTCGCGCTCGGCGGCCGTACGGGCCTCCTCGATGATGTCCACGCCCACGATCGTCCGCACGCCCAGCTCGGCCAGCTCGCGGCCGACCATGCCGTTGCCGGCGCCCACCTCGAGCACGCGCAGCCCGGCCGCGTCGCGGCCCGTCTCGCGCAGCTCCTCACCGAGCAGCTCCGTGACGGCGCGCGGCGAGTCGCACTCGAGCAGCTCGTAGAAGAGGTGCTCGTAGAGGCCCGGGATCGAGTAGATCTCGTGGTAGTCGTGGAAGCGGATCCGGCGCTTCTCGCCGGCCACGACGATCTGGCACCACTCCTGGTCCTGGTCGAAATCGGAGCTGGCCTGGGTCGGGAGCGTGACCTCGTAGTCAGCGGTGCTCATCAGCGGCCCCGGCGCCGGCGCGCGCCGGCCGTGGCGACCGTGCGCGGCGAGCCGCTGCCGTTGCTGCGCGAGGAGCTGCGCGGACTGCGTGAGCTCCCGTTGCGCGAGGCTCCGTTGCGGGGGGAGCCATTCCGGGCGGAGCCGTTGCGGGCAGAGCCGCCGTTGCGCGACCCGCCGCCGCCCCGCGACGGCGATCCGTTGCCGGACGGCGGGCCGGTGCGGACCGGCGGGCCGCCGTGGGCCTGGTCGAACTCGTTCCCGAGCCCGAGGTCCACCGCGATCTTGCGCACGTCCTGCGCCTGCTCGGCGAGCACGAAGCTCACGCCCGAGCCGCTGCGCCCGGCGCGCCCGGTGCGGCCGACGCGGTGGGTGTAGGTGTCGCGATCCTCGGGCGCGTCGAAGTTGACCACGCGGGTGATGTCGTCCACGTCGATGCCGCGGGCGGCCACGTCGGTGGCCACGAGGGTGTGCACGTCGCCGGCCGCGAAGCGGGCGAGCGCCTTCTCGCGCTGCGACTGGGTCTTGTCGCCGTGCATGGCGACCGCGGTCACGTTCTCGTTGCGCAGGCGCTTGACCAGCCGGTCGGCGCCGCGCTTGGTGCGCACGAACACGAGCGTGCGGTCGCCGCGGCGAAGCTCGCCCACGAGCGCGCCGATCCGGCCGTCGCGCGAGACGTGCACGAAGCTGTGGTCGATGTCGGCCCGCTTCCCTCCGGAAGGCACGTGCACGTGCTTCTGGGCGTCGCGCGTGTACTCGCGAGCGACCTTGCCCGTGGCGCCCTCGAGCGTGGCGGAGAAGAACAGGGTCTGGCGATCGCGCGGGGTCTGCGCCACGATCCGGTCGACCGGCGGCTTGAAGCCCATGTCGAGCATGCGGTCGGCCTCGTCGAGCACGAGCACCTGCACGTGCTCGAGCGTTACCGAGCGCCGGTCGAGCAGGTCCTCGAGCCGGCCCGGCGTGGCCACGAGGATGTGGGCGCGCGCGGCGGCCTTGGCCTGCTTGTCGATGCCCACCCCGCCGTAGACGGCGGCGACGGACAGCGAGCGGGCCGCGGCAACCTCGCGCAGCTCCTCCACGATCTGGCCGGCGAGCTCGCGGGTGGGGGCCAGGATCAGCGCCGCCGGGCGGCGCGCGGAGGCCTCCACGCGATCGACGATCGGCACGCCGAAGGCGAGCGTCTTGCCGGAGCCGGTGGGGGACTGGGCGAGCACGTCGCGGCCCGCGAGCACGTCGGAGATGACGAGGCGCTGGACGGCGAAGGGCTCGGTGAAGCCGCGCCGCTCGAGGGCGTGCACGACCGTTTTTGAAACGCCGAGATCGGCGAAGGACTGCGAAGACAAGTGCGTACTCCTTATGAACGTGTGGGGAGACTCCAGCTACCCCGAAAGCGTTCACAGACGCACAGAGAGACAGAACCTCTCGGATGACAAACGGGTCACCCGATGGGGGGAACCTAGCAGCGGCCGGGGGATTCGTAGGATCGGAACGGTGCGCAGGGCGATCGCCTGCGGCCTCGCGACGGCCGCGATTGCAGGGATTTTCGGTACGGCCCAGGCCGCGGCGGCGCCCGTGCTCGTGCTCGACGGCCACCGGGTCGTGCGGCGCGAGGACCCGCACATCCCCGCCCTGGACCTGCCCTCGCCGCCCGGCGGGGGGCTGCGCCCGGCGCGCGTGGGGCCGGCCCAATCGAAGCCCACGGTGCGCGGCGAGCTGGACCGGCTGCTGGCCGAGGGACGGATCGATCAGGCCACGCACGATTCCGCCCGCGCCACCTACAACCTGGCGCGCAAGGCGTACAAGAAGCTCACGGGAGCGCGGCGGGCGGGGCTGGGCGGCGCCCTCGCCGACGCCGAGCTGATCGCCGCCGACGGGGACCTCACGGCGGCGCGAATCCCCGCGCTGTTCCTCACCATCGAGAGCAACCGCCGCTGGTGGACCACCGGCACGCTCCTCTCCAACAACCAGCGGGTGGAGTTCTCCGACAGCCAGATCGTGTGGCAGAACTACACCGGGCAGGGCATCCAGATCCAGGTGCTCGGCACCTTCGGGAAAGCGAACGGGCTCTGGCAGGACAGGCAGGACGCCGACCTGCGCGCCCTGCTGGACGAGATGCTCACGCTGGCGAGCGACCGCGGCGGGGCGATGGCCTGGGAGTACCTGTTCCGCTTCGGCGGCGGCTCGCCGCCGTGGGCGAGCGGCATGGCCCAGGCGACCGGCGCGCAGGCGCTCGCGCGGGCCTCCGTCCGGCTGGCCGAGCCGGCCTACCGCGACGCCGCGATCCGCGCCCTCGCCCTGTTCGAGACGCCGGCCCCCACCGGCGTGCGCGTGGACGGGCCGGCCGGGCCGCACTACCTGCTCTACAGCTTCGCGCCCGGCCTGCGCGTGTTCAACGGCTTCCTCCAGGCGGTGATCGGGCTGACCGACACCGCGGCGATCACGGGCGACGCGCGTGCCAAGGCGCTGGCCGGCTCCGGGGACGCCGAGGCGCGCGCGGAGACCGCGCTGGCCGACACCGGCGCCTGGTCGCTCTACTCCACCGGCACCGACCCCGCCGCCGGCCGCGAGTCCGACCTCCACTACCACGGCGTGGCCACCGACTTCCTCGACGGACTCTGCACGCGCACGTCGGCGCCGGAGTACTGCGGCACGGCGCAGCGGTTCAAGGACTACCTGAACGTGCCGCCGGTGATCCGACCGCTCACCAAGCGCGTGCGCGCCGGCAGGCCGGCCAGCCTGCGCTTCGTGCTCTCCAAGGTCTCGCGGGTGCGGCTGCAGGTGGTCGACGCCTCCGGCCGCGTGATCGCCACCCGCACGGGCACCGCGGACCACGGCAAGCGCTCGCTCGCCTGGACGCCGGGCACGGCCGGGACCTACGAGCTGCGCGCGACGGCCACCGACCTCGCCGGCAACCCCTCGGAGGAGCGGGCGATCGCCCTCGAGGTGCTGCCGGCCAAGCCGCCGCGGGGGCCCGCCCGCCGCCGCTAGGCGGCCACGGGCTCGACCACGTGGTTGGCGCGGAGCACGCCCTCGGGGTCGTGCTCGGCCCGCACCGCACTCAACCGGCGGGAGGCGTCGTGCTCGAACATCCGGTCGGCGTCCGCGGGCCGCTCCTGGAAGTTCGGGTAGACGCAGCCCGACTCGTATGGGGCGAGGGCCTCCCCCACCCGGCCGAACGTCTCCGTCGCCGCCGCGGCCAGCTCGGGCGTGATCGGCACGCCGACGCCGAACGCCATGTAGTCACCGCGCAGAGTGTCCAGCGCGCCGTGATCCGGGCCCGGCCGCGCGAGCGCGCCGCCGAGATGGCGCAGCTCCATCGACAGCAGCGGCGAGCCCGACCCGGGGCCCGCGACCTCGAGCAGCGCGTCGACCCCCTCGGCCGGCAGCTTGCCGACCATGTGGTGCTCGGTCAGCGAGGGCACGGGCTCCGGAGGATCCATGTGCATGTGGCTGAGCGCGGGAGCCGGCACCGTGGCGAACGTGTCCGTCTCGGGGCCCAGCTCGCGCAGCGGCGCCATCAGCTCGGCGCCGCCGGCGCCGTCGCCGAGATAGGCGGCCTCGACCACAGAGAACGAGCGGCCGCGGAGCTGCTCCGGGATGGTGGGCAGCGGCGGGAACTGGAGGAGGCGCCCGATCGAGGTGACCTCGTCGGGCACTTCGGCGGCCCACTCATGCCAGGCGTGCAGCACCTCGCCGGCGCGCTCGAACGGGAAGAACATCACGCCGGCGTAGAGCTCCGTCACCGGGAATAGGTCGAACTCGATCGCGGTGACCACGCCGAAGTTGCCGCCCCCGCCGCGCACGGCCCAGAACAGCTCCGGCTCGTTGTCGCGGTCGGCGCGGACGAGGGTGCCGTCGCCGGTCACGATCTCCACCGCCGTGACGCTGTTCGCGTTCAGGCCGTGCTTGCGCCCGAGCCAGCCCAGGCCGCCGCCGAGCGAGTAGCCCACCACGCCGACGGTGGGCGAGGAGCCGTGCAGGGCCGCAAGGCCGTGCTCGGCCGCCGGGCCGACCACGTTGCCCCAGACCTCGCCCGCCCGCACGCGCGCGCGGCGCGCGGCCGGGTCGATCTCCACGCCGGTCATCCAGGTGGTCTTGAGCAGGATCGTGTCGTCGAGCGGGCCGAGCGGGCCGGCGTTGTGGCCGGTCAGCTGGGGCGCCACGCGCAGGCCGTTCTCGCGCGCGTAGCGAACCACCTGGGCCACGTCGGCCGCCGAGGACGGGAGCGCGACCGCGGCCGGGCGCTGGTCGATCACGAGGTTGAACGCGCGCCGCGCGACGTCCCAATCGGTGTCGCCGGCCTTGACCACCGACCCCTCGATGCGAGAGCGCAGGTCGGCGGCGATCTGGTCGGTGCTGGGCATTGGGCCTCCTGTGTGCGAGTGCGTGGCGGCCGGGGCCGCAGCGTCGACATTAATCGCGGTCCCCCCGTGCACGCAAGCCCCGCCGGCGGGCCGGCTGCCGCCCGCGCCATCATTCGAGCGGATGGGACACGAGCACGCTCACGACGCGACCAGCGCCGACGCGCGGCGGCGCCTCGCGCTCGTGCTCGGGCTCACCGCCGCGTTCATGGTGGCCGAGGTGGTGGGCGGGCTGCTGGCCGGGAGCCTCGCCCTGCTCGCCGACGCCGGCCACATGCTCTCGGACTCGCTCGGGCTCGGGCTGGCGCTGCTGGCCGCGTGGGCGGCGCAGCGCCCCGCCACATCGCAGCGCACCTTCGGCTACAAGCGCGCGGAGATCCTCGCCGCGCTGTTCAACGGCGTCGCGCTCGTGGCCATCTCGATCTGGATCTTCATAGAGGCCGGCCGCCGCTTCGGCGACCCGCCGCACGTGGAGGGCGGGCTGATGCTCGGCGTGGCGGTGGCGGGCCTGCTCGTGAACGTGGCGGGCGCAACCGTGCTCACGCGGGCCGCGCATCGCAGCCTCAACGTGTCCGCCGCGCTGCGCCACGTGGTGGCCGACCTGATCGGGTCCGTCGGCGTGATCGCGGCGGCCGTGATCGTGCTGGCCACCGGCTGGCGCTACGCGGACCCGCTGGTGGGCGTGGTGATCGGCGTGCTCGTGATCGGCAGCTCGTGGACGATCCTGCGCGACTCCACCCGCATCCTCCTCGAGGCCACGCCGAAGGGACTCGACGCCGGCCACGTGGGCCGGCGGATGCGCGCGCTGCCGGGGATCGTGGAGGTGCACGAGCTGCACGTGTGGACGATCACGTCGGGCTTCCCCGCGCTGGCGGCTCACGTACTGGTGGCGCCGGCCGACGACTGCCACGCACGCCGCCGCGAGCTGGAGCGGATGCTGGCGAGCGACTTCGGCATCACCCACACCACGCTTCAGGTGGACCACGCGCACGAGCAGGGGCTGCTGCAGATCGAGCCGCGGAGCGCGGGGTCGCCGCACGTCAACGGCGGCAATTAGGGGGAGGACTTGGCGGTTGTTGGCAAGCGAGTGAACCGTTGTGGTCGCTATGGCAGCCAAAACGGTTCAGGCGTTCGCCTGCGCGGCCGATCCGGCTTCCTCCCAGCCGCCGTTCTCGGCGCCGAGGGAGATGCGCGCCGAGGGAGATGCGCGGCGAGGGAGATGCGCGGCGCGGCGCGCCTAGCCCGGCGGCGGCGGGCTCAGCGGCAGCGATGCGCTTGCCGCGCCCGGTCCCACCGGCTCGATCCTGAACGCGCCGCGCATCCACGGGTGGATCCGGCAGTAGTACGTGTACAGGCCGGGCGCCAGGTCAGCCGGCGTGGTGGAGCTGGGGTTGGGGCTGCCGCCGTCGATCAGGTCGTAGCCGAGCGTGCCGGAGTCCCAGGCGCCGGTGGCGTGTGGGTAGTTGCCCACGTACGGACCGTTGCACGGCCACGGGCACGTGGTCACGGAGTGGCGGATGTTGGCGAACTGGTCGTCGTTGACGAACGTGATCTGCTGGCCCTGCTTGACCGACGGGATCTTGCCGCCCGCCGTGGATGACGAGCGGTCCCCGGGCAGGTACTGGAAGTTGGCGATGTGGACCACGCTCTGGTTCACGTACGTGTCCTCGGCCGGCGGGTTCTCGGGCTTCTCGCACGCCGGCGCCTTGCCCCAGCCGCAGTAGCTGTCCTCGTGACCCCACGGGCGGTTGGGCACGCCCTGCGTCGGGTCCTTCACCTTCTTCGCGGCCGGCCCCACGATGTACGGCCGGCAGCGCCCCTTGGGCGGCTGCTCGTAGTCGAAGTAGAAGCCGGCGTGGATCATCGTGGTGTACCAGGCGTGGTCCTTGTTCTCGTAGGCCCCCGTCAGCCGGATGCGGTCGCCCTTGTGCACCGGCGCGCGCCAGCCGGGATGGGTCACCTCGGTCTGGTAGTCCTCCGACAGCGGCGCATTTCGGTTGAGCAGGTCGGAGTGGTAGAGCAGCGTGCCGCCGGTCCCGCGGCCCCGCGGATCGCGCGGGCACGGATTGTCGATCGGCCCGTAGTTCTCCACGTCCACGTCGATCCCGCCCGGATGCAGGTGGCCGCCCGAGCCGATGATCGTGCCGTCACGCGGGGCCGTGAACTCGATCGCGCAGCCCTCCGGCCGCTTGTTCTGCTCGGCGCACTTGGTCTGTTCCTTGTAGTAGTCCCAGCGCCCGTCGCCGTTCGCGTCGCGCGGCACGTCGAACGTGCGGCCCATCAGCATCCCGGCCACGTCGTGGTACTGGCGGCCGGTGATCTGCTCGAGCTCCTGGCGGGTGCCGTGCTGGAAGACCGTGTCGAGCACGATCCAGACCTCCATCGGCTGGTTGGTCTTGTTGTGCAGCATGTAGATGATCGTCTGGTTGCGGCCGGCCGGCAGGAAGTTGCCGTACACCGGGCCGCCCGGCTCGGCGGCGGTGCGGCGGCGGAAGTCCGCCCGGGTCTCCTCGTCGCCGTTGCCGAACACCCACTCGTGGGTGCCGGGGCCGAACTGGTTGAAGTACTGGTCCTCGGGGTTGCCGGGGTCGAAGCCGAACCAGTGGGCGTGATGGATGTGCGCCTCGGTGTGCGCCGGCGAGCTGAGGTCCGAAACGCGCCGCATCTCGGGCTCGAGTGCCAGCAGATACCCGTTCTGGGTCGGCAGCTCGAGGTCCACGCGGTTGGCGTCCCAGCCCGGCGGGATCGTGTAGGGCCCGTAGTAGAGCGAGAGGTGGTCGGTGGTGCCCGCGGGCTTGGGCACGTAGCGGTCACCGCGCTGGCGGCTCGCCTTGAGCACCGCGCCGCCCTGGCCCTGCGGGTGCTCGTGCTGCCCGGCCTCGTGATGGGGGTCGGAGCTGTCGCCGCCCGCGGCGTTCTGGGTCTTGGGCCCCTTGCAGTACTTCTTCACGTTGCCCTTCCACTTGCGCTTGGTGCCCGCGCTCTTGGCCTTCTTCAGCTTCGACTTCGACGTCGAGCAGCGCTGCTGGCGATCCTGCTCGGCGAGGTACTGGTTGGGGTCCTGCTCGGGCGTGTCCGCGAAGTGGTCGCTCGGTGCCGTCTCCTCGTTGCCCTTGCGCACCCGGTACGCGGCGATGTAGCCAGCGTTCGACTGCGTGCCCACTGCGGCGAACACCGTGCCGCCGGCGATCGACACGCCGCCCCAGCTCGGTGCGCCAAGCGGGATGCGGTTGAGCACGACCCCGGTGGACGCCTCGCGCGCCACGAGGAAGCCCGTCATGTCGGTGGTGTAGACGACGCCGTTGGCCACCGACGTGGCGTTGAACTTGAGCGGCCCGCCGTCGCTCGAGGCCCACTGGTAGCCGCCCTTGTTGTCGACCGACCACATCTCGCCGCCGACGGTGGACGGGCCGTAGATCCGCTGGCCGTCGGTGGCGGTCGAGCCGATGATCCCGCCGACCACGAACGCTCCCGGGCCGACCTGGGTGCTCCACTGGGGAACCATGCTGTGGCGGTCGAGCGCCCAGTAGATGCCGGCCTTCTCCCCCTCGCCCACCAGCTCCTTGCCATCCGGCCCGGTGAACAGCTGCGGCGAGGCGCCGAAGTCGTAGTCCGGCCCCGACGTGGCGTTGCCGGTCTCGTTCCACACGTCGCCGGCGTACGCCTGGAACCTGCCGAGGACCTGGCCCGTCCTGCCGTCGAGCGTGATCATCGAGTCGGTCGTGTCGGCCGACGGCGCGTGGTACGCGTTGCCGGTGCCCACGTAGACGCGGCCGGTCTTCGTGTCCACCGCCGGCGTGGTCCAAACCGCGGCGCCGTCGTGGCCGGGCGGCACCATGAACGTGTTCCATTTCAGCCTGCCGGTCTTGAGGCTGAGCGCGACCACCTGCCCGCGCACGTTCACCTCGGTGTCGCCGTACTCGCCATACAGCGCGGAGACCCCCTGATAGACGCGGCCGTTCCACACCACCGGGCTGCCGTACACGTCCGAGTCCTTCTGGTTCGAGATCTGCGTGATCCACAGCGGCCGGCCCGTCCTGAGGCTGAGCGCGAGCAGCTTCGGCCGGTGCGGGTCCGACACGGGCACGATCACGTAATCGCCTTCGACGGCCAGGGTGCCGTTCACGACCTTGCCCGTGCGGTGCGCCCACTTCTGGCGGCCGGTTGTGGCGTCGAGCGCGTAGACCGTGCCGTTGTTCGAGCCGGCCACGACCGTGCCCTTCGACACGACCGGCGTGCCGGTGAAGTCGCCCTCGGGCGAGTAGAAGCTCCAGGCAACGCCGAGGTTGGGGACGTCGGTCACGGCCGGGCCGTCCTTGCCGCCGTCGCGCGTGTTGGCGAGCGTGTTGCCGTAGAACGGCCAGCTCGAGTTGCCGATCGAGCCCTTCTCCGCGTGGAGGTACGCGTCGTAGGGATCCTGGGCCACCTGCCCCGCGGGCGAGGCCGGGGTGGCGCCGCCGTTGCTGCTGCCGGTGCTCGGCGCGGGGCCGCCCGTGCCCGCCGGCCCCACGTTCAACACGCCCTGCATCCAGCCGTGCAGCGAGCAGTGGAACTGGTACTGGCCCTGCGCGAGCTTGTCGACGCCCTCGACCTTGGCCTGCTCGCCCGCCCCGATCAGCTTGCTGCCGAACGCGCCGTCGTGGCCGAGCAGGTCGTGCTTGGCCACGCTGTCGAGGTTGCTGAAGGTGAGCGTGTCGCCCTGGCCGATCGTGATCGTCGGCGTGGCGTAGTTCATCGCCGCGGCATACGCGTTCTGCTCGGCCGCGGATGCCGGGGACGCCGCGCCGAGCGCGCCCGCGAGGACCAGACAGGTTGTGATGAGAACGCGGCGAAGGCCGCGGCGCTCTGGCAACTGCACCCCCGTGTAGACCAGACCAGCGCCTGCGCGCCGGTATGTCCCCCCGAAACCGGCCGGGTAAACGCTCAGGATCTGGGCCGGCCGATCCTCACGCCCTTCTCCGTGCGCACGCCGCCGGCCGCGTCGCGGTTCACGGCCGTGGCGAATGCGCTGAGCCGGCCCCTGCGCGCGAGCAGCTTCCGGGCCCTGCGCCCGAGACCGATCACGACCTTGGCCGTGCTGCCCGAGGCGACCGCCAGCCGCCGGCCGCCGGCGTAGTCGTAGCGCCCCTTCAGAACCCGGACCCGGAGCGAGAGCTTTCCGGCACAGTCGCGTCCCGGCTGCCGCGGACAGGACACGCTGACCCGGAGCATGCCCGCCCGTGTGGGACGCAGCCGGTAGGACAGGATCGACATCGCCCGCGCGCGCGACGGGCCGGCCGGGCCGAGCGTCACGTCGGTACCGGCCGGGCTCGTGAGGTACTGGAACTCCTGCGAGCTCCGGAGGATCCCGTAGTCGGGGTCCGGCTGGATCCCCTTCTGCCCCGCGTAGGGGCCGGGGTCCGGGACCTGCACGTCCTTCACCGCGCGCATCAGCTTGCGGCCCAGCTCGTGCTCGAACTCGGCCGAGGCGGCGGTGGAGACGTTCGAGGGCACGTCCTGGTCGCGGTCGCCGCCCACCCCGAGCCGGACGAACATGAAGTCGAGCCCCGGCGAGACGGCCACGCGCTGCTCCTGGAAACCGATCATCGCGTAGAGGTCCTCGGGCAGGCTCTCGATCAGCCGCCGGTCGCGCACGTCGCGGTTCTGCGTGGTGGGTGCGATGTACGGCTTGCAGCAGTCGAGCCAGAACAGGTAGCCGTAGCCGGCGTTCGCCTTCGACGGCGAGGTGGCGTCGCGCACCCAGCTGTCCGCGATCAGGCGGCGGCCGTTCCACACGCCGCGGCGCTCCATCAGGAACCCGAGGCGCGCGTAGTCGTCACGGCGCATCATCAGGTCGTGGAACGCGAACGTGTTCCCAGCGTCGTCGCGGCCCCAGCTCCACGCGTCGGGCGCGATGCCGATCGGGGCGAAGAGCTGCTCCTGCGCGAACTCCTGGAAGTCCCGGCCCACCGCGCGCTCGACCACCTTGGCCAGCAGCGTGACCGGCGACTGGTGGTACTCGTACCAGGTGCCCGGCCTGTGATCGAACGGGAGCGTGAGCGCATCCTTCACGCGGTCGCCGCGGGTGAAGATGTTGTAGTCGCGGTAGAAGTTCCAGTGCAGGCCGGAGCTCATCGTGAGCAGGTCGCGCACCGTCATCGCGCCGTGCTCGCGGTCGGCCTCGGGCATGAAGGCGCCGACCGGGTCGTCGACCGACAGGTAGCCGAGCGTGATCGCCCTGCCGGTGACCATCGCGGTCACGCTCTTGGCCATGCTGAAGCTCTGGAAGCGCTGGTCGGCGGAGACGCCGGCGGCGCGGTCCTCGCCGACCAGGCAGCCGTGCCGGTAGACCGCGATCGCCGCGCTCTGGCGGCTCGTGGCGAAGTCGAGCGCCTCCTGGAGCCGGCCCGCGTCGAGGGCGACCTCCTCCGGCGCCGCGCGGTCCCAGGCCGAGCCCGGGAAGCCGCACTGCTTCTGCGCGGCCTGCGCCGACCCCGGGAGGGCCGCGGCCACGGCGAGCAGCGCGCAGGTGATGACGGCTGCCCCCCGCGAACGCATCGAATGATGTGTTGCCCCGGCGGGAGCCGAGCAAACTCCTCTAGCCTGGCCCGCCGGTGGCCAACGCGCGCGATCCGGCCGGCGAGTGCGACGTGGCGGTCGTGGGCGCGGGCATCCTGGGCCTCGCCGTGGCGCGCGAGCTGCACGCGCGCCACCCGGGCCTCGGCGTGCGCGTGCTGGAGAAGGAGGACGGCGTGGGCCGCCACCAGACCGGCCACAACAGCGGCGTGGTGCACGCGGGCATCTACTACGCGCCCGGGTCGCTCAAGGCGCGGCTGTGCGTGGAGGGCGCGCGCGATCTGTACGAGTACTGCGAGCGCCGCGGGATCGCGCACGAGCGCTGCGGCAAGGTGATCGTGGCGCTGCGCGAATCGGAGCTGCCGGGCCTCGACGAGCTCGAGCGCCGCGGCCGCGCCAACGGCGTGCCGGGGCTGCGGCGCGTGGACGGCGCCGGGCTGCGCGAGCTGGAGCCGCACGCGCGCGGAGTGGCCGCGCTGCACTCGCCCGCCACGGGAATCGCGGACTTCGGCGCCGTGGCCGGGCAGCTCGCGCGCGACCTCGAGGAGGACGGCGTTGCGGTGCACACGGGCTGCGCGATCGAGTCCGCGGAGCCCACCGCCGGGCGGATCGCGCTGCGCCACTCGCGCGGCCAGACGCGCGCGCGCCACGCGATCTTCTGCGCCGGGCTCTGGTCGGACCGGCTGGCCGTGGCGGCCGGGGGCTCGCCCGACCCGCGCATCGTCCCGTTCCGCGGCGGCTACCTGCGGCTGCGGCCCGAGCGCCGCGAGCTGGTGCGCTCGCTGATCTACCCGGTGGCGGACCCGTCGCTGCCGTTCCTCGGCGTGCACCTCACCCGCCACGCCGACGGCGAGGTGCTGATCGGCCCCACCGCGCTGATGGCCGGCGCCCGCGACGCCTACCGGCTGGGGCGCCTGCGGCCGCGCGATCTCGGCGCGACCCTGGCCTGGCCGGGCACCTGGAGGCTGATGCGCCGCTTCTGGCGGACCGGCCTGACCGAGCTGCGCCACGCCGCCAGCCGTCGCGCTCTCGTGGCCGCCGCGGCGGAGTTCGTGCCCGGCCTGACCACCGACGACGTGCTCGACGGGCCCGCCGGGGTCCGCGCCCAGGCGCTCGGCCGTGACGGGCGGCTGGTCGACGACTTCGTGTTCTCCCAGACCGAGCGCGCCCTGCATGTGCGCAACGCCCCGTCGCCCGGCGCCACGTCCTCCTTCGCGATCGCACGGCTGGTCGCCGACCGCGCCGAGGAGTCGCTCGGGGTCGGGGGATGACACGCCAAGCTCTACATTTCGGCCGGTGACCCGGCCGTCCGAGAGCGATCTGCCGGCGGTCGTCGTCGATGACGTCTCGAAGACGTTCCGCAAGCCGCACGAGCAGGTCCACACGCTCAAGGAGCGGGTTCTCCACCCGCTCAAGCGCACGGGCCACGACGACTTCGAGGCGCTGAAGAACGTGTCGTTCGCGGTCCCGCGCGGGGAGTTCTTCGGGATCGTCGGGCGCAACGGCTCCGGCAAGAGCACGCTGCTCAAGTGCATGGCCGGGATCTACTCCGTCGACAGCGGCGACATCTACGTGAACGGTCGCGTCTCCACCTTCATCGAGCTCGGCGTGGGCTTCAACCCCGACCTCGCCGCGCGCGACAACGTGGCGCTCAACGCGATCATGCTCGGGCTCAACCCCAAGGAGGCGCGCGAGCGCTTCGACCGCGTGATCAGGTTCGCCGAGCTCGAGGAGTTCGTGGACCTGAAGCTGAAGAACTACTCGTCCGGCATGCAGGTCCGGCTGGCCTTCTCCGTGATGATCGAGGTGGACGCCGACATCCTGCTGATCGACGAGGTGCTCGCGGTCGGCGACGCCGCCTTCCAGCAGAAGTGCTTCGACGTGTTCCACCGGATGAAGGACGAGGGCCGGACGATCCTGTTCGTGACGCACGACATGGGGTCGGTCAGGAAGTTCTGCGACCGGGCGCTCCTGATCGAGCGCGGCGAGACGCAGATGATCGGCAAGCCGGACGAGGTGGCGAGCAACTACCTGGAGCTGAACTTCGGCCGCGAGGTGTCGGCGGAGGGGGTCCAAACCGAGCGCTACGGGGACCAGAGCGCGGAGATCGTCGAGGCCTGGTTCGAGGACGAGCACGGCGAGCGGGCCACGATGATCCCGCAGGGCGAGACGTGCTCGTTCAAGACGCGCGTGGCGTTCCACGAGGACGCCGACCACCCGACGTTCGCGGTGCTCCTGGAGAACGACGCGCACCAGCCGCTGTTCGCCACCTCCACTGAGGGCGTGCACCGCAGCTTCAAGGACGGCGAGGAGGCGGTGTTCTCGGTCACGTTCGAGAACTGGTTCACCCCGGGGCGGCTGCTGGCGTCGCCGTGGGTTATCCGCGGGGAGAACGACCTGTTCGACCGCCGGCCGCGGCTCGCCTCGATCGTGGTCACCGGCAAGCGCAACACGGGCGCGCTCGTGGACCTGCCGCACGATGTGTCGCTCGAGACGGGCTCCGGCGAGAAGCTCACGGCGCGGGTGACCTCCTAGCGTGGCCTCGCGCGCGGACGTGAGCAGCGTCTACGGGCGGCGGATCCGCGGCCCGTCCGCCCTCGGCGGCGACATGAGGCGCTTCCTGCACCTCACCTGGACGCTGGCGGTCACCGACTTCAAGCTGCGCTTCTTCGGCTCGATCCTCGGCTACTTCTGGCAGCTGATGCGGCCGCTGATGCTGTTCGCGGTCCTCTACTTCGTATTCACGGAGTTCGTGCGGATCGGCCGGCAGGCGCCCAACTTCGCGGTGGTGCTCCTGCTCGGCATCGTCACGTTCGGGTTCTTCGCGGACGCCACCGCCGGCTCGATCAGCTCCGTGGTGGACCGGGAGAACCTCGTGCGCAAGATCCACTTCCCGCGCATGGTGATCCCGCTGTCGGTGGTGCTCACCGCGTACTTCAACTTCCTCGTGAACCTGTTCGCGGTGGCGGTGTTCGCGCTGGCGAACGGGGTCATGCCGCGGCTCACGTGGCTCGAGTTCCCGGTGCTGATCCTGATCCTCGGGCTGTGGGCGGTGGGGCTGGCGATGCTGCTCTCGGCGCTCTACGTGAAGGCGCGCGACGTGCATCCGATCTGGGAGGTCGTCACGCAGGCGATGTTCTACGCGGCGCCGGTGATCTATCCGATCGAGGCGATTCCCAAGCCGGCGTGGGGCCACATCGTGATGCTCAACCCGCTCGCGGTGATCATCGAGCAGAACCGGCACGCGGTGATCGACCCGGGCGCGCCCACGGCGATCGATGCGATGGCGGCGAGCTGGAACATCGCGATCCCCGCCGGGATCGTGCTGGTGTCGATCGTGCTCGGGTTCTGGATGTTCAACCGCGAGGCGCCGAAGATCGCGGAGTCGATCTAGAGGTCACTCGAGCTCGTCCGCCAGGCGGGCGTAGACGAGCGAAGCGCGGTGGCGCTCCGCCGTGCGGGCGCCGAGCGCCTGGAGCGGCGCGAACGACTCGGGGTGGGTGAGCACGGCATCCGCGTACTGGACCACGTCGTCGTCGGTGCCGAACGCCAGGTGGTCGGTGCCGGGGAGGAGGCCGAAGGTGGTCTGGCAGCGGGGCGCGAGCAGCACGCGGCGGGCCGCGAGCACGGCGGGCGCCTCGCCGGGCATGGCCGCGGCGGCGGCGGGCGCTTCGGGCGTGGCGGCGCCGGCGTCGCCGAGCAGCGCCACCACGGAGGCCGCGGCGAGGTCCGCGGCGCTGAGCGCGGTGGCCCCGGCGGCGGGGAGGCCGCGGGCGGCGAGCTTCTCGAGCACCTGGCCGCGGCGCTCGGGGTCGGCGGAGACGACGAGGGCGCGGGCGGCAGGCGGCGGAGGGAGCTCGAAGAGCTCGTCGCGGGCCGGCCAGGGAGCGCGGCCCCAGAGCCCCCGGCCACCGGTGGCGATGACGCGCGCCGGGCCGGTTACGCCACCGTCAGGGGTCCGACCCTCCCCCGGGTGGGGGGTCGACAGCCAGATCACGTCCGCCGGCTCGGTGGTCGGGCCCAGGTGCACGGTCGGCCCGTCCGGGCCGCCCGGCGCGCCCTGCGCGGGCGCGGCCAGGCCGGCCAGCTCGAGGGCGCGCTCGTCGCCGAGTATCCGCAGCCGCGCGGTCATTCGCCGCTCCCGGGCTTCAGGCGGCGCGCCGCCGCGGCGGCGCGGTAGGCGCGCGTGGCCTTGATCGACTCGATCTGCCCGTGCAGGTCGCGCGCCAGGCGGTCGGCCTCGCGCAGCCGCTCGTTCAGCTCGTCGACGTGGTCGCGCGCCTGCGTCAGCGCGTCCTCGTGCCACGTGACCGCGCCGCGCAGGCCCCCCGTGATCGCCCGCTCCTGGCGGACGTGCTCGCGGGTCAGCTCGAGCCAGCGGGTCTGCCAGCGCTGGAGGTGGGCCATGGCGGCGTGCGCGTCCGGCTCCGGGCCGGCGGCCAGCTCCGCGACGGCGGTCGCGAAGCGGCTCGCCGCGTGCTCGGCCGACGGCCACTCGGCCGCCGTGGCGAGAGCGCCGCGCCCGAGCGCCGCGAGGCGCTCGCGGTCGCGCGCGAGGCCGTCGAGCGCCCGGGCCGTGCCGGGCAGGTCGTCGTAGCCCACGACCAGGCCGTTGCGCCCGTGCTTGAGGTACTCCTCGTGGCCGGTGTAGGGGGTCACGACCGCGGGCACGCCCACGTGGAACGCCTCGACCGGGGTCAGGCCCAGGCCCTCCACGCGCGAGAGCTTGAGCAGCACGTCGTGCTCGGCATAGAGCGCGGCCATCGCGGGCGGGTCGAGCCCGCCGGTCAAGCGCACGCCGTCGAGCCCGGGCGCGGCCGTCGGATCGGACGCGACCACGGTGAGCTCGGCAGGCTCCCCCATCGCGCGCACCGCGGCGACCGCGTCGTGGACTCCCTTGAACCAGAGCGACGGCTGCCCCTCGACGAGCACGCGGAGGGGACCGCCGGACGGGGCGGAGCCGCCCGTGCCCGGCTCGAACACCGCCTTGTCGATCCCATATCCCGCCACCTCGCAGCGCGCGTCGGGGCGCAGCTCGACCACGAGCTCGCGCATCCAGTTCGCGCTCGCCACGAACCCGACCGGCAGCGCGAGCACCTGCTCGGCGGCGAAGCGCTCGTAGAACCAGCGCTCCTCGTAGAAGCGGCTCTCGATGCTCTGGAGGAACACGATCCGGCGCGCGGCGCTCACCTCCCACAGCGCCACGGCGGTGGCCCACCAGGTGGCGATCGCCACGTCGTAACGCTCCCCGGCCGCGTCCGCGAGCCGCCGCACGGGCACCCCGCCGGCGTCGGGCGGCAGCGCCCCGGCGCGCGGGTCGGTGACCACCAGCTCGGCCCCCTCCAGCGCCCGCGCGTAGCGGAGGATCGTGTCCACGCCGCCGGAGCGGCCCAGCTCGTGGATCAGCACGCAGACCCTCAACGGGCCGGCGCGACGTCCTCGAAGAAGCGCTCCAACCGGTCGATCAGCCCGGGCCACGCGTACTCCTCCGCGGTCCTGCGCCCCGCCGCCGAGAGCCGCTCGCGCAGCTCCGCGTCGTGCAGCACGCGCTCGAGGCCGGCGCGCACCGCGCCCGGCTCGGCGGCCACCATCAGGCAGTTCTCCCCGTCGCGGCAGAAGTCGCGGTTGCCGTGGGCGTCGGTGCAGACGGTGGGGGCGCCCGCCGCCATCGCCTCGAGCAGCGGGAGGCAGAAGCCCTCGTGCCGCGAGGTCTGAACCAGCGCGGTGGTGCGGTTCAGGAGCTCGTTCACCTCGCCGTCGCTCGGCCGCTCGAAGTAGCGCGCGCCCGGCCGCTCCCCCAGCTTCGGCTCGATTCCGAACATCCAGAGCTCCGGCCGCCCGTTCGGCATCGTGCCCCACGCCTCCAGCGTGAGGTCGAGGTTCTTCAGCGGGTTGGTGCGCCCGAGCGTGAGGACCACGTTGTGCTCGCGGTCGAGCCCGAGGTCCTCGAAGGTCTGGAGGTCTACGCCCGGCGGGACCACGTGCGGCTCGATGCCCAGCTCGCGCAGCCGGCCGGCAACCCAGCCCGACGTGGTCAGGTAGCGGAACTCCTGCCGGTAGCTCGTGAGCACGTGCGCGTGGACGTGCGGGTGGTTGGGGTAGTACGAGGTCTCGATGTCCTGCACGAAGTAGACGGGGATGCCGCGCAGCACCGACGCGTTCCAGACCGGCGCGGCGGTGTTCCACCAGGTCGCCACCTTGAGCGCCTCGACCGGGGCCAGCGCCTCGGTGAGCGCGTCGTAGTCCTCGAACGTGCGGACCGGCACGTGCAGCTCGAACCAGTCCGGCGGCCCGTCGAGCGACCACAGCTCGCACTCGTGCCCGCGCGCCGACAGGCCGTTCAGGTGCTCGAACACCACCCGGTGGCCTCCGCCCACGCCCGTGTCCTCGGTCACGTACACGATCCGCAGGCGGCCGTCCTCGGTGCGCACGTTGCGCGCGTCGAACCAGTCGCCCCACTCCTCCCAGAACAGCTTCTGGGACCGGAGCTCGCGCGCGCCCTGGTCGGTCCCGCGCGTCTTCGACTCGAGGTGGAAGAGAGCAGCGGGCGGGTGGTACATCACGCGGAAGCCGGCCTCCCACGCGCGCAGGCACCAGTCCACATCCTCGTAGGCCATCGGGTAGCGCTCGTCGAGCAGGCCGATCCGGTCCACGACGGCTCGCTTCACGTACATGCACGCGCCCGTCATCGCCACGCACGGCACGCCCACGTTGGCGGGCCCGTAGTCGGTGGGCTTGAAGCGGAAGCGGTGGTCGAACCACTCCGGCGCGCCGAGGTTGCGGTGCGAGCCGGCCGACTGGATCGTGCGGTCCGGGTAGAGCAGCTTGGGCCCGACGATGCCCACGTCCTCGGCTCCGTACGCGGCGTGCTGGAGCGACTCGAGCCAGCCCGGCAGCGCCACCACGTCGCTGTTGAGCAGCACCAGGTCGTCGCCCTCGCGCGCGGCGCCGAGCGCGCGGTTGGCGTTGACGGCGAAGCCGCCGTTCTCCTCCGCGAGGATCACCTCGGCCCTGCCGTCGAGCGCATCGCGCAGCCGCTTCGGATGCGGCGCGGGGCTGGCGTCGTCGGCCACCACGATCCGCACGCGCTCGCGGTCGGTGGTGCGCAGCACCGCGGTGACCGTGGCCACCGTCTGCTCCGGCGACCCCCAGTGCGGGATGGCGATCGTGACCGGCCGCCAGTTGTCCTCGTACCAGCGCCGCGCCATGGCGGCGTAGGTGCGGTCGCGCCCGATCCCGAGGAAGCGCCCGGCCGGCGTGAGCCGCAGCGGGAAGGTGATCGCGCGGAACAGGAACGACCGGACCCCGCGGTACTTGAGCGTGAGGTACGCGCGCCGCGGCAGCCCGCCGAAGAGGTCGACCAGCCGCACCCTCAGCGCTTGGAGGCGGATTCGCATCGCGATGAGACTAGAACCGCGCCGGGGGTGGCGGGTCGCGGTGGTCGACCGGGTCGAAGCCCGCTCGCCGCTCCTGCGAGAGCACCCGCCGGACGGGCGCCGGGAGGCGGTCGGCGCGCGTACCGAGGGCCGCCGCGGTGGCGCGCAGGGAGTGGAACAGGAGCGAGTCGAGCGCGCCGCGGTCGAGCTCGGCGCGCGTGGCGCCCGCCGCCCGCAGGTACGCCCGGTCGCGCCTGACGCCGGCACGCACGACCGCCGGCGTGTAGCGCCAGCCGGCCTCCTCCACGTGCCCGTACACCTCGCGCAGCGCGCGGAACTCGTCGAAGAAGCGGCGGAAGCGATGCAGCGGCGGGTGGTCGTGCGAGTGGAGCACGGCGGCGCGCGGCCGGTAGACCTTGGCGTGGCCCGCGCGCAGCACGTCGAGAGCAAGCAGCTGGTCCTCGGCGTAGCCCACCGGCCGGAACGGCACGCGCTCCCAGACCGCGCGCGCCACGCACCCGTTCGCGCTCGTGAAGAAGGTCGCCGGCCCGGGCCGGAGGTCCTCCGCCGCAAGGCCGCGATCCACGCGCGGGCCACCGTCGGGCGAGAGCGAGGCGAAGAACTCCGTGAGCTCCCGGGCCACCATGTGGCTCGCATCCGGACGCGGCAGGTACGGCCCGTAGACGAGCCCGACATCGTCCGCGTCGCCGAACCCGGCCAGCAGCTCGGCCAGCCAGCCTTCGCTCGCCGGGAGCACGTCCTGGGTCACGAACACCACGTGCTCGCCGCGCGTGCGCTCCATCAGCAGGTTGCGCGTGCCGCCGTGCGAGAACGCCCCGGCGGGCACGTCCACGATCGTGGCGCCGCGGCGTCCGGCCTCCTCCCGCGTGCCGTCGGTGGACGCGTTGTCGGCCACCACCACCTCCACCTCGCGATCCACGCGCTGCGCCGCGATCGCGTCGAGCAGCGCGGGCAGGGTGGCCGCTCCGTCGCGGGCGGGGATCGCGACGCTGACCGCTTTGTCGGGGCTCCTCGGGGGCGCGATGGCCTGAGGCTAACGGGGCTCCGCGGCGCCCGGCCGGACGGCTCCGGGGCGCCCGGCGGGGCACGTTCCGAGCGCCCCGGCCGGAGCCGAACCCTTCGCTAGCCTTGCGTGTTCCTGTGAGGCGGCCCGGCCATCCGGCCGCACCTCTCGATGCCGACCCTCCGCCGCTCAGACTCCGCCCGGGCCGACCGCAACCGCGATGGCCTCCCTCCCAGCCGGCCGCCGCTGCGGCCGGGCGCTCGCTGGGCGCGCTGGGCGCTGGTGTTCCTGCTCGCGTTCACGCTGCTGCGCGGCGCGGTCTGGGCCGTCACCTTCCCCCCGTTCTTCGGCCCCGACGAGGACTACCACTTCCTCTACGTCGAGTACCTCACCACCCAGCATGCGCTGCCGAGCCCGGACAAGCCGCTCTACCCGCGCGAGTATCCGGCGCTCGTCGAGGCGATGCACTACGACGACTACTGCTGCGGCCCGCGCATCACCTTCGCCGGCCAGCAGGACCCCAAGTACAGCCTCAAGCAGAGCGAGTGGTGGCCCAAGAGCTACCGCCAGCCGTTCGAGATGGGGCGCGGCGTGGGGGTCGTGCACCCGCCGCTCTACCACCTCGGCGCGGCGGCGGTGAACAGGTCGCTCGGCGACGCGTCGGTGTTCACCCGCTACCAGGCGGTGCGCTGGTACTCGTCGGTGATCGGGGTGCTGCTGGTGTTCGCCGCCTGGCTGCTCGCCGCGCAGGTGTTCCGCAACGAGTCGCTGCGCCTGCTCGTGGCGTTCCTCGTGGCGGTGCAGCCGATGGTGTCGGTGCTGTCGGGGATCGCCAACCACGACATCCTCGTGGCCGCCACCTTCACCCTGGCCATGGCGCTCATGCTCTTCCTGATGCGCTCGCCGCCGACGCCGCGGCAGGGCCTGTGGCTGGGCGGCGCGATCGGGCTTGCGCTGCTCACGAAGGGCACGGCGCTGGTGCTCATCCCACTCGCGGGAGTGGCCTACGCCCTCCAGGCGCTGGCCAACCGCGGGCAGCTGCGCACGGTGCTGCGCTCGGCCGCCTACGCCGGCGGGGCGGTGGCCGTGCTGGCGAGCGGCTTCTACGCCTACAACGTGATCGCGCACGGCACGCTCACCGGCCAGGTGGGCGGCACGCCCTCCGGCCCGGCCGGGGCGGCGTCGGTCACGCTCAGCGACATCTGGAGCATGACCAAGCAGTGGACGGGCTTCACGTACCGCACCTACTGGTTCCACCACTTCTGGTACGAGGCGCCGAAGGCGTCGCTGATCTTCTACCTGCCCGCGTACATCGGTGTGGTGGGGATGGCCGGGCTCGCCACGCTCGCGGTCCGCCACCGGCGCGACCTGCTCTCGCCCGAGCGCCCGCTGCTGCGTCAGGTCGCGTTCCTCACGCTCTGCGCGCTCGCCCTGTACCTGCCGCTGCTGTACGTGGACATCCGCCACAACATCGACGGCCACGGCTTCTCGATGACGGGCGGCCGCTACCTGATCCCCGCCTACGCCGGCGTGGCGGTGTGCCTCGTGGCGGGGCTGCGCGAGCTGGTCGACAGGCGGGCGCAGCCGATCGTGTTCACCGGCGTCGCGTTCGCCGGGGCGTTCGTGTGCTGGACCGTCTACTCGAAGAACTACATGCACCGCTACTACGGCGACAAGCACATCCCGTTCGGCACGCTGCTGCGCAACATGAGCTTCGACCGGCCCGAGTTCGTGACGCCCACCACGCTCCGGGTCACGATGGTGCTGATCCTGCTCAGCCTGGCCGCGGCGGCGCTGGCCGTCGTGGCCGGCAACCTCCCGCCGGGCGCGGCGAGCCGGCTGCGCGGCTGGCGGCCCGCGGCGCGCGGGCGCGTGGCGGCGCCCACCCGCTAGCCGTTGAACCTCGCGATCGTGATCGTCGCCTTCGACGAGGGCGAGGAGCTGCTCCCGGTGCTCGGCGAGCTGGGGCGCCAGCGCCGCGAGGGCGACGAGATCGTGGTGGTCCACAACTCGGGCGGCGACCCGGTCAGCGGTCCGCGCACCGCCGCGATCGCCGGCGAGCACCCGGCGGTGGACCGGGTCATCGAGACCGGGGCCAACCTCGGCTTCCCGCGCGGAGCGAACGTGGGCGCCGCCGCCACCGATCGCGAGACGATCCTGTTCCTCAACCCGGACGCGCGCCCGGAGCCGGGCTGCCTCGACGCCCTGCGCGAGCCGCCGCCGGGCTGGGACGCGTGGATGGGGCTCGTGGTGCTGCCCGACGGGCGCGTGAACACGGCGGGCGGCGTGGCGCACTTCACCGGGTTCGGGTGGACGGGGCGCTACCTCGAGCCGGCCGCCGTAGTGGGCACCGAGCCGCAGCCCGTCGGCTTCCTCTCCGGCGCCTGCCTCGCCATCCGGCGCGAGGCGTGGAACGCCGCCGGCGGCTTCCCCGACGACTTCTTCCTCTACATCGACGACGTGGACCTCACGCACCGCCTGCGGCTGCTCGGGCGCCGCTTCGGGCTGCTCCCGACCGCGCGGGTGATCCACGACTACGACTTCGGCCGGCGGCCCGACAAGCTGCGCGAGCTCGAGCGCAACCGGCTGCTGATGGTGGTGCGCTGCTACCCGCCGCGCCTGCTCGCCGCGGTCGCGCCCGCGCTGGTCGCCACGGAGCTGGCGCTCACGCTCTACGCCGCCGCGGCCGGCTGGGGCGGGGCCAAGCTGCGCGGCACCGCCGGCTTCCTGCGGGCGCTGCCGCGGGCGCTGCGCGAGCGGCGCGCGATCCAGCGCGGCAGGGTGGTGGGCGAGGCCGAGTTCGCGCAGGCCCTGGTGGCCGATCTGGACTCCCCGTTCTTCGGCCGCCTCGGCACCTCGCCTCTCGTACGGGCGCTCCTGCGCGGCTACTGGGCGCTCGCCAGGCGCTCGCTAAGGTGACCGCGCTCATGGAGCGGATCGACACACGAATCGACGGCCCGATCCTGGTCAGGCCCACCGTGCACGGCGACGCCCGCGGCTTCTTCCAGGAGACCTACCGGCGCAACGTATACGCCGAGCTGGGCATCGCGGAGGAGTTCGTGCAGGACAACCACTCGCGCTCCAAGCACGGGATCGTGCGCGGGATGCACTTCCAGGTCGGCCAGGGGATGGCCAAGCTGGTGCGCTGCGCGCGCGGCGCGATCGTGGACGTGGTGGTGGACCTGCGCCGCGGCTCGCCCACGTTCGGCGAGTGGGAGGCATTCGAGCTGAACGACGAGAGCCACCACCAGCTCTACTGCCCGATCGGCTTCGCCCACGGCTTCTGCGTGACCGGCGAGATGGCCGACGTGATGTACAAGTGCTCGGGCTACTACGACGAGTCGATCGAGCGCGGGATCAAGTACGACGATCCCGAGATCGGCATCGAGTGGCCGGACGTGGAGCTGATCCCGTCGGAGCGCGACGCGAACGCGCCGCGGCTCTCCGAGGTGGCCGGCGAGCTTCCGTTCGAGTACGGCGGCTGAGCGTCCGGCCTAGCCGCAGACCCTGACCGGCCTGCCGGCCGTGAGCAGCACGTGCGCGTCGGGACGCGGCCGCCCGGGCGGCAGCTCCACGCGGGCCGGGGCCGGCCCCAGTGTGGTGGTCGGGCCATTCGGGAACTGCTGCGCGAACACGCGCGCGCGCAGCTCCACCGGGGCGGGACCGCCGGGGAGGACCGTGAACCCGCCCGGAGGCAGCACGAGGTCGACCGTCCCGCCGGGGCCGCGAGGCGGCGTGGTGCAGCGTCCGGCCGGCTGCACTCCGGGCTGCACGCGCAGCGGCAGGGCAGCCAGCAGCACCGAGTCCGCCTGCGCGCGCACGCCCTCGGGCCGGGTCGCCAGCTCGGCGGGCGTGTACGCGGGGGACCCCCAGTCGTCGATCGCCTTGAGATAGGCGTGCGCCTCGATCGCGCCCGCCTGGAGGGCGAAGCCCTGCGGCACCGTGTCGCGCGCGAGCTCGATGCCCGCCAGCGACGCGCGCATCGCGTCGGCCTGCTCGCGGCGCACCTCGGCGGCGTCCTGGAGCGGAGTGAGGTTGGTGAGCGCCGCGATCGCGGCCACGGCTGCGGCAGCCACCAGGGCCCGGCGCCCGGCCCTGCGTCCTGGGACCACCTCGATCGCGATCAGCACGATCAGCACCGCGGTGGGGTAGACGTAGCGGCTGGCGGAGGGAGTCTCGTTGTCGGCGCGGGCGAGGCCCGTTGAGACCGCGAACGCGAGCACCCCGCACAGTGGCGGCAGCACGCGGTTGCGCACGACCCTGGAGCCCGCGGCCGCCCGCGCGGCGCCCCACGCGCCGAGCAGCGCCACCATGCGGCCGAAGTCGAGCCCCAGCCCGACCAGCGCGCCCGTGGCGCCCGCGATCATCGTGGCGGCGAAGAGCGGCGCGGCCGGCAGGTTGGACATCTGCGCCGACGGCTCTCCGTAGCCGGAGTACCAGAGCAGGTACATCCAGAGCGGCACGAGCGCGACCCACCAGCGGCGGCTGAAGCCGTTGAGGGCCACCTCCACCACGGCCACCACGAAGAACGGGATCCCCACCCCCGAGCTGGCCAGCGACACGCACAGGAGCAACGTGGCCGCGATGTCGCCGCGCCGCGTGCCGCGCCGGAGCGCCAGCAGCGCGCCGAGGCCGGCCGCGATCGCGGAGAGGAAGCCCACCTGGAAGGCCCAGATCAGGTCCTCGTGCGCGCGGCCGAGGAACAGCACCGGCACCACGGCCACCAGCCCGGCCCAGGCCCCGAGCCGCTGCCGCGCCAGCGCGTAGAGAAGGGCCACGCAAACCAGGTGGAGCACGACGGTGGCCACCCGGTAGGGGCCGTAGTGGTCGATGCCGAACACGACGAACATCGCCCTGTAGATCACGACCGGCACCAGCGAGAAGTGCTGCACGTGAGCGTCGAGGAGGTCGTTGATCCCATCGCCGCGGCGGGTGAGGATGAAGTTCCACTCGTCGCCGAAGAAGGTCAGGCCGTGCCCCACGCGGAGCAGGACCGTGGCGGCCAGCGCCATCAGCGCCCCGAGCGCGATCTCCGGCAGCCGCGCCGCGATCGCGGGCCGGGTCAGCCCAGGGCGCACAGCGTGACCGCCGCGCTCGAGCTCACCTGGATGTGCCACGGCTGCGGGGCCCGGTCGCGCGGCATCGCGATCGTGGCGCGACCGGTGAGGGTGAAGGTGGGATCGGCTCCGAACGCCACGGCGTAGCGGCGCAGCCGCACCTCGACCGGGGCCGCGCGCGCCGGCTCCACGCGAACCCCTCCCGGCGGCACCTCCAGGTCCGCCGGAGTGCCGGGAGCCGGGCGCGCGAGCGGCGTGCACGAGCCGGCCGGCGCCGGCGCGGGCGCGATGCGCTCGGCGGCCACGAACGTGCCGTCGGCCAGGCCGCGGGCCTCCTCGGAGCGGGCCGGCAGCTGCGCCGCGCTGAAGACCGGCGAGCCGAGCTGATCGATCGCGCCGATCAGCTGCGCCGCGTGGATCGGCGGCCCGTGCGGCGCCAGGTCGATCACGAAGCCGGGATCGATCGAGTCGCGGGCGATCAGGACCGCGCCCATCCGTGCCTGCACGTCAGCGATCTGGGCGCGCCTCGTGTCGCCCTGGAGCCGCAGCGCCGTGACGTTGGAGACCGCGGCCGTGAGCGCCACGGCCGCGAGCAGCACGAGCGCGGTGCGCGAGATCCTCACCCCGCGCGCCAGCTCGACCGCGATCAGGACCACGAGGAACGCGCACGGGTACACGTAGCGGCTGGCGTCGGGCGGCGCGGCGGCGGCCACGTCGGCCCGCGACAGGCCGAGCACGCCGACGAAGCACACGAGCCCCGCCACGAGCGCGGCCGCGCGCGGGGTGGGCACGCCGGGGCGCGCGAGCCGCCACACGAGCAGCGCCGCGCCGAGGACCGCCAGCGGGCGCCCGAAGTCGAGGCCGAGGCCCACCAGCGGCCCGACCGTGCCGGCGATCGTGGTGGCGGCGTACTCGGGAGCGTCGGGCAGGTTGCTGAGCTTGACCGCGCTCTTGCCGTAGCCGAGGTACCAGAGCCCGTAGACGAGCGCGGGCGCCCAGGCCACCCAGAGCCGTGTGCGGTCCTCCTCCCGCCACGCCAGCTCCACCCCCGCCACCACCAGCAGAGGAATGCCGATGCCGGAGCTGCAGAGCGCCACCAGCAGCAGCAGCGCCGCGGCCACGTCGCCGGCGCGGTCGCGGCGCTCGATCGCCACCAGCGCCCCGAGGAAGCCGACCAGGGACATCAGGAAGCCGATCTGGAACGCCCAGAGCAGGTCCTCCCAGCCCTGGCCGAAGAACAGCAGGAAGCTCGTGGCCACCAGCGCGCCCCAGTCGCCGATCCGCCGCCGGGCGAGCACGAACACGAGCCCCGAGACGAGCAGGTGCAGGCCGAGCAGCACCACCTGGTAGGGCCGGTAGTCGTCGAGCCCGAAGGCCCGGAACATGACCTTGAAGATCGCCACCGGCACGGCCGACATGTGCTCGTTGTGCGGCCTCAGGAAGTCGTCGACCGAC
The DNA here is from genome assembly GCA_034663685.1 of Thermoleophilaceae bacterium. Classification (GTDB taxonomy): domain Bacteria; phylum Actinomycetota; class Thermoleophilia; order Solirubrobacterales; family Thermoleophilaceae; genus AC-37. The sequence goes on from JAXDJC010000196.1 coordinate 28,286, forward strand.
CCTGTGCGCCGCTCGATGATGAAGCTCCACTCGTCGCCGAAGAACGAGAAGCCGCGCCCGTGATGGAGGAACAGCACGAGCGCCGCGCCCATCAGCGCCGCGAGGGTGATCTGCGGCAGCGGCAACCGCGCCGCGCGCGCTACGGCGGCGTTCGTGCGCGGGCTCAGGCGTGCCGTTAGGTCAGCCAACCGGCTCGCGCCGGCGCGACCGGCCCCGACGCCCTCGCCTGCGCGGGCGGGCCTTCGGCGGCCGCGCGGCCAGCCCGGGCCGCACGTAGTCGCCGCGCGTGAGGTGCCGCTCGAGGAACGCGTACAGCACGATGAACAGGTACCGGCTGCCCATCTCCTTGATGCCGAGCTTGGACTCGCCGGCCTCGCGGTTGGACCACGAGATCGGGATCACGGCGAACGAGTGCCCGCGTACGACTGCCTTGAGCGGCAGCTCCACGGTCAGGTTGAAGTGATTCGAGAGCAGCGGCTGCACGTTCTCGATCACCTCGCGGCGGTAGGCCTTGAAGGCGTTGGTGGTGTCGTTGTAGCCGTGGCGGAAGAGCTGGCGGATCCACCAGTTCACGATCCGGTTGAGGATCAGCTTCAGCGGCGGATAGTCGTGCACCTCGGACGTGGGCAGGAAGCGTGAGCCGAACGCGCAGTCGTAGCCCGCCTCCAGCACGCCGTGGTAGCGCACCACGTCACCGGCGCTGTCCGAGCCGTCGGCCATCACGATCGCCACCGCGTCGCCCTCGAACAGCTCGAGCCCCGCGCGCACCGCGTAGCCGTAGCCGTTCGGGTAGTGCGAGCGCACGCAGCGCACCGCCGGATCCTGCTCCGCCACGCGCGCCACCACGTCCGCGGTCCGGTCCTGGCTGCTGTCGTCGACGACAAGCAGCTCGTAGTCGATCCCCGCGGCGCCCAGCTCGGCGCTGAGCGATCGCAGCGTCGGCTCGATCGAGCCCTCCTCGTTGTACGCCGGGATCACCACGGAGAGCTTCACGCCGTCACGCTCCAGTGCTCCACGTTGGCGTCGTGGATCTCGCGCAGCGTCGTGTCGATGTCGTACTCCGGCGCCCAGTCCGGGTAGTCGCGGGCGAACTCCGCGAGGTCGCTGATCCACCAGCGGTGGTCGCCCATCCGGGCCTCGTCGCTCAGCCCCCAGTCGAGCGTGCGGCCGGAGATCCGCTCGCAGGCCGCGATCGCCTCGAGCATCGAGCAGTTGGCAAAGCGCCCGCCGCCCATGTTGTAGACCGCGGCGGGGCGCGGGTCGGCCACGAACGCGGCGATCGCCCGAACGAGGTCGGCGCTGTGGAGGTTGTCGCGCACCTGCTTGGCGCCGTAGCCGAACACGGTGTAGCGCTCGCCGGTCACCGCGCAGCGCATCAGGTACGAGAGGAACCCGTGCAGCTTGGCCCCGGCGTGGCTCGGCCCGGTGAGGCAGCCGCAGCGCAGGCACACCGTGGGCATGTCGAAGTAGCGCCCGTACTCCTGCACCATCAGGTCGGCCGACGCCTTCGAGACGCCGAAGAGCGAGTGCATGCAGCGGTCGATCGACATCGCGGTGTCGATGCCGCCGTGCCAGCGGTGATCGGCGGGCAGCTCGAGCCGGGTGTCGGTCTCCTCGAGCGGGAGGAAGTTGGGCGTGTCGCCGTAGACCTTGTTGGTGGAGAGGAACACGAACGGCGCGTCGGGCGCGTGCTCGCGCGCGGCCTGGAGGAGGTTGAGCGTGCCGGTGGCGTTCACGCTCCAGTCGGTGTGGGGATCGCTCGCCGCCCAGTCGTGGGACGGCTGCGCCGCGGCGTGCACGATCAGCTCGAGCGACGCGGCGTTCTCGCGCACCACCCGCATCACGCCGTCGGCGTCGCGGATGTCCTGCTCGAGCCAGCGGAACTCCGGGTGCTCGGCGGCCAGCTGCTCGCTCACGCGGTTGGTGGAGGCGTCCGCGCCGAAGAACTGCGCGCGCATGTCGTTCTCGAGCCCGATCACGTCGTAGCCCGACCGCACCAGGTGACGGACCGACTCAGAGCCGACCAGTCCCCCCGAACCGGTGACGATTGCGACCCCCATCGACGTCAGGCCCTGGCCGCCTCCGCGCTGAGGCCCGCGCGCGTCATGTAGTCCTCGAGCGCCTCGCGCCAGTGGCGCAGCGGCGTGAGCCCCGCGGCGTCGGCCGCCGGCCGGGCGAGCACGCCGTTCAGCGGGCGGTCCACGCCGCCCGGCGGCGTATTGGTCTCCCCGCGCTCGATCGGCACCTCGAGCCCGGCGATCGCCACGATCGCCTCGGTGAACTCGAACCACGAGCACTCGCCCGACGCGGTCAGGTGGTGGATCCCCTCGGCACCGCGGTCGACGGCCTCGATCAGCGCGGCAGCCAGATCGGCCGTGAAGGTGGGGCTGAGCCGCTGGTCGGCCACCATCTTGAGCCGGCCCTGCTCGCGCGCCCGGCCCAGCATCCGGGTCACGAAGTTGCCGCCCTTGGAGGCGCTCCCGTGCAGCCCGTAGAGGCCGCCGCTGCGCACCACCAGCGCGCCCGGGCCGTACCAGAGCGCGCAGTACTCGCCGGAGAGCTTGGAGATCGCGTAGATCGAGCGCGGGTTGGGGCGGTCGTCCTCGCGGTACGGCTCCGGCGCGCGGCCGTCGAACACGTAGTTGGTGCTCAGGTGGACGAGCTTGGCGCCCGCCTCCGCGCAGCGCTCGCCGAGCCGCTTGACCGCGCGCGCGTTGACCTCGAACGAGCGATCCTCCTCGCGCTCGCACACGTCGAGGTTGTGGAAGGCGGCGCAGTTGAACACCACGTCGGGCCGCAGCTCGAACGCCCGCGCCACGGCCGCGTCGTCGGTGATGTCGAGCTCCGTCCGGGCCGGCGCCCGCGCCTCGACGCCGCGGCCCGCGAGCTGCTCCTCGAGGTCCGAAGCGAGCTGGCCCCCGCCGCCCGTGATGAGCGCCCGCTCGATGCTCACGTGACGGCGCCGAAGCGCTCGATCCGCGGCTTGACCTCGTTGAGCAGCTCGAGCCAGCGGATGTTGTAGTAGCGCGGGTCCGTGAGGGAGGCGGGATCGGAGATGTCGATCCGCGCGAGCAGGTCCTGCACCGCCTCGACCACCGACCGGCTCGGGATGAACCCGAGGGCGGCGAGCTTCGCGTTCGAGCACTCGTAGTCACGCGTGAGCTTGGGCGCCGGCGCCTCCTCCAGCTCCACGAGCTTGCCGAGCAGCTGGACCGAGCCCGCCACGAGCATCGCCAGCTCGCGGATCTGGTAGTTCGAGTGCAGCACGTTGAAGATCTCGCCGCGCACCTTCTCGGCGGGCGCCTCGAAGGCGAAGATCATCGCGTCGGAGACGTCGCGCACGTCCACCAGCGGGCGCCACATCCAGCCGCCGCCGTGCAGCGAGAGGCGACCCTTCAGCAGCGCGTCCTTCACGAAGGTGTTGACCACGAGGTCGTAGCGCATGCGCGTGCTCCACCCGTACACGGTGCCGTTGCGCAGGCAGACCGGCACGAGCCCGTCATCGACCATCTCGAGCAGCTTTTCCTCGCCGTAGCGCTTGGAGGTGGCGTACGCGCCGTGCGGCTGGATCGCGGCGGTCTCGTCGTGCATGCCCAGCGGCAGCCCGTCGTACAGCGAGCAGGAGGAGGCGAACACCAGGCGCTCGATGCCGTGCTTGAGGCACGCCCGGCCCATCGCCTCGGTGGCCACGGCGTTCATCTGCCAGTTGGCGTCCGGGTCGTACTCGGCGGTCGGGTCGTTGGAGAGGCCGGAGAGGTTGATCACCCCGTCCACGTCCTCGAACGCGCTGTCGGGCATCTCGCGCACGTCGGCCTCGACCAGCTCGATGCGGTCGCGAAACTCCGCCAGCGGGCCCTCGCCCCAGTAGAGCCGGTCGAGCAGCCGCACGGTGTAGCCGCGCTCGAGCAGGCGCGGCACGAGCACGCAGCCGATGTAGCCGGCGCCGCCGGCCACGAGCACCCGCCTGCCGCGCTCAGGAGGCTCGGGCGAAAGGCCGTTGCTCCTGACGTCGCGCCCGGGAAGGCTCACGCCTGCTTGTCCGTTCTCGCTCATGGTCTCCTTCGGCCGTCTTTCCCGCTCGCGGGGCTTAACACTCCGTTGCCGAGGATGCTGCGGTGGCGGGCGGTCGAGGCTAGCAGCGGGTCAGCGCGCGCGGATCGCCGCCACGACCTCGAGCGGGAACGCTCGCACCGCCACGAGTGCGCCGAAATAGGCGACCGTGAACAGCACCACGCGCGGCACGTCGCCGAGGCCCGGGACGGCCAGCGCAAGCGCCAGCGCGGCAGCGGCGGCCGCCACGATCCGCGGCATCGTGGCCGGCTCGAGCCCGAGGTCCGCCCGGCTGCGCACGAACAGGATCCCGGCGCTCAGCGCCAGCGCCAGCTCGCCGGCCACGGTGGCGATCGCCGCGCCCTTCGCGCCGTGGCCGGGTATCAGGATCGCCGCCATGGCCGCGCTGAGGGCCAGCGCGCACGCGTTCGCGATCAGGAGCGCGTTGTGGCGGCGCAGCGCGAGCAGCCCGAACTGGAACGCGATCGCCAGGAACGTGGCCGTCACGGCGAACGACTGGATCCGGAGGACGTCCACGGCGGGCTTGAACTTGGAGCCCGCGATCACGTCGATCACGAACGGGGCTCCCACGAAGATGGCCAGCGATATCCACAGCCCCACGAGCAGCCCGACCTCGGACAGCTTCTGGAGCGCGTAGCGCAGCCGGCCGAGGTCGTCGCTCGCGGCGCGGGCGAGCACCGGGAACGCCGCGCTGACCAGCAGGTACGGGATCGTGACGACGGTCTCGATCACCCTGAACGACGCCGCGAAGTAGCCCGTCTGCGTGGCGGTCGAGATCAGCGACATCAGCACCATGGTCAGGCGGAAGTAGGCGAAGCTGATGGCGGTGGCCGCAGCGAAGGGAAGGATGTCGCGCGCGATGCTCGCCCACTCCGAGCGCTCGAAGGCCGGGCGCAGCGGCATGAGCCCGCGGACCACCAGCACGGTGAGGCCGAGCATGATCAGGGTCGAGGGGATCGTGGCGGCCAGGAACGGCAGGAGCCCGGCGCCGGCCACCACGAGCCCCACGATCGCGATCACCGTGAGGAACTGCTTGATCACCTCGGCGGCCGTGACCCAGCCGAGCCGCAGCGTGGCGTTGAGCGGCACCGCGATCGTGTTCTGGGTGGCCAGCAGCAGAGCCCCGATACCCGCCAGGAACGTGCCGAGCACGAGCGTGCCGCCGTAGCCGGCCAGCGCCGAGAAGCCGGTGGCCAGCAGCACAGCGGCCGCCGTGAGCGTGACGCGGATGCCGAGCAGGTTGCGCATCAGCCGGTCGCGCTCGGCCGGCGAGCGCAGCGAGAACTCGCGCACTCCGATCTGCGTGAGGCCGGCCTCGGTGGCGCCGGTGGCGATCGTGACCACCGACAGGACCGTGGCGTAGCGCCCGAAGTCCACCACGCCGAGGTGCCGGACCAGCAGCGGGATCGAGGCCAGGCTCATGCCGATCACGAGCACGAAGCCGCCCGCCCGGATGGCGCTGCCACGGATCGCGGCGCCGCCCGCGGCCGGGGTGTCGATCAGGTCAGGCGGCGTCCCCTCGGACACCACCTCGTCGCCGGGCGCGAGCGGCGGGGTCTTCTCCACCGGTCCCATGCTATGCCCGCCGGTAGACCCGTTGATACCGTCGCGCCCGTGCTCGACGAACGCATCGCGGCGCTCATACGCGAGCACTTCGAGAGCCGCGCGGAAACGGGCGGGGACGCCCATCCGCTCTCGGCTCCGCTGTTCGGCGCCGAGGAGGTGGTCGCCGCCGTGGAGGTCCTGCTCTCGGATCGGGTGACCATGGGACCGCGCGTGCGGCGCTTCGAGTCGGCGTTCGCGGACTACGTGGGCGTCCGCCACGCGGTGATGGTCAACAGCGGCTCCTCGGCCAACCTGCTGGCGCTCGCCACGCTCGGGGCGGACGTGCTCGACGGCGGCCTCGAGCCCGGCGACGAGGTGATCGTGCCGGCGGTCACCTGGTCCACCACCGTGGCGCCGGTGCTCCAGCTGGGCTACGTGCCGGTGTTCGTGGACGTGGACCCGCGCACGCTCAACATGCGGGTGGAGGACCTGGAGGCTGCGGTCTCCGAGCGCACCAGGGCGATCTTCGTGGTCCACCTGCTGGGCAACCCGGTGCCGATGGAGCCGGTGCTCGAGCTGGCCGCGCGGCACGAGCTGGTCGTGCTCGAGGACTCCTGCGAGTCGCTCGGGGCCGAGATCGGCGGCCGGCGCGTGGGGGGCATCGGCGATGCCGGCACCTTCTCGTTCTACTTCTCCCACCACATGACCACGGTCGAGGGCGGGATGCTCGTGACCGACGACGCCGCGCGCGCCGACCTCGCCCGTTCGATCCGGGCGCACGGCTGGAGCCGGGACATGGTGGAGAGCGAGCGGATCGAGGCCGCGAATCCGGAGATCGACCCCCGCTTCCTGTTCGTGCACCTCGGCTACAACCTGCGCCCGATGGAGATCCAGGCGGCCTTCGGGGAGGTCCAGCTCGCCCGCCTCGACGAGTACAACCGCTCCCGGCGCGAGAACGCCGAGCGGCTCTACGCGGCGCTCGCCGGCATTCCCGAGCTGGGGCTGGTGGAGGAGCAGGCGGGCGGGCGCAGCACCTGGTTCGGCTTCCCGATGCTCGCGCCGGACGCCGCCACTCGCCGCGCGCTCACGGCCCACCTGGAGTCGCGCGGGATCGAGACGCGGCCGATCGTGGCCGGCAACCTGCTCCGGCAGCCGGCCTTCCGCGACCGGCCGCACCGCGCGGTCGGCGGCCTCGAGAACGCCACCGCGGTGGGCGAGCGCGGGCTGTTCATCGGCAACCACCCCGGCGTGGGCAGCGAGCGGATCGACGGCCTGGCCGCCGCCGTGCGCTCCTTCTTCAGCTGAGCAGCGCGGCCATGCGGCTCGCGTAGGCGCGCCGGCTCAGCTCGGTGCGGATCCACTCCCGCGTGGGCTCGAGGTCGACCGGCCCCGCGGCACGCGCGGCGCGCAGGGCGCCGGCGAGAGCGCCCGGGTCCTCCGCGGGCACCACCGTCACGCCCGGGCGCCCCTCCAGCACCTCGTGCACCCCGGCGCCGCGCGAGACGATCACGGGCGTGCCGGCGGCCAGCGCCTCGAGCGGCGCGAGGCCCCAGGTCTGGCGGCGGTTGGGGAACACGTAGACGTCGGCGGCCGCGTACGCGTCACGCAGCTCGTGGTCGGAGACCCCGCGGCGCCCCAGCTCGACCCGGTCCGCGAGGCCCAGCCGCTCGATCCGGCCGGCCAGCTCGTTCGCGTAGCCGGGCGCGCGCTGGTCCGAGCCCAGGATCAGCGCCCGCACGTCCGGCGCGTCGTCGCGCAGCAGCGCGATCGCGTCGATCAGGTCCTCGAAGCGCCGGTGGGGGAACAGCAGCCCGAACCCCAGCGCGAGGAACACGCCGTCCGGCACGCCGAGGCGCCGCCGGGCGGCGTCGCGGTCGTGACGCTCGAAGAAGTCCGGCCGCGGGCCGCTCTGCACGATCGTGGCGGGGCGCCGGTAGGTGCGCTGCACCATCCGCGCGTTGCGCCCGTCCAGCACGGTCACCGCCCGCGCGGCGCGGGCGTCCCGCATGTCGGTGGCGAACAGGACGAAGCGCGGCACGCGCCGGTGCAGCCCCGGCCAGGTCTGGATCGTCTCGTCCGGGATCAGCGCCTGCTCGATCACGCTCTCGTCGTTGCGCGTCCACACGTGCGGCACGCCGAGCCGGCGCGCGGCGAGGGCGCCCGCTCGCAGCGCGGGCGTGTCGTGGGCGTTCACGGCGTCCGTGCCCGGCGGGATCAGCGCGGCCACCCGGCGCATGCCGGCCCAGTGCCGCCCCGTGATCCCGACCACGCCGGCCGGCATCTCCACGTGGCGGCGCACGGAGCGGATGTCGAGCTCGCGCACGGCCGGGTCATCGAAGGCGGACTCGGGGTCGTGGTCGTGGCAGGCCACGGTCACGTCGTGGCCGAGCTCCACCAGCCCGAGCGCCAGCTCGAGGGCCTGCCTCGGCCCGCCCCCGCCGCCGGCGGGACCGCCCACGTGGCCGATCACGATCGCCACCTTCACCTGCGAGAAGTTACGAGGACCCTTCGGCTGGTCAGGTCGCTAGGTTGCGGCGCATGCGCGTGCTGGTCACGGGGGCGACCGGCTTCACCGGCCGGCGGATGGTGGCGGTGTGCGAGGCCGCCGGGGCCGAGGTGGTTGCCGTGGGCCGGCGCGAGGCGGACCTGACCGACGCCGCCGAGGCCGCGCGGGCGGTGGCCGGCGCGGGCGCCGACCTCGTGGCCCACCTGGCCGCCGACGTATCGGTGCCACGGTCGTGGAACGAGCCCCGCACCGTGCTGCACGCCAACCACGTGGCCACCCTCAACCTGCTCGACGCGGTGCGCGAGCACACGCCCGGCGCGGGCGTGCTCGTGGCTTGCTCGAGCGAGGAGTACGGGCCGCCGGCGCGGCTGCCGGTGACCGAGGAGGCGCCGCTCAACCCGCAGAACCCGTATGCCACGAGCAAGGCGACCTCCGACGTGCTGGCGGGTTTCTACGGCGATGCCTACGACCTGCGAGTGGTTCGGGCGCGCGCGTTCAACCACGCCGGGCCCGGCCAGCGCCCGGAGTACGTGGCGTCCGGATTCGCCCGCCAGATCGCGCTGGCCGAGCGCGAGGGCGCGAGCGAGGTGACGGTGGCCACCGGCAACACCGAGGTGCGGCGCGACTTCGTGGACGTTCGCGACGTGGCGCGCGCGTACTGGTCGCTGCTCGGCGGCCACCACGCCGGCGTATACAACGTCTGCTCGGGTAGGAGCGTCTCGATCGCGGATATCCTCGCCATCCTCGCCGAGCTCACCCCCCTGGAGGTCCACCGGCGCACGGACCCGGGGCTGCTCCGGCAACACGAGGTCATGGACATCGTCGGATCACACGAACGGCTGTCGAACGCCACCGGCTGGGCACCGGAGGTCCCGCTCGAGCGCACGCTCGCGGACACGCTCGACTGGTGGCGGCGCGAGCCGGCATGAGCAGAACCGCCCTCATCACCGGCATCACCGGCCAGGACGGCAGCTACCTCGCGGAGCTGCTGCTGGAGAAGGGCTACGAGGTGCACGGGCTGGCCCGGCGCACCTCCTCGCCGAGCCACGGCCGGATCGACCAGATCCTCGAGCGGGTCACGCTGCACAGCGGCGACCTGATCGACCAGCGCTCGATCCGGCAGGCGATGGAGCTCTCGCAGCCGGACGAGATCTACAACCTCGGCGCGATGTCCTACGTGGCCGCGTCCTGGTACCAGCCGGTGCTCACCGGCGAGATCACCGGGATGGGCGTGACCAACGTGCTCGAGTCGATGCGCGACGTGGCGCCCGAGGCGCGCTTCTACCAGGCGTCGTCGTCCGAGATGTACGGCACCACGCCGTACGCGCCGCAGGACGAGACCACCCCGTTCCACCCGCGCAGCCCGTACGGCGTGGCCAAGGTCTTCGGCCACCACCTCACGATCAACTACCGCGAGAGCTTCGGCCTCTATTGCTGCTCGGGGATCCTCTTCAACCACGAGTCCCCGCGGCGCGGGATCGAGTTCGTCACGCGCAAGATCTCGCGCACCACGGCCGAGATCAAGCTCGGCCTGGCCGAGGAGCTCAGGCTGGGCAACCTCGAGGCCAAGCGCGACTGGGGCCACGCGCGCGACTACGTGGAGGCCATGTGGCTGATGCTCCAGCAGCCCGAGCCGGACGACTACGTGGTCGCCACCGGCGAGGAGCACAGCGTGCGCGAGTTCACGGAGCTTGCGTTCGAGCACGCCGGCCTCGACTTCGAGCGCCACGTGAGGACCGACCCGGGTCTGCTGCGGCCGGCCGACATCGAGAACCTGCTCGGCGACTCGTCCAAGGCGCGCGAGCGGCTCGGGTGGCAGCCGCGGACCAGCTTCGAGGAGCTCGTGCGGCTGATGGTCGACGCGGACCTCGAGGATCTCGCCCGGGCGCGGTAGCGGCGTGGCAGCGCCGCGGGTCGGGATCGTGATGCTCACCTGGAACGGGCGCGAGGACACGCTCGCCTCGCTGGAGACGGTCAGCCGCGCGGAGTACGAGCCGCTCGTGACCGTGGTGGTGGACAACGGCTCGGCCGACGGCTCGGCGGCCGCGATCCGCGAGCGCTTCCCGTGGGTCGAGCTCGTGGAGCACGAGCGCAACCTCGGCTTCTCCGGCGGCGTGAACTCCGGCATCGCGCGGGCGCGCGACCTGGGCGCCGAGCACTTCGTGCTGCTCAACAACGACACCGAGGTGGACCCGGGGTTCGTGGGGCCGCTGGTCGCCGCCGTGGAGCGCGAGCGTGTGGCGGCGGCGTGCTCCAAGGTCTACTTCATGGAGCCGCGCGACGCGATCTGGTTCGCGGGCGCGGCGTACGACCCGCGGCGCGGCTATCAGGGGCGGCCGGACGGGTACGGGCAGCGCGACTCCGAGCGCTTCGCGAGCGTGAGGGAGACCGGCCGGATCTGCGGCGCGTCGGTTGCGCTCAACGGGGCGGCGCTCGACGAGCTCGGGCCCTTCGACGAGGACCTCTTCTTCTACACCGAGGACGTGGACTGGTCGCTTCGGGCGCGCGAGCGCGGCTGGCAGCTGCTCGTGGTGCCCGACAGCCGCGTCTGGCACCAGGTGTCGGCCGTGTCCGGCGGCGAGGGCTCGCCGGTGCCGATCTACTACAACCTGCGCAACTCGCTCGAGGTGGTGGAGCGCCACGCGCCGCTCGGGCCGCTCGGCACCTGGCGCCGGCGCGCGGTGCTGGTGGGCACGCACGCGCTGCTGGCAGCGCGCCGCTCGTGGCGGCGCGAGGGCCTGCGCGCGGTGCGCGACGCGTGGCGCGACTTCCGCGCCGGGCGCTTCGGGGAGCGGCCCTGAGGCGCGTCGGGCTCAACCTGCTCTACCTGGTGCCGCGCCAGGTGGGGGGCACCGAGATCTACGCGCGCAGGCTCGTGCACGAGCTGGCGGCGGCGCGGCCGGACGTGGAGTGGATCGTGTTCGCCGGCAACGAGGCGGCCCCCTCGCTGGAGGCGGAGGGCTGGCCGGAGGCGGTCCGGGTGGTGCGCGTGCCGGTGAACGCGGCCAACAAGCCGGCACGAATCGCGGCCGAGCTCACGCGGCTGCCGCGTATCGCGGCGCGCGAGCGGGTGGACCTGCTGCACTCGCTCGGCACCACCAGCCCGCTCCACGGCCCGCGGCCGCGCGTGGTCACGATCCACGACCTGATCTATCACCACTACCGCGGCGACTTCCCGCTCGCGAGCCGGCTGGGCCTCGAGGCGTTGGTCCCGCTCGGGGCGAAGCGCGCCGATCGCGTGATCGTGCCCTCCGAGGCCACGAAGGCGGACGTGGTGAGGCACTGCCGCGTGGACCCGGCCAAGGTCGACGTGGTGCCGTCCGGCCCCGGGATGGGCTCCTTCGATCCCACGCCCGAGGCGGAGCTGCGCGAGCGCTTCGACCTGGGTGACTCGCCGGTGGTGCTCACGGTCTCGCCGCCGCTGCCGCACAAGAACCTCGACCGGCTGCTCGAGGCGCACGCGCAGCTCGGCGGTCTGTCGCCGGGGCCGCTGCTCGTGCTGGTGGGCCACGCCGGCCGGGAGGGCGAGGGGCTGCGTGCGCGGATGGCGGAGCTGGGCGTGGAGGAGCGCGTGCGGGTGACCGGCTGGGTCAGCGACGAGGACCTCGAGGGCCTCTACCGCATGGCCGGCTGCTGCGCCTACCCCTCCCTCTACGAGGGCTTCGGGCTGCCCGTGCTCGAGGCCATGCTGCGCGGAACGCCGCTCGCCTGCTCGAACGCCACGTCCCTGCCCGAGGTGGCGGGCGACGCCGCCGAGCTCTTCGACCCGCGCGACCCGGCGTCCATCGCCGCCGCCGTGGAGCGGCTGCTGACCGACCCCGCGCGCGCCGCCGAGCTGGTCGAGCGCGGCCGCCGCCGCGCGGCCCTGTTCAGCTGGGAGCGCAGCGCCAGGGAAACGATCGCGTCATACGAGCTCGCCCTCGCGCGGCGGTAGCGTTCGGCCCGTGAAGGCAGTGATCCTGGCCGGCGGACGCGGCACGCGCATCGCCGAGGAGACCGGCGTCAAGCCCAAGCCGATGGTGGAGATCGGCGGCCACCCGCTCCTCTGGCACGTCATGAAGGGGCTCTCGGCGGCCGGGGGCATCGACGAGTTCGTGATCTGCCTGGGCTACCGCGGCTACGTGATCAAGGAGTGGTTCGCCAACTACTACCTGCACGCGAGCGACGTGACCATCGACGTGGCCACCGGCGGCATGGAGGTGCACCAGGAGACGGCCGAGCCGTGGCGGGTCACGCTGATCGACACGGGCGAGGAGACCGCCACGGGCGGGCGGCTGAAGCGGGTGCTCCCCTATGTGGGCGACGAGGACTTCCTGTTCACCTACGGCGACGGCGTGACCGATCTCGACGTGCGGGCGCTGGTGGACTTCCACCGCGCCCACGGCGCGCTGGCCACCGTGACCAGCGTGCAGCCGCCCGGCCGCTTCGGCACGCTCGCGATCGACGGCGACGTGGTGCAGAGCTTCCACGAGAAGCCGCGCGGCGACGGCGCCTGGATCAACGGCGGCTACTTCGTGCTGTCGCCCGCCGTGGGCGACTACATCGACGGCGACTCGACCGTGTGGGAGGCGGAGCCGGTCGAGCGGCTCGCCGGCGACGGCCAGCTGCGGGCATTCCGCCACGACGGCTTCTGGCGCGCCATGGACAACGTGCGCGATCGCAGCCACCTCGAGGAGCTGTGGAGCTCCGGAGAACCGCCGTGGCGGGTCTGGTAGACCCCGCCTTCTGGCGCGGCCGGCGGGTCCTCGTCACCGGGCACACGGGCTTCAAGGGCGGCTGGCTGGCGCTGTGGCTGCGCGAGCTGGGGGCCGAGTGCCTCGGGCTCGCCCTGGAGCCGCCGGGCGCGCCGTCACTCCACGACGCCGCCCGGGTCGGCGAGGTGGTCGACGCCCGCACGGTGGACATCCGCGACCGCCGGGCGGTGGCCGGGGCCGTGCGCGAGCTGCGCCCCGAGATCGTGCTCCACCTGGCGGCGCAGCCGCTCGTGCGCCGCTCGTTCACCGATCCGGTCGCCACCTACGAGACCAACGTGCTCGGCACGGCCAACGTGCTCGCGGCCTGCGGCCAGGCGGCCGCGGTGGTCGTGGTCACGAGCGACAAGTGCTACGCGCCGCGCACCGACGGCATCGCGTGCCGCGAGGGGGATCCGCTGGGCGGGAAGGACCCCTACTCGAGCAGCAAGGCGTGCGCGGAGCTCGTCACCGCCGCGTGGCGGGACTCGTTCGGCTCCGCCGGCCCCGCGATCGCGAGCGTGCGCGCAGGGAACGTGATCGGGGGCGGCGACTGGGGCGAGGACCGCCTGGTGCCGGACGCGATGCGCGCGGCGCTCGACGGCCGGCCGCTGCTGGTGCGAAACCCCGACGCCGTGCGCCCCTGGCAGCACGTGCTGAACCCGCTCAGCGGCTACCTGCTCCTGACCGAGCGCCTGGTGCGGGGCGAGGGCGTGGCCGAGGCGTGGAACTTCGGCCCCGCGCCGGGCGACGAGCTGCCGGTGCGCGCGATCGCCGACCGGCTCGCAGCGCGCTGGGGCGACGGGTTCGAGTGGCGGGCCGAGGGCGACGGCGGGCCGCCCGAGACCGCGGTGCTGCGCGTGGACTCGGCCAAGGCGCGCGAGCGGCTCGGATGGGCGCCCGGCTGGGGACTCGACGCCGGCCTGGCCGCCACCGTGGAGTGGTTCCGCGCGTGGCGCGACGGGGCCGACCCGCGCGAGGTCTGCATCGCGCAGATCCGGTCGTTCGCGGATGAGCCGGTGGCGGCGGAAGCGGGATGAGCTCCCGGGCCGACGAGCTGCGCGGCCAGATCCTCGACCTGGTGCGCGAGTACCACTCGGAGGCGTTCACGGAGCCCGAGTTCGTGCCCGGCGAGACCCCGATCCGCTACGCGGGCCGCGTGTTCGACCACGACGAGATCGCCCACCTCACCGAGGCCACGCTGGACTTCTGGCTCACCTCGGGCCGCTTCACGCACGAGTTCGAGCGCGGCCTGGCCCGCTTCTTCGGGCGCCGCCACGCGCTGCTCGTGAACTCCGGCAGCTCCGCCAACCTGCTCGCCCTCTCGGCGCTCACCTCGCCCACGCTCAAGGGCCACCTCAGGCCCGGCGACGAGGTGATCACGGTGGCCTGCGGCTTCCCCACCACCGTCAATCCGATCCTCCAGAACGGGCTCGTGCCGGTGTTCCTGGACGTGGAGGTGCCCACCTACAACATCGACGTGAGCCGGCTGGAGGAGGCCGTCTCAGACCGCACCCGCGCGATCATGGTGGCCCACACGCTCGGCAACCCGTTCGACCTGGACGCGGTCACGGCGGTGGCGAAGAAGCACGGCCTGTGGCTGATCGAGGACTGCTGCGACGCCCTCGGCAGCACCTACCGCGGGCGCAACGTGGGCACGTTCGGCGACGTGGCCACCGTGAGCTTCTACCCCGCCCACCACATCACCACGGGCGAGGGCGGCGCGGTGGTGACCAACCGCGGGGTGATCAAGGTGGCGCTCGAGTCGTTCCGCGACTGGGGCCGCGCGTGCTGGTGCGACCCGGGCGACGAGAACACCTGCGGCAAGCGCTTCGGCTGGCAGCTCGGCGAGCTGCCGTTCGGCTACGACCACAAGTACATCTACACGCACGTCGGATACAACCTCAAGGCCACCGACATGCAGGCCGCGGTGGGCGTGGCCCAGCTGAAGAAGCTGCCCGGCTTCGTGGAGGCGCGCAAGCGGAATTTCCGCACACTGCTCGAGGGCCTGGCCGACGTCCAGGACGCCTACGTGCTGCCCGAGGCCACCGCCGGGAGCGACCCGAGCTGGTTCGGCTTCCCGATCGCCGTGCGCCCGGAGGCGCCGGCCACGCGCAACGAGGTGGTGGAGTTCCTCGACGAGCGCAGCATCGCCACGCGGCAGCTGTTCGGGGCCAACCTCACGCGCCAGCCGGCCTACGCCGAGCGGCCGCACCGCAGGGTCGGCGACCTGCGCAACTCCGACTACGTGATGGACAACGTCTTCTGGGTCGGCGTGTATCCGGGGCTGGCGGGAGCGCAGCTCGATTACATGATCGACTCGCTCCGCGCCGCGGTCGGCCGCGGCCACTAACCTCAGACCCGTCGAGCGGCGCAACTTCAGGCCTGCGCCGCGGTATCCACATCCGAAGCCTTGATCCTCGAACGCTCCTGTCTCGCGGTGGTGCCCGCCTATAACGAGTCCGGCACCGTCGGGCGCGTCATCGACGCCCTTCGGGAGAACGCCCCGGCGTTCGACGTGCTGGTGATCGACGACGGCTCGACCGACTCAACCTCCGGCGATGCCGCGCGCGCCGGCGCCCGCGTGGTGCGCCACCCCTACAACCTCGGGATCGGCGGCGCGGTGCAGTCCGGCTTCAAGTTCGCGCTCGAGAACGGCTACGACTACATGATCCAGGTGGACGGCGACGGCCAGCACGACCCCTGCGAGATCGCCAAGCTCGTTAGCGAGATGGAGGCCGACCCGGCCATCGACGTGGTCTGCGGCTCGCGCTTCCTCGAGGACCTCGAGTACCGCGGCCCCGTGAGCCGCCGCGCGGGCATCCACATCTTCGCGTTCATCCTGTCCCGCGTGGTCGGGCAGAAGGTGACCGACCCCACGTCGGGCTTCCGGCTCTACAACAAGCGCGCGATCGGCCTGTTCGCCCGCGACTACCCGCACGACTACCCGGAGGTCGAGGCCGTGCTCGTGCTCCACCACCACCGGCTGCGGATGCGCGAGGTTGCGGTGCGGATGTTCGCGCGCGGCGGCGGCAGGTCGTCGATCCGCTCGGGCAAGTCGGTCTACTACATGATCAAGGTGCTCCTGGCGATCTTGGTCGGGCTCGCGCGGCGCCGGCCGGTCGTGGAGCCGGGTGACGAGGCACCCGTGGCCGCGGCGCACGGGATCTGATGGAGACGCGCGTACAGATAGTCGCGATCGTGGTCTCCACCCTGCTGCTGGTGGGGCTCTTCGAGCTCGTGCGCCAGCGGCGGCTGCTCGAGCGCTACGCGCTGCTCTGGATGGGCAGCGCGCTCGCGCTGCTCGTGCTGTCGATCTGGACCGGCCTGCTCACCAAGCTCGCCAACGCGGTTGGGATCTTCTACCCCCCGTCGGCGCTGTTCGTGTTCGCGTTCGGGTTCATCCTGATCCTGCTGCTGCACTTCTCGGTGGCCGTGTCCAAGCTGGCCGACCAGAACAAGGTGCTGGCCCAGCAGCTCGCGCTGCTCGAGGAGCGCCAGCGCCAGGCGGAGCTACGCGAGCAGCAGCAGCCGGCTACCCCTTCGCCAGCGCCTCCACCTTCGGACCCATCGCCTCAGCGAGAGCGATCAGCCCCGACAGCGGCCGGACCAGCACGGTGAGCTCGGCGATCCGGCCGTCGCTCGTGGCCCGGAAGAGGTCCACGCCGGTCACCTCGCGCTCGCCCACCTTCGCCTCGAAGACGAGGCCGAACATCTCCTCGCCCTCCATGGCGTCGATGTAGCGGAACTCCTCGAAGACCTCCGATACGGCCTTGAGCACGAGCGCCACGGTCTCGCTGCCGCGGAACGGCTGGAACGAGACCGGGCTGTTGAAGAGCACCGTGGGAGCCAGCAGCTCGGTGAGCCCGTCGATGTGACCGGCCTCGACCGCGGTACGAAATCGCTCTGCAACTGCCCTGGCGTCCACAGGACCCCGTACGGTACCCGCAACTTTCCGGTCAGCCCGTGTTGGGGCTGACGACTTGGCTTCTAGACTCGAATCGAGTGTCCGTGACGGGGGGCCTCACGGTTTGCACGGCTCCCCCCTCGGGCATCGGAACACGAAGTGACTCCCCCCGAGCCCCAGATCGTCGGCGAGCCGCTGCCCGGCTCGCTCATCTCGTTCCCGGACACCCGGGAGCGCGCAAGCCTGGACGAGCACGCGCTGCCGAGCCCGGCGGAGATCGGCACCCGCGAGATCCTCGGCATCCCGATCTCGATGACGGACTACTCCCAGGCGATGGAGGTCATGGACGGGATGATCGCCCGGCGCGAGCGCGGCTACGTGTGCTGCGCCCCCGTCCACGCCTTGATGGTGGCCCAGCGCGATCCCGAGACGCGGGCCGCGCTCAGGGGCGCCTCGCTGACCGTTCCGGACGGCATGCCGCTGGTGTGGGCCGCCAACCTGATGGGCGAGAGCCTCGGCGACCGCGTCTACGGCCCCGACCTGATGACCCGCTACAACGAGCGCTGCCGCGACCACGGCCACCGCGTGTGGCTCTACGGCGGGCGCGACCAGGGCTCGCTCGCCCAGCTCGCTCTCAACATGCACAAGGCCAACCCGGGGATGCGCATCGTCGGCGGCTACTCGCCCCCCTTCCGCCCGCTCACCGAGAGCGAGGAGGACGAGATCGCCCGTCAGATCAACGCGGCCAAGCCGGACGTGATCTGGGTCGGGATCGGCGTGCCCAAGCAGGAGAAGTGGATGGCGCGGATGCGCGACAAGCTCGACGTGCCGGTGATGTGCGGCACGGGCGCGGCGTTCGACTTCCTCGCCGGCCGCGTGTCGCAGGCGCCGCCGTGGATGCAGCGCCGCGGGCTCGAGTGGACCTACCGGATCGCCCAGGAGCCGCGCCGGCTGCTTCCGCGCTACCTGTATTACAACCCGGCGTTCGTGGCGGCCGTCAGCCGCCAGGTCGTGAGCGAGCGCCGCCGCCGCACCAGCATCGCCGCCGGATAGGCTCAGGGCCATGCCCGCGGACGTCGCGATCGTGGGGCTGGGCCGCATCGGCCTTCCCCTGGCACTCTCCTTCGCCGATCGCGGCCTGAACGTGATCGGCGTGGACCGCGAGCCGCGGGTGCTCGAGACGGTTCGCGCCGGGCAGATGCCGTTCCACGAGACGGGAACCCAGGAGCTGCTCGAGCGCGTGATCGAGGGCGACCGGCTGACGCTCTCCCAGCGGATCCAGGACGCCGCCGAGGCGGACCAGATCGTGCTCACGCTCGGCACGCCCACGCACGTGCACATCGAGATCGACATCTCGCAGATCCGCAGCGCGATCGACGCCCTGCTGCCGCTGCTGCGCGAGGGCCAGACGATCATCCTGCGCTCCACCGTGGCCCCCGGCACCACCGAGTGGGTGGCGGGCTACATCGAGCAGCGGCGCGGGTTCACGGCCGGCGTGGACGTGTACGTGGCGCACGTGCCCGAGCGCATCGCGGTCAACCACTTCCTGGAGGAGATCTCCACGCTGCCCACGATCGTCGGCGGCGTGGGCGAGGCCTCCGGCGAGGCCGCCGCACGGCTCTTCGGCGTGTTCGGCACCGACATCGTGCAGACCTCGGCGGTGCAGGCCGAGCTGGCCAAGATCTGGACCAACATCCTCCGCTACACGCAGTTCGCGCTCCCCAACCTCCTGATGATGGAGTGCGAGCAGAACGGCGCGAACGTCTTCGACGTTATCGAGCTGATCAACCACGACTACCCGCGCGGCGGGATCATGCAGCCGGGGCTCACCGCGGGCACGTGCCTGCGCAAGGACTTCGCGTTCTCCGAGGAGCGCTCCCGGGCGCCGGGCATGCTGCTGTCGGTCTCGCGGGTGCACGAGTCGGTGCCGCTGTTCCTGGTCGAGGGGCTCAAGCGGCGCCTGGGCGGCTCGCTGCGCGACTGCAAGGTGGCCGTGCTCGGGCTCACGTTCAAGCGCGACTCCGACGACGTGCGCGACTCGCTCGCCGCCAAGCTGATCCGGCTGCTCGAGCGCGAGCTGGCCCACGTGTCGCGTCACGACCCCTACGTCTCGGAGGGCACCGAGTCGCTCGAGTCCGCGCTGGCGGGCGCCGACGCCGTCGTGGTGGCCACCAACCACTCCGAGTACGAGGAGATCCTCCCCCTGCTCCCCCACGACGCGGTTATCGTGGACCCCTGGAACGTGACGGGAACCGGGGAAGTGTTCGCGGCGGTCCGCGAGCTGGCGCGCAACCGCTGAGCCCCTCCGCGCGGCAGAAGCGCTTCACGCTCGTGGCGTGCATCCTCGCGTCCACCACGGTCTTCATCGACGGCACCGTGGTGAACGTGGCGCTGCCGGCCATCAGCCACGACCTGCACGCCGGGCTGGCCACCCAGCAGTGGGTGATCGAGTCCTACCTGCTGATGCTGGGGTCGCTGATCCTGATCGGCGGCTCTCTGAGCGACCTGTTCGGACGCCGGCGCGTGTTCGGGATCGGCGTGGCCGGGTTCGGCGTCACGTCCGTGATCTGCGCCGCGGCGCCCACGGCGGAGCTGCTGGTGGCCGCGCGGGCCCTGCAGGGGATCGCGGGCGCGCTGCTCGTGCCGAGCGCGCTGGCCGTGATCGTCTCCACCTTCGACGAGAGCGAGCGCGGCGCGGCGATCGGGTCCTGGACGGCATGGAGCGGCGTGTCCACCCTGATCGGCCCGTTCCTCGGCGGCGTGCTGGTGCAGGCGGCCTCGTGGCGGCTCGTGTTCGGCATCTCGCTGATCCCGGTGGCCGGGGCGCTGTACCTGATCGTCAGGCACCTGCCGAGGGACCTCGACGCCGTGGTTCACCGCCACGTCGACTACCCCGGCGCGGTCCTCTGCGCGCTCGGGCTGAGCGGTTTGGTGCTCGGGCTGATCGAGCAGCCCTCACAGGGCTGGGGCGACCCGCTGGTGGCGGGGCCGCTCGTGGGCGGCGCGGCCTGCATGGCGCTGTTCCTCTTCCAGGAGCGCCGCTCCCCGGACCCGATGCTGCCGCTCGGGCTGTTCCGGCGGCGCAACTTCGCGGCCGGCAACCTCGCCACGTTCGCCATCTACGGCGGGCTTGGCGGCGGCTTCTTCTTCCTCCCGATCTTCCTCCAGGGCGTGGCCGGTTACTCGCCGGTCAAGGCGGGCCTGGCGCTCGTGCCGATGACGGTCGTGCTGTTCCTCTTCTCCAAGCGCTTCGGAGCGCTGGCCGACCGGATCGGCGCGCGGCCGCTGATGACCGTGGGGCCGCTGATCGCGGCGGGGGGGATGCTCCTGCTGCTGCGCCTCGACGAGCACGCGTCCTATTTCACGGGCGTGGTCCCGGCGGTGCTGGCGTTCGGGTTCGGGATGGCGATGGTGGTGGCGCCGCTCACCGCCACCGTGCTCGCGGATGCCGACCAGCAGCACGCGGGAATCGCGTCCGGCGTGAACAACGCGATCTCCCGGGTGGCGACCCTGGTGGCAATCGCAGCGGTGGGCGCGCTCGTGGCGGCGCAGTTCGGGTCCTCGCTCGATGGGAAGCTCGACCGGGCCGGGCTGCCGCCCGCGGCGCGCAGGGTGGCCGACCAGGCCAAGTCGCGCCCGCTCGACCCGCAGCCGCCGAGCGGGATCGCGGGCCCGCGCCGCGCGGCCATCGAGAGCGCGCAGCGCGCGGCGGCGATCGACGCGTTCCGCGTGGCCGCCGGGTCCTCGGCGCTGCTCATGCTGCTCGGCGGCGTGATCTCGGCGGCCGGGCTGCGCACCTCGCGCCGGGAGGCCCACTGCGAGGAGTGCCCCGGCGGCGCGCTGGTGGGCGCCAGCGAGGAGGTGGCACGCGTGCGCGTCCCGGACCGCGTTGCCGAGCCGGTCGCCGGGTAACCTCGCCGCATGGCCCGGGTGCTCGTGACAGGGGGTGCGGGGACGATCGGCGGCGCGGTCGTGCGCCGGCTGATCCGCGATCCGGACTGGGAGGTGCGCGTGGCCGACCAGCGCGAGGCGCCGGCGTGGATGCGCGAGGCGTGCGAGGTGCACACGGGCGACCTGCTCGACCCGCGCGAGGCCGCGGCGGCCGCCGGCGGCTGCACCCACGTGATCCACCTCGCCGCGATCGTGGGCGGGATCGGCAACTTCCACAAGCTCCCGCACACGCTGCTCGAGGTGAACACCGGCCTGTTCAACACGATCTTCCGTGCCGCGCTCGACGAGCGGGTCGAACGGCTGGTCTACGTGTCCTCGTCGATGGTGTTCGAGCGGGCCACCGAGTTCCCCACCACCGAGTCGCACATCCGCGACACGGGCATCCCGGACTCGGCCTACGGGTTCTCCAAGCTCGCGGGCGAGGTCTACTGCCGTGCCCTCGCCGACGAGCACGGGCTGCCGTACACGATCTGCCGCCCGTTCAACGCCTACGGCCCGGGCGAGATGCCCGAGCACGAGCCGGGGATCGCGCACCTGGTGCCGGACCTGATCAAGAAGGTGCTCGACGGCCGGCGGCCGCTGCAGATCTTCGGCTCCGGCGAGCAGACCCGCACGCTCACCCACATCGACGACATCGCCGAGGGGATCGTGACCGCGATGGCGCACCCCGCCGGCGAGAATCAGGACTTCAACATCTCCGCCTCCGAGGAGCTGACCGTGACCGACATCGCTCGGCTGGTCTGGGAGGCGTGCGGCGAGTCGCCCGACGAATTCCTGCTCGAGCGGCTGCCGAGCTACACCGTCGACGTGCAGCGCCGCTGGCCGTCGGTGGAGAAGGCGCGCGAGCTGATCGGGTTCGAGGCGCGGGTGCCGCTGCGCGACGGCCTGGGCGAGACTGTCGCCTGGCTGCGCGAGCAGCGGGCCGCGGCCCCCGCCTGAGCCACGCGCGGCGACTTTCCCACAGCATGTGGGGTCAATCGACCACGCGTTCGTAGATCGCGAGCAGCTCCCGCAGGTAACGGGCCTCGCCGAAGCGCTCGCGCGCCCGTGCCAGCGCGGCCTCGCCCTCGTCGGCGCGGTGGCCGGAGTCGTCCCAGAGCGCGGACATCGCGCCGGCCAGGGACTCGGGGTCGCGGCGGGCCACGCAGCGTCCCTCGCCAGCCACCTCCGGTAGCGATCCGCTGCGCGCCGCCACGACGGGCACGCCCGCCGCCATCGCCTCGAGCGCGGCGAACGGCATCACGTCGGGCCCGACCGAGGGGACGACCGCCATCGCGGCGCCGCGCAGCAGCTCCCGTATGCGCTCGGGCGGGACGCGTCCGAGGAACTCAACGGGTGCGTCCAGCGACGCGGCGAGGCCCCAGAGCTCCTCGGCGAGCGGCCCGTCGCCCGCGATCCGGAGCGGGACGTGCGAGAGCGCCGCGGCGCGAATGGCGTGGGCGAAGCCCTTCTCGGACGCCAGGCGCCCGGAGGCGAGCGCATACGTCCCCTCACCCGCAGCCGTTGCCGTCGCGAACTCCGACTCGGGCAGGTAGTTCGCCACCACCTCCGCCGACGGGAGCCCCAGCCGCGCGAGCTGTCCGGCCGCGAACGCGCTGGGCGTGACGAACCGGTCGACCGCCTCGAACACCGCCGGCTGGTGGCGGGCCAGCGCGGCGGCGTACACGGCGGACTCCGGCGCCGAGCCGCGGCAGTTGAGCACCGCCCCCGGGAGGGTGAAGCGCCGGCGGCAGCGGAAGCAGGTCTCGCCGTCGCGGAAGGCCACGGCGATCGAGCAGAAGAGGCGGAAGTTGTGGAGGTGGAGCACCACCCGCGCGCCGGCCTCGCGCGCGGCGGCGAGCGAGCGCGGGCCGAAGAGCGGGTTCATGTTGTGCACGTGCACCACCGTGGCGCCGAGGGCGCGCACGGCATCGGCCACCTCGCGCGGCCGCTCGCCGCCCGCGAGCAGCGCCCGCGCCGCCCGCGCGCGCCCGGTGTCCGAGGAGTCGCGCAACAGCGCCGCGTGCTCGATCCCCGCGCGCTCGAGCGCTGCGAGCTGCAGCTCCACCGCGCGCTCCTCGCCCCCGCGCAGCCGGTAGCGGTTGTGGACCACCAGCACGCGCGGAGCGCTCATGGCCCCACCCCGAGTCCGGGGAGGACCTGCTCCGCCACCACGCGGGCCACGGCGTCCTCGCGGTATGGCTCGAGCAGCACGCTCGCCCGGCCGGCGTACACGGCGCGCTCCTCGTCGCCGATGGCGAACCCGGCCCGCACGGCCACGGCGAGGGCGTCGGCGGAGCTGTCGCGGGCCACCAGCCGGGTGTCGAGGGCGCGGGCCAGCGGAAGCGCCTCGAACGAGCCCGGCGTGGGCACGGTCACGAGCGGCGTGCCGGCCGCCAGCGCCTCCATCGGCGCGATCCCGAAGTCCTCCCAGCGCGACGCGTTCAGGTACATCCGCGCGCGCCCCACGCGCTCGAGCCACTCCTCGCGGGGCAGCTCGCCGGCCCACTCGATCCCCTCGGGCTCGGTCACCCGGTGCCGGCGCAGCCACGCGAGGCCCTTGGCCCGGTCGGCGCCGCCGATCACGAGCCGCGCGCCCGGCGGCGCGGCCTCGGCCCACGCCGCGCACAGCACCTCCAGGCCGCGCTTGCGCGGGTAGCCAGCGTACGCCACCGCGTCGATGTCGCGCTCGGCGGCGCCCGCGACCGGCTCGATCGGGATCGGCACCCGCACGCGAGGGCGATCCACGCCGGCCACGGCCTCCTCCGCCCCGAGGCTCACGGGCATCAGCAGCCGCGCGCTCTCCAGCACGCCACGCTCCACGCGCCGCTGCCATGCGCCGGAGGGGCCGGGGCGATTGAGCGCGGCGGTGGCGTCGAAGCGGATCCCGTAGGGGGTGGCGGCTCCGCCGGCTCCGCGCGGCTGCAGCAGCGCCGCCGTGATCGTCGAGTACACGACCGCGCGCGCCTCGATCCCCCGCACCGAGCGCCGCGCGGCCAGCGCCTCCACGAGATCGGTCACGGCCGCGTTGCGGCGCAGCTTCCCGCTCGGCCCGATGCGCACCGGCACCACCTCACAGCTCGCCCCCGCGCGGCGCACCAGCCCGGCGAAGGCCTCGTCCGAGCGCCTCAGCCCGGGCGTCGTCCCGAGCGAGACGAGCGCGATGTCCACCCCCGGGCGCAAGAAGCGGAGGGTAACCTCGCAGCGTGTCTCCACCCGTCGTGTCGGTCGTCGTGCCGACCAAGGACCGTCCCGACTATCTGGAGGTCACGCTGCGGTCGCTCCGCGACCAGGACCTCGCCGAGCCGTACGAGCTGCTCGTGGTGGACGACGGCAGCGACCCCGGCACCCGCGCCGCGGCCCACGAGGCGGGCGCGCGGCTGCTGCGGCCACGCGGCGGGCGCGGGCCCAACACGGCCCGCAACACGGGGATCGCCGAGGCCGGCGCCGGCCTGATCGCGCTCGTGGACGACGACGTGCACGCGCCGCGCGGGTGGTTGCGCGCGATGGTCGAGGGCGCCGCACGGCACCCCGAGGCCGACGCCTACGGCGGCCCGATCCGCGCCCGCTTCGAGGGCCCGGCGCCGCGCAGCTGCGGCCGCGAGGCACCGCCGATCACCTCGCTCGACCTCGGCCCGGCCGACCGCGAGACGGAGCTCGTGTGGAGCGCGAACATGCTGCTGCGGCGCGCGGCCTGGGAGCGCGTGGGGCCGCTCGACGAGCGGTTCTCCACCGGCGGCGACGAGGAGGAGTGGCTGCGGCGCCTGCGCGCCGCGGGGGGCCGCGTGATGTACCTGGCCGACGCGGCGCTCGACCACCGCCGCGCGGGCGACGACGCCCGTCTGCGCTCGCTCATGCGGAGCGCCTACCGGCGCGGGCGCAACATGCGCGCCTACGACGGGATGCGCGGCACCGCGCCGTCGCTCGGCCGCGAGCTGCGGGTGCTCGCGGGCTGCGGCTGGCACACCGCGCGGCGCGGCTGCCCGCAGGGGCTGATCGCGGGCGCGCACTCC
>JAXDJC010000206.1:0-15384 GCA_034663685.1 Thermoleophilaceae bacterium
GCCGCGAGCCGATGGTGAGCACCCCGAGCGCCACCAACCCGAGCGGCGCTCCCGGCCTGATCACCGCAACGTCGTTGAACCCAGGCGGCTGGACCATGCGATAGACGATCAGGAGCGTGCCGACCACCCCGGCAACCGTGGCGATCGCGCTCGGGTGCCATGGCGGCTTCGGTTCCCGCCCGGCCGACCGCATCAGCGCGGCCGCCACCGCCCCGAGGAACGCGATCACGCACGCGATCGCGATCAGCCGGTCGACGAACGCGTTCGCCTGCCAGGCGGTCTTCTCCTGGGCCTCGGCCGCGCGGGCCGCGTCCTTGTCGAGGGCCGGGTCGGTGGCGGTGGGCGTGTTCTGGGCCGCCTTCTCGAGTCGCCGCAGCTCCAACCCGCGGTCGGTCGTGTACCAGTCGACCGACATCGTGATGATGAGCGCCAGCGCGGCGAGGAACGCCACGAACTGCCAACCGCCCCGCTCCACGAACCCCCTGGGCTCGCGCCCACCGGCATCGGCCGCGGGCGCGCCCGTCGTCAAGCCGTCCCGCCCTCCGGCGGCGGCAGCGTCTCCACCGGCACCTCGATCCTGGCGGCCTCCGGGAAGCGCTCGTCGCGCATCGTGGCGAACGCCCCGAGCGTGACGAGAGCCACCGCGCCGAGCCCGAGCCAGAGCCCACCGCTGCGCCCGGTGTCTCCCGCGCCGAGATCAGGCGGCGCGAGCGCGCGGACGGTCAGCACGATCGTGACGACGCTCGCGATCGGCAGGAGCAGCGAGGCGATCGCGAGCGACACCGCCGGGGTGATGTGCACCGCCGCCATGAGCGGGATCGCGATCGCCATCGTGGCCACCACGGCCAGCACCACGTCGAGCACCGAGAACGCCTCCCACGCGCTGTGACCCGAGCCGCCCGCGTGGAACCAGTCCACGAACATCACCGCCAGCAGCGCCACGCCGGCAAAGCCGGTCATCCACTCGCCTATCCGCAGCCGCCGGAGGTTCACGGCCGGGAATCTACCGCCGCGCGCGGCCGGAGGTCAGCGCTTCTTCAGAGGGGCGTAGTCCGACATGAGCTTGCGCTCGGACCGGTCGGAGGCGAAGCGCACGACCACCAGGCCGCCCGGCTCGAGCCCCGTGACCACGCCTTCGCCGAGCGTGGCGTGCACCACGTCGTCGCCCATGGAGAACGAGGCGCCGCCGCCGGCGATCGGCTCCTTCGGCTGCGGAGCCCTGATCCCGGCGCCTCCGCCGAGCCGCGACCCCGCCCCCAGGCTCTCCCGCGTGGACCACGTCTGCTGGAAGCGCTTGGGCTCCTGCGTCTCGCGCTCGACCAGCTCGTCGGGCAGCTCGTCGAGGAAGCGGCTGGGCATGTTCCACTCGCGCCCGCCGTACAGCGACCGCGTGCGCGCGAAGGTCATGTAGAGCTGCTTGCGCGCGCGTGTGATGCCGACGTAGCAGAGCCTGCGCTCCTCCTCGAGGTCGCCCGACTCGATCGCGCGCGAGTGCGGGAACACGCCGTCCTCGCAGCCGAGCATGAACACGACAGGGAACTCGAGCCCCTTCGCGTTGTGCAGCGTCATGAGCGTGACCACGCCCTCGTCGTCGCTCAGGTTGTCCTGCTCGGAGAACAGCGCGATCTGCTGGAGGAACTGCTCGACCTCGGGCTCCTCGGCGGTGGCGTCGTACTCCCGCGCCACGCTCACGAGCTCCTCGAGGTTCTCGATCCGCCCCTCGGACTCGATCGTGCGCTCCGCCCGCAGCGCCTCCAGGTAGCCGGTCTCGTCGAGCACCTGCTGGAGCAGGTCGCCCACCGACGCCGTGCCCGACCACTCCTTCAGCCGCTCCATCGTGGACATGAACCGGTCGACCGCCTTGACGGCCGCCGCGCCCAGGCCCGGGATCTCCTCGGGCGCGAGCGCGACCTCCCAGATCGCCTCGCCGAGCGTGTTCGCCTGGCTCACGATCCGCGCCTGCGTGGTGTTGCCGATCCCGCGCCGCGGGGAGTTGACCACGCGCTCGAACGCCACCACGTCCTGCGGGTTGGTGAGCAGCGTGAGGTAGGCGATCGCGTCCTTGACCTCGGCGCGCTCGTAGAAGCGCGTGCCGCCGATCACCTGGTAGCTGACGTTGTAGCGGACGAGCATGTCCTCGAGCACGCGCGACTGCGCGTTGGTCCGGTAGAAGACCGCCACCTCGCTGCGCGACCCGCCCTCCTCCACGTGGCGCTCGATCCGGTCGGTCACGTAGCGCGCCTCGGCGTGCTCGTCCTCGAGCTCGGCCACGCGCACCGGATCGCCCTCGCCGGCGTCGGTCCAGAGCGCCTTGTGCTTGCGCGCGCGGTTGTTCGAGACGACCGCGTTGGCGGCCGAGAGGATGTTCTGAGTCGAGCGGTAGTTCTGCTCGAGCTTGATCACCCGCGCGTCCGGGAAGTCGTCCTCGAAGTCCAGGATGTTGCGGAGGTCGGCGCCGCGGAAGGCGTAGATCGACTGGTCGTCGTCGCCGACCACGCACAGCTGGCGGTGCTCCGACGCCAGCAGCTGCAGCCAGCGGTACTGGGCGCGGTTGGTGTCCTGGTACTCGTCCACCAGCACGTGGCGGAACGACTGCTGGTAGCGCTCGCGCACCTCCGGGAAGAGCTGGAGCAGGTCCACGCAGCGGACGAGCAGGTCGTCGAAGTCCATCGCGTTGGCCGCGTGGATCCGCTTCTCGTAGAGCTCGTACACGTCGGCGGCCGTCTGCTCGAAGAACGAGCCGACCGTCTCGCGGTACGCGGCGGCGTCGAGCAGCGTGTTCTTGGCGTCCGAGATCTGCCGCTTGATCGCGCGCGGGGTGAAGCGCTTGGGATCCACGTCGAGCGCCTCGATGCAGTGCTTGACCAGCCGCACCGAGTCCGCCTCGTCGTAGATCGTGAACCCGCGCGTGTAGCCGAGCCGCGGCCCCTCAGCGCGCAGCATCCGCGCGCAGGCGGAGTGGAACGTCATCAGCCACATCGCCCGCGAGCGGCGCCCGACCAGCATCTCCACCCGCTCCCCCATCTCCTTGGCGGCCTTGTTCGTGAAGGTGATCGCGAGGATCTCGCCCGGCGCCGCACGGTCGGTCTCCACCGCGTACGCGATCCGGTGGGTGAGCACCCGCGTCTTGCCGCTGCCGGCGCCGGCGAGCACGAGCAGCGGGCCCTCGTCGTGGATCACGGCCTCGCGCTGGGGCTCGTTCAGCCCCTCCAGGAGGCGGTCGCGGGCGGCGGTCGCGGACACCCGATCGAGGATAGACCTGGGCCCGGCGGCCGTAGCCTGCATCGCCATGGGCCTCTGCGACGACGTGCGCCGCGACAGCGCGGCCATCGCGGCGGCGAGCCGTCTGGTGCGGATCGACCTCGACCGCCTCGGGGACATCGAGCCCGGCCCCCCGCCCGAGCTCGACCCCGAGCGCCACTACCTCGAGGGCTCCCGGGAGGATGTGGCCGCCTACATCCTCACCCTCGACTCGGTCAACTTCGGCTCGGGCTGGTTCCCCACGCTGCGCAAGCGGCCGGGCTCGTCCGGCTACTACACGGTCGCGTGGGCGCTGGCGGACCGCTTCCGCGAGCACGGCCCCTACTCCACCGGCGAGCTGCGCACGATCTCCCCCGCCGCCGTTGCCGGCACCCTCGGGCAGCCGCCGGATCACGAGCTGATGGCCCTCTACGCCCGGGCGCTGAACGACCTCGGCGACTGGCTCGGCGAGCGCACCGCGCTCGAGGCCGTGGCAACCGGGTCCGCGGAGCGGCTGGCGGAGTCACTCGCCGGCATGCCGTTCTTCGACGACCTCGGCTTCTTCAAGCGCGCCCAGATCACACCCAACGACCTCGCCCTGGCCGGCATCGCCGAGTTCCACGACCTCGACCGCCTCACGATCTTCGCCGACAACCTCGTCCCCCACGTGCTGAGGGTGGACGGCGTCCTGCACTACGAGCCCGAGCTGGCGGCCCGCATCGACGCGGGCGAGCTGCTCGAGCCCGGCGGGGCCGAGCGCGAGATCCGCGCCGCGGCCGTGCACGCGTGCGAGCTCATCGCGGCGGAGCTGAAGGTGCCCCCGCGCACCCTCGACACCTGGCTATGGAACCGCGGGCAGCAGCCGCGCTACAAGGCCCTCCCGCGCCACCGGACGCGGACGGTCTACTACTAACCCCCGGTCGGGTCCCCGCCGGCCGCCTTCCGGATCGGCCGCACGTCCGCCGCGGGGGACTCCGGCTTGCGGCCGGTCTCCTGCTCCAAGAGCGCCTCGAGCTCGGTCACGCGCGCGGCCAGCGCGCGGATCGCGTCGGCCACCGGGTCCGGCAGGTGCGCCCAGTCGGCGTCGGGGCCAACCGGCCGCTTGCCGTCCACGCGAACGGGGTGCCCCGGGTTGCCCACCACGGTGGAGTTGGGCGGCACGTCGTGGATCACCACGGAGTTGGCCCCCACCTTGGCGCCGCGCCCGACGCGGATCGGACCGAGCAGCTTGGCCCCGGAGCCCACCACCACGTCGTCCTCGATCGTGGGATGGCGCTTGCCGGGCGCGAAGCCCGTGCCGCCGAGCGTGACCTGCTGGTAGAGCGTCACGTTGTCGCCCAGCTCCGCGGTCTGGCCGATCACCACCCCGCTGCCGTGGTCGATGAAGAGCCCCTCGCCGATCCGCGCGCCCGGGTGGATCTCCACGCCTGTCACGGTCTTGGCGAGGTACGCGATCGCATGCGGGATCAGCGGTACGCGCGCCTCGTGCAGCACGTGCGCCACACGGTGCGCCAGCAGCGCGTGCACGCCGCCGTAGGTCAGGAGGATCTCGAACCGCGCGAGCCCGCGCGCGGCGGGGTCGCGGTCCTGCGCGGCCCGCACGTCCCGGCGCAGCTCGCGCGCGACGCGTGTGAGCGCTCCGAGCCGGGGGGCCATCAGCGCGATTGTGCCGCAGCCGGCACGGCTCCGCAGGAACTGCAATCGCCGCGCCGCGAGGTGGAGACGAGCGTCTGCTCCAACGTCGCGCCGTCGATCTGCAGCATCGTGTCGAGCAGCGGGCGTCCGATGCCCGCCAGCAGCTTGATCGCCTCGAGCGCCTGGATCGAGCCGACCACTCCGGCCATCGCGCCGAGCACGCCCGCCTCGCGGCACGACGGCACGCTGCCGGCCGCCGGCTCCACGGGGAACGCGCAGCGATAGCAGGCCGACTCGCGCGGGCGCACGCTCAGCACCAGCCCGCTCAGCCCGAGCACCGCCCCGCTCACCAGCGGAACGCCCGCTGCGCAGCAGGCGTCGTTCACGGCATAGCGCGACTCGAAGCTGTCGGTGCAGTCCACCACCACGTCGGCGCCCATCACGATCGCCTCGCCGTTGAGCGCGTCGAACCGGGCCGGGTACGGGTCCACCTGGATCTCCGGGTTGAGCGCGCGCAGCTTGACCGCCGCGTTCTGCGCCTTCGGCACGCCCAGGTCGGGCGTGAAGTGGAGCGGCTGGCGGTGGAGGTTGGAGAGCTCGACCGGGTCGGGGTCCACGGCGCCGATCCGCCCGACGCCCGCCGCAGCCAGGTAGAGCGCCACCGGCGAGCCGAGCGCGCCGAGGCCGACCACGATCGCCGTGGCCGAGCGCAGCCGCTCCTGGGCCTCCCCGCTCCACTCCGGCATCACCAGCTGGCGCGAGTAGCGCTCCACCTCCAGGTCCGAGAGGCTCATCGCCGCACGATCGTGACCACGCCGCCGTTCACGCTCACCTCGTGGCCGTCCTCGCGCGCCGAGAGCGGGACGCTGGCCAGCGGCTCCCCGTGGTCGAGGCTCACGTCGAGCCGATCGCCGGGCGCCATCCCCTCGAGCGCAAGCCGGGTGCGCACCCAGTTCATCGGGCACGGCACTCCCCTCAGGTCGAGGGCGGCGGCGGTCATGGCGCGAAGAACGGAGTGCTCACGTAGCGCTCGCCCGAGTCCGGCACGATCGTGACCACGCGCGCGCCCTCCAGCTCGGGCCGGCCGCCCACCTCGATAGCGCCCCACAGCGCCGCGCCGCCCGAGATGCCCGCGAGGATCCCCTCGCGGGCGCACACGAGGCGGGCCGTGGCGAGCGCGTCCTCGTCGTCGACCGGCACGATCTCGTCGATCACCTCGAGGTTGAGCACGTCCGGCACGAACCCGGGCCCGATCCCCTGGATCTTGTGCGGGCCGGGCAGACCGCCGGAGAGCACCGGCGAGGACTTGGGCTCCACCGCCACCACGCGCAGGTCCGGGTTCAGCTCCTTGAGCCGCTCTCCGCAGCCGGTGATCGTTCCGCCGGTGCCCACGCCGCAGACCAGCACGTCCACGGACCCGCCGGTGTCGGCCCAGATCTCCTCGGCGGTCGTGCGCCGGTGGATCTCCGGGTTGGCCGGATTGGAGAACTGATCCGGGCGGAAGCAGTCGGGGCACTCGTCGGCGAAGGCCAGCGCGGCCTCGATCGACTCGTTCATGCCGCCCATCGACTCGGTCTCGCGCACGTCGGCGCCGTAGAGGCGCAGCAGCGACTCGCGCTCGCGGCTCATGCCCTGCGGCATGAACAGCACGAGCCGGTAGCCCTTGGCCGCGCACACGAACGCGAGCGCGATGCCGGTGTTCCCCGACGTGGCCTCCACGATCGTGGAGCGGCCGGGCTCGATCCGCCCCTCGGCCTCCGCGGCCTCGATCATCGCCACGCCGATCCTGTCCTTCACGCTGCCGGCCGGGTTGTAGGCCTCGAGCTTGCCCACGATCTCGGCGCCGCAGGCGGGCGCCAGGCGGGTGAGCCGGACCATCGGGGTGCGCCCGACCAGGTCGGCCAGGTTGGCTGGAATCGTGGCGGTGGCCTCGCCGGGGTCGGGCGTGGCCCGCGTGGGGCTCATGCTCGAGAGGTTATCCGGCGCCCGGATGTGCCCGGGGCAACGGCTGAGGCCGGCCGGACCAGGTAGTTAGGGCCAATGGTCCGGCCGGCCTCGATGTTCCCAAGAAGGACGAAGAGGTCCCCTGCCTGCAGTCAAGTTACGGCCGGCCGGCCGAAAGCGATAGCCCCCTTGGACGTATGTCCTACGCGCCTAGGTGACGCTGGGGTCGAGCTTGAAGTCCTTGGGGAACGAGCCCGGCTTGCCGAAGCCGATCACGATCCGGTCGCCCTGCTTCAGCTTTGCGGCCGGCCCGTCCGCCACCTTCTGGCCGTTGATGTAGGTCTCGAGCACGAGGCCCTTGCCGGGGCGGAAGGCCCCGAGTTGCGTGGGCGTGTACTTGACGCCCCAGATGTCCATGAACTCACCGAGCGTGAACGGGTACACCTCGACGGCCTCCATGTGGATGATCCCCTTGGCGTCGTGCGTGTGGAGCGATGCGAGGAACCCCTTGGCGGGGTCGATGCCGACGTCGGCCGGCACCGGCAGCTGCTTGCCGTCGGCGTAGACCTTGAGCTGGGCGTGCACGTGGTAGATCGAGTCGCTCGGGGCGGGCAGCTTGAGCGCGTCCGAGCGGTTCTGGAGCCCGGCGGTGAGCGGCTGCCACGGGCCCGGCGTGGCCTGGAGGCTGTCGGCGACGGCGGCGGGGCTGCTCTTGTCGTTCCCGCCACCCGACGCAACGATCCCGATGATCACCGCCGCGATCACCAGCACCGCCGCGCCACCGCCGATGCGCGTGAGGCGCGCGCGGCGCGCGGCCGCGGCCTTCTCCAGCCGCTCGCGCTCCTCGCGCTCCGCGCGCAGCTGCTCCTTCTGTTCCTTGCGGCTCGCCATGCGGCGGGAGAGGCTAGCGCGAGGGGTTGACGGCGCCTAAAGGGTGGTGCCGTTCAGATGTAGTACATCTGCGCGCCGGCCGAGCGCGCCTCGCGCTCCGAGATCTCCGCGATCGTCGTGGCACGCAGGCGCTCGCGCAGCGCGCCGATCGCCTCGGTCCAGATCTCGTCCTGGCCGGCGGCCTCGGTCTCGAGCGTGCCCTCCAGCGCCTCGACCACGTCGAGCACCGTGATCTCCTGCGGCGGGCGGGCGAACGAGTAGCCGCCCTTCACCCCGCGCTGGCTCTGGAGGATCCCGGCGCGGCGCAGCGTGGCGAACATGCCCTCCAGGAACTGCACGGGGATGTCGCGGCGCCGCGCGATCTCCCCGATCGGCACCGGCCCCGCGCCGCCCACACGAGCCAACTCGCTCAGTGCGCGGACCGCGTACGGCGACTTCGACGTGATGGCGAGCAAGGCGGAGCGAGTCTAGGTTATGGAGGTGACGCGCACCCCCCGAACGCCCCTGCGTGAGCTCGGCCTATGGGCACCCCCGGTCGTGCTGATGGGCGTCATCTTCTTCCTCTCGGCCCAGCCGGACCTCTCGTCCGGGCTCGGCGCCTGGGACCTGATCCTGCGCAAGGCCGCGCACATGACCGAGTACGGCCTGCTGGTGCTCCTCTGGTGGCGCGCGCTGCGCGAGCGCGTGCCCGCGCGCCTGGCCGTGGGCCTCGGGGTGGCCATCGCGATCGCATACTCGGGCACCGACGAGTACCACCAGACGTTCATCCACGGACGCCACGGCACGCCGGTCGACGTGGCGATCGACTCCGTGGGCATGGCGGCGGTCGCGCTGCTGCTGCTCAGAAGAGAGCGCTGAGGTGCTCGGCGAACGCCTTCCCCTCCAGTCGCGCCAGCCCGTGCTCTGGTTCGCGATCCTGCGCGCGTTCATCGTGGCGGCGGGCCTCGTCTCGGTCGCGGCATTCGAGATCCCACATCGCGGACGGGTGGCGCTCGTGCTCGCCGGCCTGGCCGTGCCGTGGGCGGCGTGGCTCGTGGTCCAGGCTCGGCGGCGCCCCGAGCTCGGCCTGAGCCTCGCCATCGCGGGCGGCGACCTCCTCATCCTCGGCCTCGTTCAGGTGCTCGAGCCGTCGTCGTATGCGGGCGTGCGGTTCGTGGCCCTCTTCCTGATCGCCACCCACGCGTACTTCCAGGGCGAGCGCGGCGGCCTGGCGGTGGCGGTGGCCGGGATCGCGTTCCTCGTGCCCGTCACCGCGCTGGTGGACACGCCCATGAACGGCGGCATGCTGGTCTTCTCGGAGGCGCTGTTCGGCCTATCCGCGCTCTGCTGCGGCCTGTTCGTGGCCCGCCTGCGCTCCGCCGAGTCGGTCGAGCGGCTGCGCTCGCGCGACCTCTCGCGGCGCGCGATCGAGGCCGAGAACGAGATGCGCCGGCGGCTGGCCGAGTCGATCCACGACGGGCCGGTGCAGGAGCTGGTGAGCCTCGACCTGATGCTCGCGTCGCTCGACAAGGCTGCCGAGCGCGGCGACAGCGAGGGCGTGCGCGAGCGGCTCACCGAGGCGCGCCTGCTCACCCAGCGCAACATCGGCGCACTTCGCGACGAGCTGATCGGCCTCGGCCCCTACGCCTTCGACGAGCTCTCCTTCGACATCGCGGTCGAGCAGTGCGCGCCGGTGTGGCAGCGCCGCTACGGCATCGAGATCGAGCTGGCGGTCGACCGCCTCGATCTCACCAACGACGTCTGCGGCGGGCTGTTCGGCATCGCGCAGGAGGCCGTGGCCAACGCCGGCCGGCACGCCAGCGCGAGCAGGGTGGTGGTCACGCTGCGGACCGTCGGCGGCGAGCTCGAGCTGCGGGTGTCGGACGACGGCGAGGGGTTCACCGGGCCGGGCCCCCTCTCCACCACCACATCCGGGCACATCGGCCTGGCGAGCATGCGCGAGCGCGCCGAGCTGATCGGCGGCACCCTCGACATCGAGACCGGCGAGCGCGGCACGAAGGTGGTTGTGCGGGCGCCGTACGTGCCGGCGCCGGCGCGGGCCTAGATCCAGCCGCGCTGGGTGGCCATCAGGACCGCCTGCGCGCGGTCCACGGCGCCGAGCTTGGCGTACGTGTTGTGCAGGTGCGTGCGCACCGTGCTCGTTGAGAGGTTCAGCTCGAGCGCGATCTGCTTGTAGACCTTGCCCTCGGCGAGGCGCTTGAGCACGTCGATCTCGCGCGGGGAGAGCGGGCACGGGTCGACCTGCCGGCGCTGCTGACCGCCGCCGTACGGCAGCTCGTACATCACGCCGCGGAGCTTGTCGGCGTCGAGGCCGAGCTCGCGGGCCACCTTGAGCATCCGGGCCGGCTCGATCGGATGGCCCTGCGCGTAGTGCGCCAGCATGTCGGCGAGCCGGATGATCGCGGCCTCGCCGGTGGCCTCGTCGGAGTGGTGGCGCTCGATCGCGGAGGCCAGCCGCGCGGGCAGGCCCCAGCGGCGGGCGAGCACGCCGCCCACCAGCGCGTGGTCCACGCCCAGCTCGCGGCGCTCCTGGTGGAGGCGCTCGTCGGGCGTGCGCGCATCGCGGTGGACCTGGCCCGGGTAGCCGGGGTAGGCGTGCACCAGGACCAGCTTGCCGATGTCGTGGAGCAGCGCCGAGACCAGCAGCTCGTCCTTGTCGGCGAACTCGATCTCGCGGGCGATGCGCTCCGCCGCACGCTGCGCGGCGACAGCGTGCAGGCGGAAGCGCTCGGGGGCGGCGTCCCAACCCGGGATTCGCTCGAAGAAGTCGAAGACGGCGGTGCGGGCGGCGAGCGCCTCCACTCCGCTGGGGGTCAGCAGCTCGATCGCCTCGGGCACGCTGGAGATGCGGCCGCGCTTCGGCGCGGGGGCGCGGTTGGCGATCCGCAGCACCGCGATGACCAGCGACACGTCCGACTCGATCGCCTGCACCACGTCGCCCGCCGCCATGTGCTCCTCGCGCACGAGGCGCAGGACGCGGTTGCGCGACTCGGCCAGGGCCGGGAACGCCTCGAGCGCCTCGAACGCAGCGGTCAGCCTGCGCCCGTGACCCTCAGCGGCGGGGCGCTGGGCGGGTGCTGCGCTGTTGCGGTCGGGGACCGGCTTAAGTGCTCGTTCCACTCTGGACTTGCCTTCCGTGGCTCTGGTTCTGATTGGCGGCTTGATCCCGGCGAATCGGTAATCCGTCCGGTGCCTCTTTGTCGGCAGCGGGGGTTCCCGAGTTGAGCGCTGATTTCGCTTGACAAGAGGGCTTGGGGCCTAGGCCCTAACCCGATGACCAACCGCGGCCACCCTTTCCGGGGACCCCGCCTAGCGGGCTCTGGAGAGGGCCCGGTCGATGCGCGCCAGGCTTTCGTCGCGCCCCAGGACGGCGACCGACTCGAAGATGCCCGGCGAGATCGTGGAGCCGGCGATCGCCACGCGGATCGGCTGGTAGACCTCGCGCGCCTTCACCCCGAGCTCCTCCACGAGCGGCTTGAGCCGCGCCTCGAGGGTCTCCGCGTCGAACGGCTCGGCAGCGGCGATCACGTCGCGTGCGCGCGCGAGACGATCCGCCGCCCCGTCGCCCATCACCTTGCTCCACGCCTTCTCGTCGGTCTCCTGCGGCTCGACCAGGAAGCCGGCCAGGGGCCAGAAGTCGGCGAGCGTCTGCATCTTCTCCTGCGCGATCTCCACGGCCTCGCGCGGGATCTGGCGGCCGTGGCGCTTCTCGAGCCGCGCCTTCAGGTCGTCGACGGACAGCTCGCGCAGGTAGCGGCCGTTCATCCAGCGGAGCTTCTGCTCGTCGAACACCGCCGGCGACTTCGAGACCCGCTCCAGCGAGAAGTGCTCGATCAGCTCCTCGGTGGTGAAGAAGGTGGTGCTCTCGTCGTAGCCCCAGCCGAGCAGGGCCGTGTAGTTGCGCACCGCCTCGGGCAGGTAACCGGCCTCGCGCAGCTCCTGGACCGACGCCGCGCCGTGGCGCTTGGAGAGCTTCTTGCCGTCCGGCCCGTGCAGCAGCGGGAGGTGCGCGTAGACCGGCGGCTCGGCGCCGAGGGCCTTCAGGATCATCAGCTGGCGCGGGGTGTTGGAGAGGTGGTCCTCGCCGCGCACCACGTGGGTGATCCCCATGTCGCGGTCGTCCACGGCCACGGCCAGGTTGTAGAGCGGGCTGCCGTCCGAGCGGGCGATCACGAAGTCGTCGATCGCGGCGTG
This sequence comes from Thermoleophilaceae bacterium, assembly GCA_034663685.1. Lineage (GTDB taxonomy): Bacteria > Actinomycetota > Thermoleophilia > Solirubrobacterales > Thermoleophilaceae > AC-37. Next base: position 11,905 of record JAXDJC010000206.1, read on the forward strand.
GTCGAAGGCGATCTCGCCGCGGACCACGTCGGTCACGACGGTGGTGCCGCCGTCTGGGACCCTCAGCCGCACCGCGCCGTCGTCGAGGTACGCGTGCCCCTCCTCCACGAGCCGCGCGATCTCCTCCTCGTGGCGTGGCCGGCGCTCCGACTGCGAGTACGGGCCCTCGTCGAAGCCCAGCTCGAGCCATTCGAGGGCGTCGTGGATCTGCGCCACGTTCTCCGGGGTGGAGCGCTCGCGGTCGGTGTCCTCGATGCGCAGCACGAAGGCGCCGCCCGTCTTCCGGGCCAGCAGCCAGTTGTACATTGCGGTCCTCGCCCCGCCGATGTGCAGCGCTCCGGTCGGCGACGGGGCGAACCTCACCCTCATGCTCTCTGCCACACCTCGATGCTAATCGGCGGCCACGTATCCCCGGCGGGCGGCCTCGTCAAGGCGTTCCACCGCGGCGTGGAGCGCGACTGCGACGCGATCCAGATCTTCAACCAGTCGCCCCGCGCCTGGCGGCCCACCAACCACCGCGCCGACGACATCGCGGAGTTCCGCGAGCTGCTGGCGGCGGGGCCGGTGCGCTCGGTGGTGATCCACGCCGTCTACCTCATCAACTGCGCGTCGAAGGACAGGGAGGTGCGGCGCAAGTCGCTCGACTCGCTCGCCCACGCCCTGCGGACCGGGGATGCGATCGGGGCCGGCGGCGTGGTGGTGCACCCGGGGTCCACCGTGGGCGAGCCGCTGCCCCAGGCGATCGAGCGAGTGGGCGATGCGATCCGCCACGTCCTCGAGGAGTCGGAGAGGTGCATGCTCCTGCTGGAGAACACCGCCGGGGCCGGCGGCACGATCGGGCGCTCGTTCGGGGAGCTCGCGCAGCTGATCGAGCTGGGCGGCGGGCATGAGCGGATCGGCGTGTGCCTGGACTCGTGCCACATGCTGGCCTCGGGGTTCGACGTGCGCACCGCCGAGGGTCTCGACGCGGTGCTGGAGGAGTGCGTGACCACGCTCGGCATGGACCGCGTGCGCTGCCTGCACGTGAACGACTCGATGATGCCGCTCGGCTCCAACCGCGACCGCCACGCCCCGCTCGGCGACGGCGAGCTGGGCCGCGAGGGATGCGCCGCGTTCTTCAGCGAGCCGCGCTTCGAGGGCCTGCCGGCGATCTTCGAGGGGCCCGGCCTGGCGGGGAAGGGCATAGCTCTCGAGGACATCGTCGTCGCGCGCAAGCTGCGCGCGAGGGGGCTGAGGGCGCGCGGCCTGCCTGTGCCCAAGCGCAGGCCGCACGCCAAGCCGCCGCCTTAGCGGGGACTCGCCAGGATCGGGCCAATCAGGCTGAGACCCGCGGGCGGGTCGCTCACTGCCATGCCCGTGAGCACGCACCTGTTCGTAGCGGCGAACCCGGTCGCCCTCCAGACCTGCAGGTTGACCGACACGATCGCCCCGCCGTTCTGGGTGATGATCGACGAGCCGGTGAGCGGCGTCGCGAAGTTGATCGCGAGATTCCCATTGTTGTTCGGGACCGCAGCCCCGGTTCCCGTCGGGTCCATGATGGTCACGTCCGAGCCGGCGTCGACGTCGGGGAACTCGCCCTCCGTCGCGGTGTCTCCACGGCTCACGATCAGGGACGAGTTGTCCTTGTTCGTCCGTGCTGTGAGGGTGACCCCGTTGGTCGTGTCACAGCTCGCCTTGAGCGTGAGGCCGTCCGTGGCGTAGACCGTCACCGGACTCGCGCTGTTCGCATCGGTCGAGAAGAAGATCGCCCTCACATGACGGCCGGAGACCGCGTCGGAGTTCTTCGCGTGGTCGGCCTCCTTGGCGTTGTCCGAGTTGGTCGAGTGGTCCGAGTTGGTCGAGTGGTCGGAGTTGTCGGCGTGCGTCGCCTGAGGCGTGCTGCTCGCCGTGGTGGCCGAGCCCGCCGTGGTGGCGCTGCCCGCCGTGTCGGCCTGAACCGCCTTCGGCACCTTGTTCTTCTTCAGGTAATCCTTGATGAGCGCCGTGTCGAGCGCCTTGTCGGCGTGTGTCGCCTTCTTCTTGCTGCTGGTGATGTTCGGCGCCGCGACGGCGCCGCCCGCGACTGCGAACACCAGCGCGACGATCGCGACCACCAGCGCCGGTGAGAACTTGAACCTCATGAAGCTCCTCCTCTGCTCGGTTTGGCCGACTCTCTCAGAAGCGGCCGCGTCGCGCCAGGGGAACCGTCAGAGGATGTCGCGCAGGTCGAAGCCGGCGGCTTCGGGCGGGGCCGGATCGTCGTAGAACATCGGGTTGACGCAATCGAACGCGCCGCCGTGCCCGTGGTAGGCGCGCTCGACCGAGGTCCGGCAGCGCGGGATCGGCGCGCCGGTCATCTTCACCCCGCCGAACCCGTGGCGCGTGCGCTCGGACTCCCGGAACAGCTCCACGTCGATCTCGACCTTGAAGACCTTGTTCAGGCAGCCCATGAAGCGGCGGCCGGTGTCCTCGTCGTCATAGAGGTAGAGGTACGGGCAGTTCGACTCGAGGCAGCCCGACGGGAGCAGCACGCGGTCGCAGAACGAGCAGCATTGACGGCACTCGCTGAGCTGAGGCGGCTGCGCTGTCTGCGCCATGGCGGCAGCTTACGCCTCATTCGCCGAATGGAGCGCGGCGGAGCCGCACCGATGAGCTTCGCGCGCGACCATGGTCTAAGCACTTGATCAGCATCATCGAGCGAAGGAGCAAGCATGGGCCAGCCGGTAGTTCACTTCGAGATCATCGGGAAGGACGGGGACAAGCTCCAGAGCTACTACTCCGAGCTGTTCGGGTGGGATGTCGACGCGAACAACCCGATGAAGTACGGGATGGTCGGGCGCGACGGGAACACGAACCCCGAGGGAATCGGGATCGCCGGCGGCATCGGCGGAGGCCCGGAGGGATACGAGGGCCACGTGATGTTCTACGTCGAGGTCCCCGACGTGGAGGCCGGGCTCGCGCAGGCCGAGAGTCTCGGCGGCACCCGGGTCATGGGCCCGGAGAAGATCATGGAGCAGATCGTGCTCGGCCATTTCAAGGACCCCGAGGGGCACCTGATCGGGCTGGTGCAGGGGGCCGAATAGACGTGGGCCGGCGCTGTGAGTGGAGGGTTCGCGGATGCGCAGCGAACCCTCCGCTGACGCCGGCCCCGCCGGCCTCTGCCCGACACGCTCCTTCCCGCGACTAGAACCAGGTTCTAGAACGTGGTTCTACTGACGGAGAACCCGTGCGCACTCTGCCGGCGGAAATCTGTGCGCTCCGCCGCCACCGGCCCCCCGCCCACTGCCAACACCCCCGCGGTGACGCCGTTGCCGGTGCCGTAGACGCAGCTCGCGGGGGGCGACCGGAGCCAGGACCCGCGCGGGAAACGCAGCACCCCGCCCGCAACGGGACCCTGCGCAGCCTCAGACCAGCTCAACCGCCCCCGGCAGCTCCTCCAACTCCGAGCAGAAGCGTCCCGGCGACACCCTGAACTGCTCCCCGAGCACGAGCGTCCTCTCC
>JAXDJC010000213.1:0-23369 GCA_034663685.1 Thermoleophilaceae bacterium
GTGAGGCCCACGTTCAGCGCCAGCAGCATCAGGGCGATCAGGCAGGCGAACGACCCGAGCCGGTAGAGGTCGAGAGCGCCGAGGCCGGCGGCGTGGCCGGCGGCGACGAACGGCGTGCGCACCAGCAGCGAGAAGCTCCCCATCGGCGGCTGCTCGGCGAAGAAGCCGTGCACGTTGCCGGTGCTGAGCGCCGTGATCGAGGGCCCGCCGTCGTCGCACACGTAGGGCGAGCACGGCGGGGCCATGTAGTCCACGCCCATGGGCGCGCCGGCGGCGATCAGGCCGGTCAGGAGAAGCGCGATCGCGACGACTGCCACACGCGCGCGTGGTGCGATGGAGGGCATCGCGCCTCCCATCGGCATCCGATCGAAGGACTTGAAGCCCGGGCTACGCCGCCAGCATCGCCTCGATCTCGCCGCGCGCCTGCTCAGCGTCCACGAACTGCACCGGGTGCATCCCCAGCGCCCGCGCGGCGTCGCAGTTCACGTCGAGGTCGTCCACGAACACGCACTCCTCCGCGGCCACGTCGCCGAGCCGCTCCAGCGTCATCTCGTAGATGCGCGGGTCCGGCTTGCGGATCCCCACGAACGCGGAGTCCACGATCACCTCGAAGATCTCGTCGATCGCGGGGATCTTGGCCCGCCAGAGCGGCTCCCACTCGCGCACGTTGTTGGTGAGCAGCGCCATCCGCAGGCCCCGCTCGCGCAGCGAGCGCATGTGCTCGATCGCCGGCTCGTTGGCGTGGAGGTTGGCGAACCAGTGGTCGCGGAATGTCTGGAGGCTCACGTCGCCGCCCAGCTCGGCCTCGATCGTCGCGTAGAAGTCGGCCTCGCTGATCCGGCCGCACTCCAGCTCGAACAGCGGGTGCCTGCCGTCGCGCTCCATCATCCGGCCCATGGCCTCGCCGAAGCGCGTGAAGTCCACGCCGGTCGCCTCCTGGTAGGCCACGAACGCCTCCAGCAGCGGGTTGGTGAGCACGCCGCCGAAGTCCGAGATCACGGCGCGGATCAAGCGGCCTCGCCGGGCTCGTCGCGCGCGGTGATCTCGTAGGAGCCGGCGCCGTCGCGGCCGTCCATGCGCCAGGCCACCACCCCCGCGTCCACGCGCAGCCCCTCGAGCGCCAGCGTCAGCCCGGCTCGCACCGAGCCGGACGCCCGCCGCGGGAAGTCCTCGCCCGGCAGCCACAGCTCGAGCCCCACCGAGCGCTGGCGCCCCTGGGCGTCGTAGACCGTCGAGAGCCGGGCGTCCTCCACGGGCAGCATCTCGGGGCCGGCCAGCAGGTGCGCGGTCACCTGCTCATCGCCGTGCCCCTTCGCGCCGCGGGGCCGGCGTGCGGCGGCCAGCACGGCGTGCTCCTCGTCGAACACCGCCGACACGAGCCGCACCGCGTCGAGCTCCGACCACGCCGGCGCCTCGCGCGTCTCGCCGACCGTGCCGAGGCACTCGACCTCGAGCCCGGCCGCGCGTCCGCGCACGCGGCAGACCCGGGCGGAGGCGCCGCCCAGCTCGGCCGGCTCGGAGAACGGCTCGAACTCGAGCTCCAGCTCCGAGCCGCAGCGCGCGCGGTAGCCGCTCCCGGCGGGCTCGATCTCGGGCAGCTCGTCGAGCGTGTGCCCGCTCCCGCCCTGGAACAGCAGCCCGACGCCCGAGCGCAGCGTGCCGTGAACCTCCTGGGCCGGGTCGAAGAAACCCAGCGAGATCGCCGCCTCGCTCACGGCTCGAGGTGGCGGGATTCCGTGTCGACCTCGTGCGCCGTTCCGTCGACGTACTCACCCGGCACCCCGCTCTGCCCGCGCGCGCCGCGCCGTGCCTGCCCCGCGCGCACCGCGGCCCCACCGGCGCGGCCCCAGAGCGTGCGGCGCTCGATCGCCCGGCGCACGAAGCGCCGGAACCCGGCCCGCGTGGGGGGGAAGAGGAAGAGCAGCCCGAAGATGTCGGTGAAGAAGCCGGGCGTGATCAGGAACGCGCCGCCGAAGATGATCAGCACCCCGTCGATGATCTCGCTGTGCGGCACCTTGCCGGCCGCGACCGCGTCGTTGAAGCGCCGCCAGACCTGCCGTCCCTGCGACTTGAGCAGGTACGAGCCGAGCACCGAGTCCGCCACCAGGATCAGCAGCGTCGGCACGATCCCGATCACGTCGCTCACCTGGAGGATCAGGTACAGCTCCACCAGCGGGATCACGATGAAGAGCACCACGAGGATCGCGAGAGGCACGGTTCGAGGCTACTAAGATCGGGCCATGCCTTCAGTGGACGAAGTGACCGATGCGCTGACCAACGTGATCGACCCCGAGCTGGGGCTGGACTTCGTTGAGCTGGGCCTGGTCTACGAGGTCGAGGTGGACGACTCCGAGGTGCACGTCACGTTCACCCTCACCTCGCCGGGCTGCCCGATCGGGCCTCAGGTGTCGGAGCAGATGAAGGAGTTCGTGGGGGAGCTGGACGGCGTGGAGAACGTCCACCCGCACATGACCTTCAACCCGCCGTGGACGCCGGATCTGATGAGCGAGGACGCGAAGTTCGCCCTGGGGTACTGACCCCGGTCGCAGCGTCCAGCAGCTCGTCGAGCGACTCGCGCACGGCGTCGGCGAAGAAGTCCAGGTCGGGCATGGCGTCGTAGTCGCCGAGCAGCCCGAAGTCGACCATCCCGTTGTAGCTCATGATCGCCACCGCCATCGCGTGGTCCTCCGGCAGGAACGCGAGCGGCACGATCTCCTGGAGCTCGCGCCCGAGCAGGTAGAGCGGGAACTGGGGGCCGGGCACGTTGGTCACGATCAGGTTGAAGAGCCGCGTGGAGAAGTTGAGCCGGGACGCCTGCGCGAGGATCGTCGGCGGCGCGAAGTCCGACAGCCCCGCGATCACCTCGGCGCCCAGCGCCTGCTTCGAGTCCTTGAGGCCGTCCATCGCCTCGCTCACGATCGCCAGCCGCTCCACCGGGTCGGCCACGTAGACCGGCAGCGGCCCGCGCATCGCCGCGATCCGGTTGCCGAGGTCCGCCGTCTCGTTCTCCGCGCGGATCGAGACCGGCACGAGCGCGGAGAGCTCCAGGCCCTCGGTGCGCACCCCGCGTGAGCGCAGCCAGCGCCGCAGCGCGCCGGAGACGACCGTGAGCACCACGTCGTTCACCGTGCCGCCGAGCGCGTTCTTGATCCGCTTGAGCTCGTCCAGCTCCGCGCGCACGCGCGCGATCCGGCGGTGCGGCCCGATCGGCATGTTCAGCGGAATCGAGGGCGCCGGGTTGAGCCCCGCCCACACAACCTCGCCGAGCCCCTCGGCCGCCTCGCGCACCTCGGACAGCGTGCGCCCCGGCGACTGCACCGCCTGAACGGCCCGCTGCGCCATGTCGAACGGGGCCTTGATCGCGCCCTTCACGCCCTCGGCGATCAGCTCGGCGTCCGAGGGCACCGGCCGCGGCGTCCACGGCTCGGGCTCGACCTTGCGCGGCACCGGCGTGACGTCGAACAGCACGCTGGCGAGGTCCACGCCCGCCATCCCGTCGATCATCGAGTGGTGGGTCTTGGTGATCAGGGCGAAGCGGTTGTCGTCGAGCCCCTGGATCAGCCAGGTCTCCCAGAGCGGCTTGGAGCGGTCGAGGCGCTGGGAGTAGATGCGGCCCGCGAGGTTGAGCAGCTGCTCGTAGGAGCCGGGGCTCGGCAGCGCGGTGTGGCGCACGTGGTACTCGAGGTTGAACGAGGGGTCGTCCACCCACATCGGCCGGCCCATCTCGAAGCGTGGGAAAGCGAGCTTCTGGCGGTAGCGCGGAGTGAGGTGCATCCGCGACTCGATGCCCTCGAGGAAGTCCGTGTAGGCGGGCGGCGGGCCCTCGAAGAGCAGGATCGCGCCCACGTGCATGTGCGACGCCCGCTTCTCCTGGACGAGGAACGACGCGTCGACCGACGTGAGGCGATCCTTGTGCTCGGGCATGGCGCCAGCCTACCCGGTGGCCGAGCGCGCCACAATTGCGTCGTGCGCTTTCCCGCAGCCATCGCCGTGGCCCTCGCATCGGTCGCCCTCGGGCTCGGCTGCGGCGGCAATTCCACGGCGGCGCACCCCCCTCCGAGCCAGCAGGCCGCCACCGTGGACAAGGGCCGCTTCGACGGCGCGGCCGCGCTGAGCTGGGTCAAGCGCCAGGTGGACCTCGGCCCGCGGCCCGCCGGCTCGGCCCAGTCGCGCAAGCTCGCCAAGCAGCTCCGCAAGGCGCTCCCGCACGGCCACTACCAGGCGGTGCCGGGCGGCCTGCGCAACGTGCTCGGCAGCGTTCCCGGCCGCGATCCCAAGCGAGTGGTCGTGGTCGGCGCGCACTACGACACCAAGGACATCCCCGGTTTCGTGGGCGCCGTCGACGCCGGCTCCGGCACGGCGGCGGTGGTGCAGCTGGCGCGCACGATCAAGCCGCGCAGCGCGCGCCCCACGATCGTGTTCGCGCTCTTCGACGGCGAGGAGTCGCCCGCCGGGCGGCCGGAGTCCGAGTTCGAGAAATACGGCATCCGCGGCAGCAGGGTGGCCGCCGCCTCGCTCACGCACGCCGAGAGCATGATCCTGCTCGACTTCGTGGGCAACAACGACCTCAAGCTCCCGCGCGAGCAGAACTCGGACAGAGCGCTGTGGGCCAAGCTGCGCGCGGCGGCCGCCACCGCGGGCGTCGTGGACCGCTTCCCGGCGAGCACCTACCCGCCCGTCTCCGACGACCACATCCCCTTCATCCAGCGCGGGATCCCGTCGATCGACCTGATCGATTTCAACTTCCCGTGCTGGCACAAGACGTGCGACGACATGTCCCAGATCTCGGAGTCGAGCCTCGACGCCACGGGCGAGGCGATGGTGCGTCTGCTCGCTACGCTCTGAGGCGATGCCGCACGCGCCCGAAAGGCTGCTCCTGGCGGCCCCGCGCGGCTACTGCGCCGGGGTCGACCGCGCAGTTCAGACCGTCGAGCGAGCCCTCGAGCTGTACGGGCCGCCGGTCTACGTGCGCAAGGAGATCGTGCACAACAAGCACGTCGTGGAGCAGCTCTCGGCGCGCGGCGCCGTTTTCGTGGACGAGGAGACGGACGTGCCCGAGGGCGAGACGGTCGTGTTCTCGGCTCACGGAGTGGCGCCGTCGGTCCACGCGAACGCCACCGAGCGCGGCCTGCGCACGATCGACGCCACCTGCCCGCTCGTGACCAAGGTCCACGTGGAGGCCAAGAAGTTCGCCTCCGACGGCTACACGATCGTCCTGATCGGCCATGCCGGCCACGAGGAGGTCGAGGGCACGATGGGGGAGGCCCCCGATCACATCGTGCTGGTGGAGAGCGAGGAGGACGTGGACCGGCTCGAGGTGGCCGATCCCGAGCGCGTGGCCTACATCTCGCAGACCACCCTCTCGGTCGACGAGACCACCGCGATCATCGCCCGGCTGCGCGAGCGCTTCCCCGGCATCACCGGGCCGCGCACCGACGACATCTGTTACGCGACCACCAACCGCCAGATGGCCGTGCGCCAGATGGCGGGCGAGTGCGACCTGGTGCTCGTGATCGGCTCGCAGAACTCCTCGAACTCCAACCGCCTGGTGGAGCTGGCCCGCGCGCTGGGCATCGACTCGTACCTGATCGACAACGAGAACCAGGTGCGCGAGGAGTGGCTCGAGGGCAAGCGCACGGTGGGCATCAGCTCCGGCGCGAGCGCGCCCGAGGAGCTGGTGCAGCGGCTGGTCGCCTTCTTCCGGGAGCGGGGCACCGAGGACGTCTCGGAGTTCCAGGTCGTCCAGGAGGACGTCCGCTTCATGCTCCCGAAGGAGATTCGCCGCGCGATGGCGGCCTCGGCCTAGCCGAACCTCCGAAGTCTTTGCTAAGAGGGGTTGACCCGTCGTAACTACGGGCCGATGCTGACGTTGAAGCATTGTGCGCCGGATCGTCCCCCTCACCTGCGTCGCGCTCCTCGCGCTTGCCGGCGCCGCCTCGGCGCAGCCCGCGTTCCGCGGGGCGGGCACACGCAGCCTTCTCCAGAAGACCGAGCTCATCTCGCGCGCGTACGACGGCGGCCTGCCGAACGGGCCCTCGTCGAACGCGGTGATCTCGAACGACGTGCGCCACGCCAAGTTCGTGGCGTTCGAGTCGGACGCGTCGAACATCGTCGCGGGTGACTCGAACGGGTCCAGGGATGTCTTCCTCGTGCGCCGCGCCGGCCCGTACGGCAACGACGGCTCCGACTGGAACGCCGACAGGACCTTCCTGGTCTCGCGCGGCCGCAAGGGCGCTCCGGCGAACGGGCCGTCGTTCGACTCGGCCGTCAGCGGCGGGCTCAAGAGCGATGCGAAATGCCTGGTGTTCCGGTCCGCCGCGTCCAACCTGGTCAAGAACGACACGAACGGGAGGGTCGACGCGTTCCTCTCGCACGGGCCCGGCACGACGCTGGCGCGCGTGTCGCTGCCGAAGGGCAGGCAGGCCGTGGACGACACCACCGCGGTGGCCGTCTCGGACGACTGCTCGCAGATCGCGTTCGTGACCGGCGGCCGGCTCCACGTGCGCGTCGGCAAGAAGGTCTACGGGGTCAAGGTGCCGGGCACGGCCGCGGACCCGAGCTTCTCCACGGGCACCACGAACGCGCTGGTCTTCGGCGCCGACCAGGGCGTCTACCTGCTGCGCACGCCGCGGAGCAAGCCGAGCCTCGTGGCCGCAGGCGGCCGCAACCCGGTGTTCAGCGACATCGACCGGGCTCCGCCGGCCTGCAAGCGGCCGACGGTCGCCTACGAGGCCCTGGACCGCGGCCACTGGCAGATCGTCGCGCAGCAGCTCGGCCGCTCCTCGCGAGTCGTGAGCGGCCTCGGCGGGTCGGCGGGCGACCGCGACTCGCGCAATCCGGTCATCGACAACGCGGGTTGCTACATCACGTTCGAGACCGAGGCCGCCAACCTCCAGCTCGACGCGGCCGGCAACACCGGCGACCTCAACGCGCAGCCCGACGTCTACCTGTACACGGGCGTGCGGGACATCACGCTCGTCCAGTCGGTGCTCAACAAGGGGATCCCCGCCGTCGGCGGCGGCGCCAACCCGAGCACGAGCTACTACGCCAACTACATCGTCTTCGACTCCACATCGCCGCTGCGCGACCAGGGCTTCGGCGTGACCTGCGGCCTCCTGCGCGGCTGTCCGCTTCCCGCTCTGGACCAGGGAAGCCGGCAGGTCTACATGCGCTACCTCGGCCCGGTCTGAGCGCTACTCGGGCGGCACCGGCGTGAACTGGAAGCCGTGCAGCCGCAGTCCGGCCTCGTCGGCCACGATCGTGCCGCCGGTCTCGTAGAGCCCCGGCTCGAGCCCGCCCTCCGAGAGCACCGCCCACGCACCGCCGGCGCTGAAGCTCACGGTGGCCGAGGCCCCGGCGTCGGCGGCCGCGATCCAGTCCTGGCCGTCGGTCCAGTCGCGCACCAGCTCGAGCCGCTCGCGGTCGCCCGGCAGCGCCACGTCGGCGGTCTGCGGCGCCATCAGCACGCCCGGCACGTCCTCGGGCCGGAACGGCTCGAGCGGCTCCGGCAGGTCCGCGTCGGGCTCGATCTCGCGCAGCACCTCCTGCACCGCCAGCTCGGTCCCCTCGTAGTCGCCCTCGCCGTAGTGGAAGTAGCGCAGCACTCCGCGGCGGTCGAACAGGTAGCGCCCCGGCCAGCCGCGGTTGCCGTACTGGCGCCAGACCGCGAGGTCGGGGTCGAGCGCCACCGCGAACGGCACGCCGAGGCGCTCGAGCGCCCGCGTGGCCACCTCCGGGTCCCGCCCGAACGAGTAGCCGGGCGACTGCACCGCGATCACGCGCAGGCCGAGCTGCGCGTAGCGCTCGTGCCACGCCACCAGGTACGGGAGCGTTCGCAGCGAGTTGATCCGCGCGAAGTCCCAGAACTCGATCAGCACCCCGTGCTGCCCGAGCAGCTTGTCCATGCGCAGGAACGCGACGTTCAACCAGTCGAGCCCCTTCGGGAACTCGGGCGCGTACAGGTCCTCGTCGGGGGGCGGCCGCACGGCCGCCGAATCTAGCCGCCGATCAGCGCGACGATGATCCGCGGCGTGACGTAGACCTCCACCATGCACGCCAGGCAGAGCACCGGCACCGCGATGCCGACCGTCACCGCAGTGGCCGCCAGCAGCTTGTGCCAGTCCCCGCGACGGCTCGCCACCACCCAGGCGGCGAGCGGAAGGAACAGGGCGGTCAGCTCGGGGATCGCGTGGATGGAGAGGGCGAGCAGCAGCTTGGCCGGGCCGATGCCGAGCGTGTGCGACACGGTGGACGTGGCGCTGCCCAGCAGGTACGCCTGCGTGCAGAGCGAGAAGGTGGTGGCGCAGACCACGAAGGCGATCGCGAACGGGCCCGCCTTCTCGTGCACCCACTTCGAGATGCCCCTCTTGTGCTCGGCCTGCTGCGGCAGCGCGCTGCCGGCGAGGAAGCCGGCCACGCACGCCATGGCGTGAAGCGCCAGCACCAGCGAGTTGCGGAGCAGCACGCGCTGCGCGTCGGCGATGCCGGCGGGTTCGTGCACGCCAGGAATCGTGAGCGGCGTGGGGTCCGGCGAGGACAGCTTCGCCACCGCGTAGACCGCCACGAGCAGGCCCACCGCCGTGAGCACCGACCAGCCGAGCCACACCCGCAGAGTCCGCCACGGAGCGCGGTTCCACTCCGCCAGGGTCTCCCTGGTCGCGGCCATCCCCTGCACCAGCACGAGCTCGTTGGTGTTCACCCCCCAGCCATCGGCAGGGGCCGCTGGGAGCCTGAGGCGCGTCCGGATGGGGTAGCCAGGGGCCGTCGCGGCCTTTAGAGTGCGTTTAACCCCCCTGCATCAAAGGAGAGATAGTGCAACTACGCAGACTTCCTGCGCGCGCGAGCCTTCTGGCCGTGGCCGCCGCGCTGATCGCCGTACTCGTGGCGGTGCCAAATGCCGGCGCCGCGACGTTTGGCGGCGGCACCATCAAGCTCGACTTCAAGCTGCTCAAGGGCGTGAAGGTCTCGAGCAACGGCGCGACCCCAAAGGCGAGCACCGGCGGCACCTTCAAGTTCGCCGAGAACGCCGGCACCGCCACCATGAACAAGCAGGCCAGCGGCAGCCTCAACATCGGCGCTGCGAGCACGTCGATCACCCTCACCAAGGGCACGAAGAAGATCGTGCTCCAGTCGTTCGTCGAGAAGCTGACCGCGGGCAAGGCCCAGCTGACCGCCAAGATCGGCGGCAAGGGCAAGGCGATCGCGTTCTTCGACGAGGCGAGCACCAACAAGCTCGCGCCGAACAGCGGCTTCACCCAGCTCATCCTGTCGTCGTCCAAGATGACGCTGACCAAGGCGGGCGCTGCGGCGCTCAACAAGGCGTTCGGCCTCAAGGGCAGTGCGGTCCTGAAGGAGAAGGGCGCGGTCGGCACCGCGTCGTTCACGGCGGAGCGCTCGCTGACCGTGGTGGGCGGGGACTCGAAGACGATCTACGACCAGAAGTTCGTGAACGACCTTCGGGCGTGTGACATCGAGCTGAGCGCGGTGGCCCCGGCCACGGCCATCCCGAAGGACCCGACCTCGGCCCCCGAGGGCGGCGCGGACCTGCCGATCAACGCCCAGGCGGGCGGCACGTTCACGGCCAAGGATCTGATCGGCACCGTCAACCACCTCGGTGGCACGGTGCTGACCCGGCCGGCGGGCAAGCCAAAGCCGGCGTATACCTCGGAGCTGACGAACTTCGTGTTCGGCTTCAACCCGAGCGGCGCCACGTTGAACGCGTTCATCAAGAACATCAACACGAGCGCTCCGATCGGGACGGTCACGGGTACGGTCACGGCCACGCTGACCGACGGCGCGGGCACGGTCTCGCTCGCGGGTGGCCAGCTGGTGCTCTCCGACACGGCGTCGGGCAACCTCTCGCAGGCGGCTCCGCCGCTTGGCGCGGATTGCAACATCCCCTCGGGCTCGAAGATCGGCGCGGTGAGCATGACCGCGCAGGTCAACTGACCCGCAGGGCCTGACGCAGACGAGAAAACGGCCCCGCTCCGGCGGGGCCGTTTCTCGTTCCGGGCCCGGCGCGTCTAGCTCGCGCCCAGCGCGCGCAGGTCGTGCGCCAGGCGCTCGGGCGTGACCTGGTCGCCCGGGAAGCCCACCCGCTGGAAGCCGTCGCGGTCCACGAGCACGATGCGCGACTGGTGCTCCGCGTCGGGCAGCTGCTCCTGGATCGCGAACCCGCGCCAGACCGGCTGGAGCTGAGCACGGCTTCCCAGCACCCAGCGCAGCCTGCCCGCCAGGTCGTACTTGTCGAGGAACGCCTGCGCGCTCGCGCCGGTGTCGCGTGGCGGATCCACCGCGATCGCGAGCGCCGGCACCGGGCGATCGAGCAGGTCGAGCGCTCCCTTGACCTGCTGCGCCTGGGCCGGGCACGTGTCCTCGCAGTGCGAGTACAGGAAGGTGACCGCCACGGGGCGTCCGCGGAACTGCCGCATCGTCACGCGGCGGCCGCGCTCGTCGGTCAGCGCGAAGTCCGGGGCGCGCACGCCTCGCGGCATCACGCCGCCGTCGAAGCGAAGCTGCTTCGCCCGGCCGGCCTCGGCGCCGGACGACTTGTCCCGGCCACGCTCGACGGCCACGATGAGCGCGACGAACGCGACCGTGGTCGCGACCATGACGGCGATGGCTGTTCGGGGCCTCATCGTTCGAGAAATGGTGTCAGGACCCCATGCGCGGCTCGTGCGGGGAGACCGATGATGGGGGTGAGGCGATCGGAAGGCACGGTGGTCTCGGGTCTCTGAAACTACTCCTTGGGTCTAAGTTCGGGGCGTCGCGAAAGCGGCGCCCCGACTGCGTTCCGGGCCTCAATTCCCGACGCTACACTTTTTGAAGTAAATTCCGACCAGCTTTCCAGGAGTTAGAAATGCCCAGCGGCGCCGAACTGCTCAGGAAGATCAAGCAGGAGATCAAGGAGGTGGACCCCCGCGAGGTCCACGACTCCGTCGCGAACGGAAACGGCAAGGCTCCCCTGCTCGTGGACGTGCGCGAGCAGCACGAGTTCGAGGAGGCCCACCTCCCGGGCGCCGTTCACGTGCCGCGCGGGCACCTCGAGACCCGCATCGAGGGCCGCGCGTCCGACCGCGCACAGCCGATCGTCCTCTACTGCGCCTCGGGCAACCGCTCGGCGTTCGCCGCCAAGACCCTGACCGACCTGCTCGGCTACGAGGACGTCGCGTCGATGACCGGCGGCATCACGCTCTGGAAGGACCGCGGCTTCAGCGTCGAGACTCCGCGCTCGCTCAGCGCCGAGCAGAAGACGCGCTACTCACGCCACATCCTGCTCCCCGAGGTCGGGCTCGAGGGCCAGCTCAAGCTGCTCGACGCCAAGGTGCTGCTGCTCGGCGCCGGCGGCCTCGGCGCGCCCACCGCGCTCTACCTCGCGGCGGCCGGCGTCGGCACGCTCGGCATCGTGGACGACGACGAGGTGGACCTGTCCAACCTCCAGCGCCAGGTGATCCACGCCAACGACCGGATCGGCATGCCCAAGGTCGACTCGGCCGAGCTCACGATCGCGGGGCTCAACCCGGACGTCGAGGTGGTCAAGTACCACACCCGCCTCGACGCCTCGAACATCATGGAGATCATCGACGGCTACGACGTGATCGTGGACGGCGTGGACAACTTCCCCACCCGCTACCTGCTGAACGACGCGACGGTGCGCACCCGCACGCCGGTGGTGTCCGCCTCGATCCTCGGGTTCGACGGCCAGCTGTCGGTCTTCGCCCCGTACGACGGGCCCTGCTACCGCTGCCTCTACCCGACCCCGCCGCCGGCTGAGCTCGCCCCCTCGTGCGGCGCCAACGGGGTGCTCGGCGTGCTGCCGGGCACGATGGGGATGCTCCAGGCCACCGAGGTCATCAAGCTCATCACGGGCAGCGGCGAGCCGCTGATCGGCCGGCTGCTCCTGTACGAGGCACTCGGCGCCACGTTCACGGAGCTCAAGGTCCGCCGCGACCCCGAGTGCCCGATCTGCTCGCGCGATCCGGAGTCGATCTCGGACGACGAGATGGGCGTCTTCCCGGACTACGAAGCGTTCTGCGCCGGCGCTGGCTAGCCTCCGCGCCGTGAGCACAGTCAAGATCCCGCCCGTCCTCCGGGCGTCAACCGGCGGCGAGAAGGAAGTGCAGGCCGAGGGCGGCACCGTCGGCGACGTCCTGCGGGCGCTCGCGCAGGAGCACACGGCCACGGAGTCGCAGCTCTTCTCCGAGGAGGGCACGCTCAACCGCTACGTGAACGTCTACCTGAACGACGAGGACGTGCGCGTGCTGGACGGGCTCGACACGCCGGTGAAGGACTCCGACACTCTCGTGATCCTGCCGGCGATGGCCGGCGGCCGCTAGCCGGGCCGGCCGCCGCAAGGCAAAGCCCACGCCGCCGGCGCGCGGCAGTGGGTCAGTTTGAATCGGCCATCCTTGTGACGATCCCGGCGGGCTGGTCCAGAAGCGCCGCGATCGCTCTTCAGCGGTGATCTTCACCGCCCGCGCTCTGCCGCCCTTCAAGTCGCCGCGCCTGCCAAGGGACAGCCGCCGGATCTTTTTCATGGTCGGGCGTTGATGGTTCGCGCGATCCGTCGCCAGTCGCCCGCCCACGGTGCTCGACGCCATGGCGTTCAGGTCGCGCGGACGTTGCGAACGCTTGCGCCACGGGGCGGTGGTTCCACCGCCAACGTCCGGAACGCCGAGCGCCCAAGGGAGAAGCCTTCCGAACCCTCCCCTGGGCGCCGAGCAGACTGCGGTGTCTACCCCGATCCGAAAGGACCGCTGTGGCATGTGTGATCGGCGCACGGCGTACCCCACTTGAGGCCACGGCGAACAACTTTGGTAAAACCCACAACGCGGCAGCCACCGTGCCAGCCCCAGCGGAAGATTCAAGCTGACCCACGCCGCCGGCGCGCGGCACTACACTTTCTGAAGTATGACCGGGATGCGCCTGCGCAACCGCCCCTGCGGGGGGCAGTACGGCGACGTCATCGAGTCGATCGGGCACACGCCCCTGGTCGAGCTCAAGCGTCTGTCGCCCAAGCCCGGCGTGCGGATCTGGGCCAAGCTCGAGAGCTACAACCCGACCGGCTCGGTCAAGGATCGCGTGGCCAAGTCGCTGATCGAGGACGCCGAGTCGCGCGGCGCGATTCGCCCCGGGCAGACGATCCTCGAGCCGACCTCCGGCAACACCGGCATCTCGCTGGCGATGATCTGCAAGCGCAAAGGCTATCCGCTGAAGGTGGTCATGCCCGACAACGTGACCGTCGAGCGCACCCAGCTGCTGCACATGTACGGCGCCGAGATCGTCTACTCGCCGGGCGAGCAGGGCTCCAACGGCGCGGTGGCCAAGGCGCTCGAGATGGCGGAGGCCGATGCCTCGTACTACATGCCCTATCAGTACGGCAACGAGGCCAACCCGCTGGCGCACTACAACGGAACCGCGGTGGAGATCCTCGAGGAGCTCGACGAGGTCACCGCCTTCGTGGGCGGCCTCGGCACCGGCGGCACGCTGATGGGCAACGGCCGGCGGCTCAAGGAGGAGAACGCCGAGACTCAGATCGTGGCGGCCGAGCCGCTCCAGGGCGAGCTGGTGCAGGGCCTGCGCTCGCTCGACGACGGCTACATCCCGCCGATCATCGACATCTCGCTGCTCGACCGCAAGATCTTCGTCTCGAACCGCGACGCCGTCGTGTGGACCAAGCGGCTGCTCGAGGAGGAGGGCCTGTTCGCCGGCGTCTCGTCCGGCGCGATCGCGTCGATCGCGGTGCGCGTGGCGGCCGACCTCGACGAGGGCAACGTCGTCTTCGTGGTGCCCGACGACGGTTGGAAGTACCTCAGCTCCGGCGTCTACACCAAGCCGATCGAGGAGCTCGAGGCCACGCTGGACTCAGCGTCCTTCTGGTAGCTCCTCGGGCGTTCCCGGGGCCGGGGCGTCGCCCTCGCCGGCCGCGGCCGGCGGCTCCTTCGGAAGCGGCGGCGGCTCGACGTCGTCCTCCGGCTCCGGGTCCGGCTTCGGCTCGTCCTCGTCCAGCTCGTCGTCCGAGTCGTCCTCGCCCGCGGAGTTGAGCGCCGAGCGGAACTCGCGCATCCCGCGTCCCACGGAGCGCGCCACCTCGGGCAGGCGCGCCGGGCCCAGCACGATCAGCGCGATGATCGCGACCAGCGCGATCTCCAGTGGGCCGACGTTGACCATGCGGTGAGGGTAGTCAGGCGCCCCGCTCGAAGGGGTGAGGGACGGGCTGCTCGTGCAGCAGCGCCCTGAGCAGCACGAGGTGCTGGGCGTCGGTCCCCATCGCCCCGGCGATGAGCCTCAGCGCGGTCGGGTTGCGGTAGAGGCGGATCGCGTCGAGGTGCCTGGCGATCGCCCTTCCCTGGAGCCGAAGCGCCAGGCGGAGCGCCCCGCGCTCGTCGTGCAGCTTGTCGAGACCGGCGATCTCCGTTCGCGTGGGCGGCAGCGGCTTGTCCTCGCCCGTGGCCGAGGCGTACATGTCCTCGAGCGCGGTCGAGTGCGCCTTGGCGTGGTCCAACAGCACGCGCATGGTCTCCACGTGGGCGGCGCCGATCTTGCCGCTGTTGGCGATCGCCTCGAACGCCACCGCGGTGGTCTGCTCGCCGGCCACGGCGGCGCGCAGGGCGCGCTTGGCCCGCTCGGCCTCCGGGTCGGCCGCTCGTGCCGCGGCGGCGCCCGCGAGCGGCGCGGCTGCGATCAGCGGCGCGGCCAGCGGCGCCTGGGCCGCGGCGGCCAGCAGTTCCCTGCGCGTGGGGCTCACTTGGGCGGCTCCGCGACCACGAAGTCGCGCGGCGCCTGTGGCTCGCCCAGCGCGCCGAGCACCACCGCCATGTGCTCGGCCTGCGTGGCGAAGATCGTGGCCAGGGTCACGCGCAGCTCGGGCGTGAACAGCGTGGGCACGGAGTCGCCATAGGCGGCGATCTGGGTCTCCTCCACGTCGAGTGCGAACCGGAGCGCCTCCCCGCGCGTGCGCAGCGGCGGGAAGTCGTTCGCGTACGCGGGCCGCGGGCGCGGCGGCTGCGGCTTGGCGCCGAGGTCGACCAGCGACCTCTCGATCGTGCGCGCGTGATGGCGCTCGTGGTCGAGGAAGCCGGCCGCGAGGCCGCCCAGCCGGCCGCTCAGGGTGTCGTAGGCGATCACAGCCGTGCGCTCGAGCTCGAGCAGGGAGGTGAGCACCGCCGCGTCGCCGCGCTTGCGCTCGGGGCTGATCGTCTGGGTCGTGTCCTGCGTGTCGTGCTTGCCGCCGCCGCAGCCCACGACCAGGGTCGCGATGCCCGCCCCGGCGCCGGCGGCGGCGAGGCTCAGGGCGGCGCGGCGGGAGAGCTCGTCGATGTGGGGATCGTATTCGTACGTCGAACGGCGGCTGGGGAGGGGCAGGGATCGGCCGCCGCGGCGGTGACTGAACCGTTTTGGTCGCTATGACGACCGCAACGGTTCAGGCGTTCGCCATCGCGGCTCGACCCGCGCTCCCCAAATGCAGCCGTTGCCGTTCGCCGCCCGGTTAGCCTTGCCCCGATGCGCATCCCCAAGCCCCTCTGGGACCAGATGGTCGAGCACGCCCAGGAGGTGGCGCCGCAGGAGTGCTGCGGATACGGGCGCGTGGATGCCGGCGCGCTGGCCGAGGTGATCCGGTCCGAGAACCTCAAGGCCTCCCAGTACGCGTACGAGCTCGACGGGAAGAGCCTGCTCGCCGCCAACGAGCTCGACGACGAGGGGCACGGCGTGATGATCTACCACTCGCATCCGCGCAGCCCCGCCGAGCCGTCGCAGACGGACATCAACCTCGCCCACTACCCGCACTGGGCATACCTGATCGTGTCGCTCGCGGGCGAGCCCGAGGTCCGCGCCTGGCGGATCGAGGACGGCCGTGTCGAGGAAGAGCCGGTCGAGGTCGATTAGCCCCGAGGCTCTTGTCTGCCCGGCCTGCTCGCGCGGTCACGGGCCGGACGAGCGCTTCTGCCGCGACTGCGGGATGCCGCTCGTGCACACCGGCCCGTCCCAGGAGGAGCCGCGCGACGAGCGCCACGAGCGCGCCCGCAAGATCCACCCCGAGTACACGCGCGGCGAGCTGGTGCGGGTGGCCGGCGGGCGCAACCAGGCCGAGGCCGAGCTGATCCAGGGGCTGCTGCTGGAGGAGGGCGTGCCGAGCATGCTGCGCCGCACGGCCGGGTTCGACGTGCCCGACTTCCTCGCCGCCGGCCCGCGCGACGTGATGGTCGCCGAGTCCGGCGTGGCCGTGGCGCGCGAGGTGCTGAGCATGTCGGAGCTGGCTCCCAGCGAGGCCGAGGAGCGGCCGTTCGGGTCGCGCGCCGTGAGGATCTTCGCCGGCCTGCTGGTGGTGGGCTTCTTCGGCCTGCTGCTGGCGTGGGTGCTCTACCAGTCCGCTGCCTAGATCTACGGGCAGGCCGGGTACACGCGGGTGCTCTTGAGCGTCCGGTTGCGCGTGGTCCGGATGCGAACGCCGACCCTCGTGGCTCCCGGGGGCAGCGTCACATCCACGCGGCCCAGGCGCTGCGCCCGCAGACCGCGCCGCACGAGGACGCGGTGTCCGTCCACCGAGATGGCCACCGAGCGGCGGGCCTCGCCATGGGTGAGGTGCCTCAGCTTGACCGCCAGTCGCCGCCCACTGCAGGTGCGGTCGGGCGGGAGCTGCGCCGCGGCGCCGGGGACCGTGAAGCGGATCCGCCGCGCGGTGAACGCGCGGGCGTCGGTGCCGAACTGCGGGGTGGCGGCCGGGGGTCCCAGGTCGACGGCCATGGTCAGGCGGCCGTCGGCGTCGGCCGTGTCGCTCTGCGGCTTTGCGCCGCTCACGTCGACGCGCTCGTGAGGGCCGAAGAGCCGCTTGGTGACCACGGTGGTCGTGCCGGAGCCGATCAGCGTGACGCCGCTGGCCGATGCTCCCTGGACCTCGAGGAACTCGGGCGCGCGCTTCGGATCCGCTCGGAAGCTCCAGCCCCAGACGTCGATGTCCGCATCCGTCGAGCGGAAGTCGAAGCTGGCGGGGTCGGGGCGGCCGAACGACTTTGCCATCAGGTCCCAGAACGGGTGCATCTGCCGGGTCGCGTTGACCATGTTGTGCAGGCCGCAGGGGCGCGGGTCGAAGACGTGAGCCACCTTCGCGTCCGTGAGCGCGCGGTCGAAGGTCTGCGCCATCGTGAGCAGCGCCGGCTCGCCCGGGGCCAGGAGGACGGGGTCGTTCGCATCGTCAGGGCCGCACGGCTGGCCGTTGCCGGCCCCGGTGTAGACGCCGTCGCCGCGCAGGTTCTCGGCGAGCGACGGCGGGCTGTGCTCGTGCCAGTTCCAGCGCTGGTCGACCGGGTCGCCCGTGGAGCTGCCGCCGCCGCAGCTCGACTTGGGCGGGTGGTAGGTCGTGGGGAGCGGCCCGCGCGCCGGGCCGGGGGAGCCGGCGTCGCTCTTGACCGGAACGTCGCCCGGTCCGGCATAAGGGGCCTCGGGCACGCCCTGGTCCACCACTCCCGAGAACGCCCCGACCGCCGCGAACAGGTCCGGGTGCCGTGAGCCCAGGTAGCTCGCGCCGAGACCGCCGGCGGAGAACCCGGCGATGGCGCGGTGAGCGCCGTCCGGGATCGTCCGGAGCGTCGCGTCGATGTGCGGGATGAGGCGGCCGACGATGTACTTCTCCCAGTCCTGCGAGTTGTCGTAGTAGTCGTAGAAGTACGCGTCCGAGCCCGCGGTGGGCGTGACGACGATTGCGGCCCTGTCACCCGTGAATCCCGCGGTGAACTGCTGGAGGTCGGACTTGACGAGCCAGCTGTGCTCGGAGTACTGGCGGCCGTGGAAGAGGTAGAGCACCGGATAGCGGCGGGTAGTGGCCGAGTAGTCCGCCGGCAGGAGCACGTCGTAGGGGACGCCCTCGAACTCGGCGACGATGACGCGGGGGCTCGGCGGGGGCGGGCCGGCGTCGAGCTGGCAGGTCGAGTCGGCCGCCATCGCCGGGGTCGCGCCCGCCAGCGCGCACACGACCGCGACGACCCCCGCCCTGAACACAGGAAGGCTTTTAGCCGAGATGTTGGCGCGGCGCGCCGGTACCAGCCGGTGACGTAGTCTCCCGGCCGATGGCGGGGAGCGAGAGCGGGATCTCGCGCCGCGTGCTGCTCGAGCGCGCGGGGCTGGCGGGCGCGGGGCTGGTGCTCGCGCAGCTGCCCGGGTTCCTCTCGGGCAAGGGCTGGCTCGAGCAGGCTTACGCGCAGTCGGCCGACGAGGTGCGCGAGACGCTCGACGCGCTGGTGGCGTTCGTGGTCCCGGGACCCGACCCGTACTCGGTGGCCCAGGGCCAGTCGACCAAGGAGCCCGGCGGCATCGACGCGGGCGCCACGGACCTCCTGATCGAGCTGCTCGACCGCTTCGTGCAGCTGCCCGCCGGCACGCTCCCGTCCTCCGGCGGCGTGGCGCAGCTCTTGAACGGCTACGCGGTGCAGGTGAACCCCGTGGCCGCGGGCGGCACGTTCGCCTCGCCGTTCGCACGGCTCAAGTTCGAGGAGAAGATCGCCGTGTTCGAGCGCTTCGAGACCCAGACCGAGGGCACCGAGGTGCGCTTCGTGTCCGGCATCCTGATCGGAGCCGTCGGCTTCCTGAGCTTCGGGGAGGGCAGCGCGCTCGACAAGGGCACGCGCAAGCTCACGCGCACGCCGACCGGCTGGACGCTCACCAAGTACGCCGGCGTGGCCGAGGGCAGGGCGGAGCTCAGGGGCTACTGGAAGGGGCGCCGCAAGGTGACGACGAGCGCGAAGTACCGGGTGCACCGATGAGGGACGTGATCGTGATCGGCGCGGGCGGCGGGGGCGCCGTGATGGCCAAGGAGCTCGCCGAGCGCGGGCTCGACGTGCTCGTGCTGGAGGCCGGGCCTCGGCACGCGGACCCCGAGCGCGAGTGGAGCCACTTCGAGAACGACGCGAACAACCCCGTGACCGGCTACTTCCGCTGGGGGCCGGCGGACCGGTCGAAGTCCGCCTGGCTGCGCGAGACACCGCAGAACTGCTTCGTGTGGCAGCTCTCCGGCGTGGGCGGCACCACGCAGCACTACTACGGCAACTGCCCGCGGGCGTATCCGGGCGTGTTCCGGGGCTACGGCGGAGCCGATCGCGACGCGTACGACCGCGCGCACGAGTTCCCGTTCTCCTACCGCAAGCTCGTCCCGTACTACGAGTGGGTCGAGCACACCCTGCCGGTGCAGACCGCGCCGATCGGTACCAAGGAGGACGTCTGGCTGACCGGCGCGAGCCGGCTCGGAGTCCCGTTCGCGGGGAGCAAGGACGCGCTCGGCGACCAGTACCGGCCGCAGGAGAACGCGATCCTCCAACCGCACGGCAACGCGGGCAAGACGAGCGACCCAAACAAGCTCGTGTTCCCCAAGGCACGCGGTTGCACGTTCTGCGGCTACTGCTTCCAGGGCTGCTACGAGCCGCGCCACGCGCCGCGCAACCTCCGCGCCAAGCGCTCCACCGACAACAGCTACATCCCGATGGCGCTCACCGCCAACCACTGGAAGAAGGGCGGGAAGGCGGCCACGCTGCTGACCGACGCGTTCGCCACGAAGGTCGGCACCGTGCAGGAGGGCGGGGCGCAGGTGGCGCGCACGGTGACCTGGCGGGTGGGCGCGAGCGGCCAGAGCTTCACCGAGGAGGCGAAGGTGGTGGTGATGGCCGGGGGCTGCACGGAGAACCCGCGGCTGTGGCTCAACAGCGGGCTGCCGAACCCGAACGACTGGGTCGGCCGCGGCTACACCGACCACTACTTCGACTGGCTGATCGGCAAGTTCGACAAGTACACGGGCTCGAGCAAGGGAGCGGGCAGCAACGCGCGGATGGACTACCCCGGGCGCGGCGGCCTCGAGAACGTGGGGCTCCCACCGGGGCTCCAGGCCTTCTCCACCACGTTCTCCGACGGCGGCGTGAACGACGTGTACCTGAACGGCTATCCCAAGACGGCCGGCGTGTACGGCAACGGCCGCCGGGTGGGAACGCTGCTCAAGTCGCTGCTCGAGGACGTGGACCGGCTGCTGAACGTGCTCGTGATCACCGACGACGACGTGGAGGCGCAGAACCGCGTGACGCTGTCGAGCACGCTGCCGGCCGACGAGAACGGAGCGGTCGCCAAGATCGAGTTCAAGTACCGCCAGCGCACCAAGCGCACGTTGGACAACCGCGAGTTCCTGGTCGGGCGCGGCGTGGAGCTGCTGCGCAAGGCCGGGGCGAAGGAGGTCTACCGGATCAACTGGCCGCCGCTGATCCTGCACGTTCAGTCCACGATGCGGATGGGGCTCGACCCGACCAACTCGGTGCTCGACACCAACTGCGAGTCGCGGGCGGTCAAGCGGCTGTTCATCGGCGACAACTCGGCGCTGCCCAACTCGCTCGGCGGGCCCAACCCCACGCTCACGAGCCAGGCGCTCGCCACGCGCACGGCCGAGAAGATCTTCCACCTCTACTTCGGCGGCGATCCGTGGGTGCGCACCGAGAGCCCGGTGTCGTCGATCAACGACCGCGTGACGAAGGGCGTGCTGGCGCAGAAGCTGTAGCCGGCCCGGCCCGGCGGCACCGCCGCCCCCGGGCATAATCGGCCGGTGGGGAACCTCGAGGTCTTCATCGCGATCCTGTTCGTGTCGGTCGCGGGGCTGAACGCCCTCGCGCGCCGGCTCTCGGTTCCGTATCCGATCCTGCTCGTGATCGGCGGGCTGATTCTCGGCCTCGTGCCGGGCATGCCGAAGATCGCGCTGAACCCGAACCTGGTGCTGCTGATCTTCCTGCCGCCGCTGCTCTACGCGGCGGCGTTCTTCTCGGACCTGCGCGCGCTGCGCGACGATGCGCGCGCGATCTCACTGCTCGCGATCGGGCTCGTGCTGCTCACGCTCGTCGCGGTGGCGGTGCTCGCGCACGAGGCGCTCGGGATGCCGTGGGCGGTCGCGTTCGTGCTCGGGGCGATCGTCGCGCCGACGGATCCGGTGGCGGCGACCGCGGTGATGCGGCGGCTGGGCGTGCCGCGGCGGCTCGTGAACGTGACCGAGGGCGAGAGCCTGGTCAACGACGCCACGGCCCTGGTGGCCTACAAGGTCGCGGTCGCCGCGGCCGTCGGGGGGAGCTTCTCGCTCGCGGACGCCGGGCTCAGGTTCGTGGGTGCGGCGCTCGGCGGCGTCGCGGTCGGGCTGGCGGTGGGATTCGTGGTGGGGGAGATCCGGCGCCGGCTCGACGACACGCCGACCGAGCTGACGATCTCGCTGCTCACGGCGTACGCGGCGTTCATCCCGGCCGAGCAGGTCGGGGCGTCCGGGGTGCTGGCGGCAGTCGCCTGCGGCATCTACCTCGGCTGGCGCGCGCCGGTGCTCGCCTCGCCGCAGACGCGCCTCCAGGGCTTCGCGCTCTGGGAGATCCTCGTGTTCCTCTTCAACGCGGTGCTGTTCATCCTGATCGGGCTCCAGCTGCCGCTGATCGTGAACGGCCTCGACAACCGCGGCACGTGGCAGGTCGTGGGCTACGCGGCGGTCGTGTCGGCGAGCGTGATCGGTATGCGATTCGTCTGGCTGTTCACGATGCCGTACGTCATCCGGGCGCTCGACCGCCGTCCGGCTCAACGCCAGCGGCGGGTGGGCGCACGCCAGCGGATCGTGGGGGCGTGGGCCGGGATGCGCGGGGCGGTCTCGCTGGCGGCTGCGCTCGCGCTGCCTCTGAAGACCCACGCGGGCGCGCCGCTCCCGGACCGCGACCTCGTCCTCTTCATCACGTTCGCGCTGATCCTCGTCTCGATCGTGGGGCAGGGGCTCACGCTGCCGCTGCTGATCCGGCGGCTCGGCGTGCGGGCGGACGCGGCCGAGGAGGAGGCCGAGGAGGCGCGGGCGCGGGCCCGCGCGTCGAGCGCGGCGCTCGAGCGCCTGGACGAGCTCGAGGCCGACGGCACGGACTGGATCCGAGACGACACCATGCAGCGCGCCCGCGGGCTCCACGACTTCCGCCGCCGCCGCTTCAAGGCGCGGGCCGGCCTCATCGACGACGCGGACGGCATCGAGGACCGCTCGCAGGACTACCAGCGGCTGATGGTGGAGCTGCTCGGCGCCCAGCGCCGCGCGCTCTTGGAGATGCGCAACAGCGGTGAGATCAGCAACGAGGTGATGCACCGGGTCGAGCGCGACCTCGACCTGGAGGAGACCCGGCTGGACGCCTAGGGGCTCCCGAGCGTCATGGTGTTCAGGCCGGCGCCGCCGTCGATGCCGACCTCCTGCCCGGTCACGTAGCCGGCCTCCTCGGAGGCGAGGTAGACGACCAGTGCCGCCACCTCCTCCGGCTCCGCCATCCGGCCGCTCGGCAGCCCGGCGGTCACGCGCTCCAGCACCGCCGGGGGCATCGCCCGGACCTTCTCGGTGGCCACCATCCCGGGAAGGATCGCGTTCGCCGTGATCCCGCGGGTCACGTTCTCGGCGGCGATCGTCTTCACCATCCCGAGCAGGCCGGCCTTCGAGGCGGCGTACGCGACCTGGCCCGGCAGCCCGCCCACGGCGGCGCCGCTCGAGATCACCACCACCCGGCCGTGGCGCCGCTCGCGCATGCCGCCCAGGCACGCCTGCACCGCGCGGAAGGCGCCGCTGAGGTTCACGTCGATGTCGCGGCGCCACTGCTCCTCGGTCATGCGGTGCGCCGGCGCGATCGTGTCGGTGATCGCCGCGTTCGAGACGCACACGTCGATCCCACCGAGCTCGGGGAGGGGGCCGGCGGCGAGGTCGAGCTGGATGTCGCAGCCCGGGTCGCGGTCGAGCGTGACCACCTCGAGGCCGTCGGCGCGGAGCCGCTCGGCGATGGCGGCGCCGATGCCGCGGCCGGCTCCGGTGACGAGCGCGCGCCTCACGCGCGGAGTTCTACCGCTCGCCGCCTCCCGCTCGCCACACGCGTGCCGGAACGCGGAGAGGGGCGCCCCGCAGGACGCCCCTCTCTTCCTGCCCCCCTCCGGCGCTAGCGCCGCGGGCTCTTCCGGCTCTTCTTGCCGTGCTTGGCCTTCGACTTCTTGGCGGCCTTCTTGGCCTTCTTGGACCTCTTGGCGTTCTTCGCCTTCTTCGCCTTGTCCTGGCCGTTTGTCGCGGGCCGGTGCTGCGTGCTGCCCGAGGGCTGCTGACTGCTCGCGGGCTGCGAGGCCGGCTGCGAGGCGGGGGCCTCGGGCTGGCTCGCGGGCTGACCCGTGCTCTGCTGCTGCTCGGGCTGCGTCTGCGGCTCGGGCTGCGGCTGCGACTCGGGCTGCGGCTGCGACTCGGGCTGCGGGTTCTCGCTCGGGGTCTCGGGCGCCGCCGGGGGCTTGCAGCTCGACGCCGCAAGGCTCTCCGGGGTGTCCGCGCCGACGAGCGAGGCCGACGCGGGCAGCGTCACCTGCTGGTCCACGGGCTG
>JAXDJC010000199.1:0-14668 GCA_034663685.1 Thermoleophilaceae bacterium
CTCGGGCGGCTTGGCACGCGGCTCCTTGGCCCACTCCTCGTCGAACTCCACGCGCCACTTGCCGTCGTCGGCCTGCTCGAGCTTGAGCTTGGCGCGGAACGTGCGGCCGCTGCGGCCCTTGAAGCCGGTCACCGGCTTCTCGGTCTTGTTGGTGGCCATCAGCTCCTTGACCACCGACGCCGGCAGGATCTTGCCGGCCTTCTTCTTCCAGATCACGAAGCCGCAGCCGGGGTCGTCCTTCGACCAACACGAGTAGCCCTTGCGGGTCTCGATCACGTCGCGGCCGCAGACCGGGCACGGCCCGAGGTTGGCCCGCTCGATCTTCACGTCCTTGAGCTTGTCCAGCTCCGCGACGGTCTCGGTGGCGAACTTGGCGATGTCGGACATGAACGAGGGGCGCGAGTCCTGGCCCTGCTCGATCAGGCCGAGGCGCCGCTCCCAGTCGCCGGTGAGCTCGGGTGAGGTGAGCGGGTGGGCACCGAGCAGCCGAATCACCTGGATGCCCTTGTCGGTGGCCACCAGAGCGCGGCCCTCGCGCTCGATGTAGGCCACGTCGATCAGCCGCTCGATGATCGCCGCGCGCGTGGCCGGAGTGCCGATTCCGGACTCCTTCATCGCCTCACGCACCTCGGCGTCCTCTATGTCCTTGCCGGCCGTCTCCATCGCGCCGAGCAGCGACGCCTCCGTGAAGCGCCGCGGCGGCTGCGTCTCCTTGCGCAGCGACTCGACCTCCGTGACCTTCACCGCCTCGCCCTGGTCGAGCTTGGGCAGCATCTGGTCGCCGCCGGTGTCGTCCTCGCCGGCCTGGCCGGTGTCGGCCTCCTCGCCGTAGACGGACTTCCAGCCCGCCTCGAGCAGGCGCCGGCCGCTGGTGCGGAAGACGTGCTCGGCCACGGTGGTCTCCACACGCGTGCGCTCGAAGACCGCCTCGGGGTGGAAGACCGACAGGAAGCGCTTGGCCACGAGGTCGTAGATCTTCAGCTCGTCCGAGCCCATCCGCTCGAGGTCGTGCTCGGACTTGGTGGGGATCAGCGCGTGGTGGTCCTGGACCTTGGCGTCGTTCACCACGCGCTCGAGCGGGAGCTTGTCGAGGCTGACCACGTACTCCGAGGCCTTCCGGTACGCGGGGTTGTGGCCCACGAGCTCGGCGGTCGGCTTGATCTCCGGGATCTGGTCCCCCGGTAGGTAGCGCGAGCTGGTGCGCGGGTACGTGATCGCCTTGTGCTCCTCGTAGAGGCGCTGGGCGGCCGAGAGCGTGCGCCGCGCGGAGAAGCCGAAGAGCGTGTTGGCGTGGCGCTGGAGCGAGGTGAGGTCGTAGAGCAGCTGCGAGCGCTCGCGCTCCTCCTTCTTCTCGAGCTTGGTGATCTCGCCGGTGCCTTCGCGGGTTTCCTCGACGATCCTGGCCGCGAGGTCCTCGGCGATCCGCTTGCCGCCCAGGTAGCGGCCGCGGTAGGCGCGGTCGGCGCCGGCGAGGAAGCCGGCCTCCACGAGCCAGTAGGGCTCGGGCTTGAAGGCGCGGATCTCCTCCTCGCGCCGGGCCACGAGCGCCAGCGTGGGGGTCTGCACGCGGCCGAGCGACACCGCGCCGTCGAACGCGGCGCGCAGCCGGATCGAGGCCGCGCGGGTGGCGTTCATGCCCACCACCCAGTCGGCCTCGGAGCGCGATCGGGCGGCAGCCTCGAGCCGCTCCATCTCCTGGCCCGGGCGCAGGTGCGAGAACGCCTCCTCGATCGCCCGGCGGGTCATCGAGCTGAGCCAGAGGCGCTGCACGGGCTTGCGGTGGCCGGAGGTCTCGTAGAGGTAGGCGAAGATCAGCTCGCCCTCGCGGCCGGCATCGCAGGCGTTCACGATCTGATCCACGTCCTCGCGCGCGATCAGCTTGTGGACGGCCTTGAGCTGCTTGCGCGACTTCTCGTCGTTGGGGACGAGCTTGAACCTCTCGGGCAGGATCGGCAGGTCCGCGAAGCGCCACTTCTTCAGCTTCGGGTCGTACTCGTCCGGGGCCGCCAGGCCCACGAGGTGGCCGACCGCCCACGTGATCACGTAGTCGTCGCCCTCGATGAACGTCTTCTCCTGGCTCGTCTTGAACGAGCCGGGCAGCGCGGCCGCGAGGTCGCGGCCGACGGAGGGCTTCTCTGCGATGACGAGGGTCTTTGCCATGGCTTGAGGTCGCACGGTAGCGGCTGCCGACGACACGGCCAACGCGCTCGGGGCGGCGCGGCCTACGGCCGCGGCATGGGCCCGCGGGTGCCGAGCACCTTGCCCGAGGGCAGCGAGACGATCGTCATCGCGGCGTTGTCGTCCTCGTTGTTCTCCCAGATCCCGTTCTTGGGATCGGCGATGTGGAAGAAGCCGAAGCGGCCCTTGAGGCCGGTGATGTCGATGTACTGCTCGTTGTAGCTGGCCGGGTACACGTCCGACCAGCCGATCGACGTGCCGAGCGTTACGGAATCCCTGTTCTTGTCCTGGTTGCACTTCGGATAGACGCGCGCCGGCGGCGAGCCGGCCATCTGCGGCGCGGTGCGGAACAGGTCGCGCAGGCAGTAGTACTGCTTGGGGCCGGTGGCCACCTTCGCGATCGGGGTGTTCTTGGAGTCGAGCCTCCACATCTCGAACACGGCGGCGTCCTTGAACTTCCAGTAGCCGCCCTGGCCGGGGATGTGCTTGAAGCCGAGGAACGCGGGCGTCGAGAGGGTGCGCCTGCCGCCGCCCTTCAGCAGCACCCGCTGGTCGGCCGTCATGTAGTGCCTGCCGTTGCGCTTGCCGCGCAGCTCGGCCGGGCCCTCGCCGCGGCTGTCGATCGAGTTGGTGGCGTGGAGCAGCCGCCGCCCGGTGCGGGTCGTGGAGATCGAGAGGTCCGCGGGCGGGTGCATCCGCAGGTTGGGGCAGAGCAGCTTCGCCGCGTCTGGGCCGAGACACGGGTTCTGCACCACGGTCGTCTCGCCCTGCCCGCTGGCCGATCCGGTCACGCCGGCCGCCACCGCGGCGGCCACGAGAAGTGCAACGGGCATCCGCACGGCCGACCGGTATAGCAGCGCCCCCTAAGGGGCGTAACTTGCGTTCAGTGCGCGCAGGGGCCGGTGTCCACGCGGTCGCGGGCGTGCGCCAGCGCGGATTTCACGATCGAGTCCGGCACCCCGTAGCCGCCGCGCGGGCCGCCCCCCGTCGTGGAGGCGAACACGGTGGTGAGCACGCGGCCCGCGCCGTCCAGCACCGGTCCGCCGGAGTTGCCCGACCTGACCACCCCGCGCAGCGCCGTGACCCGCCTCTGCACCGGCCCGCGGCCGTAGGAGTCCTGCGTGGTGACGATGGTGGTGGCGCCGAGCCGCGCCGGGCGGATCGTGAGCGGGCCGTTGCCGGGGTAGCCGACCACCGCGCCCGAGGTGCCCACCGGCGCGTTCTGGCGGATCGTGAGCGAGCGGGCGCCGGACAGGCCGGTCGAGCGCAGGATCGCGAGGTCGTTGTGCGAGTCGAACCAGATCGCCTCGGCCCCCTGGCGCGGGCCCGTGCCGTCGAGCTGCACCGTGGTGTCGTCCTGGCCGGCCACCACGTGCGCGTTAGTGACCACGATCCCGTCGGCGGCGATCCAGCCCGAGCCCTCCACGCCCAGCCCGCAGGCGGTGCCGAGGACCTTGACCGTGCTGAGCGCACCCGCCCGGACCTCCGGGTCACGCGCGATCCTGGACGACGGCGGCGCCACCGGCACGGCCGGCCCCGCGATGCTCGGGAACGGGTCGAAGCGGGCGAGCGCGTTGAGCAGCGTGCGCGGGGGGAGCAGATCGTTCAGGCGGCTGAGGATCGCCGAGCGCTGGATGTCGCGCCGGTAGTCGCGCGCCCCCGGCGTCTGGAGCGCGATCGCCCCGCCCATCCACGCCACGGCGAGGCCCACGCAGGCGAGCAGCCCCGCGCCCAGCAGCCCGTCCACCAATCCGAGCCCGCCGCGCAGCCGCCGCCGCAGCTGGAAGCCGACCGTCTCGAGCACGGACGCGACCACGCCGCCGATCAGGAACGCACCCACCAGAGCGAAGACCGGCGCGTACGGCGAGTGCGACCCGTCCTTGAGGAGCAGCGGGCCCAGCCGCGAGCCGATGAAGCCGCCGCCGAGGAAGCCGCCGAGCGAGAACGCGCCAACAACCAAGCCCTGGGCGTAACCCCAGACGGCCGCCAGCACCGTAAAGGCCACGATGATCCAATCGATAGTGGTCATGGCTCGGAGGGCCGCGGGCAGCGCAGGCCGCCGGGCGTGCGGTCACACTAGCCGGTGACGGTGGCGCTTCACGACCTCTCAACCGAGCGGCGCAGGCGCCTGACCCACAGGACGGCGCCGCTCGCCGGTGCGTTCGCCGTGGTGGTCGTGCTCGTGTTGCTGATCGGGAGCTGCGGCGCCTCCGACGAGGAACAGGCCGGGCGCCGCTTCGCCGGCGCGTGGCAGCGCTCCGACTGGCCCGCGATGTACGCCGAGCTGACGGGCGACGCCAAGCAGCGCTACCCGCTCGCCGCGTTCGTGCGCGCCTACCGCGACGCGGCCGCCACGGCCACCTCCACCGGGATCCTCGCCGGCCGCGCGCGCGGCAGCGGCAGCGACGCCGTGATCCCGATCACCGTTCGCACGCGGATCTTCGGCCCGGTGCGCGGCGAGCTGCGGCTGCCGGTGAAGGACGCGCACGTGAAGTGGGAGCCGTACATGGCGTTCCCGGGCCTGCGCCCCGGCGAGCCGCTCACCCGCCGCAGCGATCCGCCGCGGCGCGCCGCGATCCTCGCTCGCGACGGGAGCCGGATCGCGAGCGGGCCCGCCGACAAGCGCGTGGTGGCGCCCGGGCCGGCCGCGTCGATCGCGGGCCAGGTGGCCCCGGCGGCGGCCGGCGCGGCCCAGGACGCCGTGTACGCGCACGGGTTCCCCCGCGCGTGGCCGCTCGGGCGCAACGGCCTCGAGCTGATCGTGGACGCCCGGGTGGCGGGCACCCCCGGGGGGACGCTGATGGCCGGCGCGCGCCCGATCGCCCACGCCCGGCCGCACCCGGCCAGGCCGGTGCGCACCACGATCGACCCCGTCATCCAGGCCTCCGCGGTCAACGCGCTCGCCGGCCGCTTCGGCGGCATCGTCGCCCTCGACGCGCGTCGCGCCGAGGTGAGGGCGCTCGCGGGCGTGGCCTTCTCCGCCCCACAGCCGCCCGGCTCCACCTTCAAGATCGTGACCGCGTCGGCCGCGCTCGAGGCCAAGGTCGTCAAGCCGTCCACGCCGTTCCCGGTCTCCACCAGCGCGCGCATCGACGGCGTGGCCCTTCAGAACGCCAACGGCGAGTCGTGCGGCGGCAGCTTCGAGAACTCCTTCGTTCACTCGTGCAACTCCGTTTTCGCCCCGACGGGCGTGAAGGTCGGCGCCGCCAAGCTCGTGGCGATGGCCGAGCGCTACGGGTTCAACGCGCCGCCCGCCCTCCCGGGCGCTGCCCGCAGCACGCTCCCGGCGGGGGACGCCGTGGGCTCGGACCTGGCCGTGGGATCGACCGCGATAGGCCAGGGCAAGGTGCTCGCCACCCCGCTCCAGATGGCGATGATCGCGCAGACGATCGCGACGGGCGGCGTGCAGCACGCGCCCACGCTCCTGAGCGGCCAGGCCGCCGGCCGCCCCCACCGCGTGGTCTCCACCGGCACCGCGCACACGATCCGGCGCTTCATGATCGGCGTGGTGCGCACCGGCACCGGCACGTCCGCCGCGATCCCCGGCGTGGTGGTGGCCGGCAAGACCGGCACGGCCGAGCTGGGCAGCACCCAGGGGCCAACCGGCAGCAACCAGGGCGCGGCCGACACCGACGCCTGGTTCACCTCGTTCGCCCCGGCGCTCAAGCCGCGGATCGTGGTCGCGGCCCTGTTCGTCAAGGCCGGCGCCGGCGGCCAGACCGCCGCGCCCGCCGTCCGCCTCGTGCTCCAGGCGGGCCTCCAGCGGCGCTAGAGGTCGAGCAGGATCTTCTCGCTCTCGACCTTGCCCTCGGGCGTGACGGTCCTGATGTCCAGCTTGAGCGGCCGGTTCTCGATCGTCTGCACGGGGAAGTTGAACACGAGCAGCGCGCCGCCGGTCGGCCCCGTGGCCGCCGGGGTGCCCGCCTCGGGCACGCAGGCGTTCTTGCTCAGGCGCCGCGGGTGGTAGGCGAACACGTTGGCGCCACCGATGTCGAGCGGATGGAACTCGTTGCCCTGGGAGTCGCGCACCGTGAAGTCCTTGACGGGGGTCTTGAAGCCCGGGGTCTCGTTGCAGACCTGGATGAAGACGCCGTAGTAGGTGAAGCCGGGCTTGGGCTCGGGGCCCTGGTAGTAGCCGCGGTCGGAGGCCAGGTGCTGGTTGATCTGGCGCGTGATGAAGACCGTGTACTTGAGCCCGCCGACGTGGACGCCGAGGCCTTCGCGGGTCCCTTCCTCGCCGGCGCTCTTGCAGCCGGCCACCAGTACAGCGGCGGCGAGGGCGCAGGTGAGAATGGCGCTCCGAGGGCTTGCGAGGCGCATGGGCGGCGGAACTCTATCCGCTCGGGGCGTGGCGCCCCGAGCCGGTGTGGACGTCCGGCTGATCGGCGAGCTCGAGCCCGAAGCGGGGCGCCTTCTGCGGCTCCCAGCCGGCCACCGACGTGCGCAGCAGCGGCCTGTCCGGCCGCTCCTCGAACACCGCGCGCAGCCGCTCGAGCGCGATCTTGGCCTGCCGCCTGACCCAGGGCCGGGCGCCGAGCTTCTCGAGGAAGCGCTCGCGCGCCGTTCCGGGCTCGCTCCAGAGCGTGAGCTCCACCCGCGTGAGGCTCCGTCCCTGGCGCGAGAGGTCGAACACCACCTCGCCGCGCGTGCGGCCCGAGCGGCCCCCGCGCGTGTGCTCCACGATCCGCCGCGGCCGGTCCGCCTCCACGATCTGGGTCTCGATCCACGGCCGGTAGCGCGGCGCCTCGAGGCGGTACCGGGCCGCCGCGCCCACGCCGTGGGACTTCGGGTGGGCCAGCCGCAGGTCGGTGATGCAGTGGTCCATCCAGGAGGCCCGGTTGGCGAGGTCGGCCACGAAGTCGAAGACCTCCTCGCGCGGCGCGGCGATGGCGGTGTGGACGCTCACGGGAACCATGCGCGGCGGATCGTATGCAATGGCGGGGGGCGCGGAGGTATCCGACCCGCCGCGCAGAATGCAGGCCTCATGGAAATCGCCTCGATCCTCCTCCGCAACAGCCTCGACGCCCTCCACACGGACCAGCCGGCCTGCTCGCGCTGCCGGCGGATGCCGCTCACCGGGGAGCTGATGCACGAGCTGGAGTCCGGGGACGAGGTTTGCTCGCTCTGCCTGTCGAAGTCGGGCGGGCGCGACGGCGAGCCGGTCCGCTCCCAGCGCGTACGCGCCACGGACAAGCCGCTCGCCGTGGTTCCGCGCGCCGCCTGATCCCCGCCCTCCCGGCCCCGCTCTTTGCGCGATTTTCCGCCGCGGAAGCGCGTGTCCCCAGTTTGAGGGCCTTGTATCGCTCGTTATGATTCGCATTATCTTCGGAGGAGAGACCGAGACTGTTCACGCCGGCACGCTCGCCGGCGCAGGTTGCTTCAGATGTGAGTCGTGTGGCTACGCAGTGGCCCTGCACGAGCTCGACGAAGTGCCGCCCTGCCCCCATTGCGAGGGGCTCGACTTCCGCCGTTCCTCGATCTTCGCCGAGCTCGAGCTGGCGGAGCCGATCGGCTCCGCGACCGACACCCCGGACTGGCTTGGCGAGGCGCGCGAGGCCCTCGTGGCAGACGGCGACTACATCGCCTACGAGGACGGCGAGCGCGTGCGGGTCGTCGCGCTCCAGGACGGCTGGACCCGGGTCGGCCGCAGCCTCGCGGCGCACATCCGCTTCGACGACCCGACGGTCTCGCGCCGCCACGCGCTGATCCACCGCCAGGGCCACGCCACCCGCATCCTCGACGACCGCAGCCTCAACGGCGTGTTCGTCAACGGCGGGCACGTCGAGATGCGCGAGCTCGCGGACGGCGACGTGCTCGCCATCGGACGCTTCAGCCTGCACTTCATCCGCCTGGGGGCCGGCGCGGAGGCGTCGACCGGCCGGGCAGCCACCGACCGCCTGCACAGCGCGGCGGTCGGCTGAGCACCGCAGGTTCGAGGGAGGGACAGAGCGTGACGGGCCCGCCCTCGGCGGGCCCGTTCGCGTTCCGGGCCGGTTCCGGCGCGACCCGGTCGCGCCCAGTTGGCGCGGCGCGTATATTCGCCAGCCAATGGCGACGACGATCGCAGTGCTCTCTCAGAAGGGCGGGACGGGCAAGACCACCACCACCCGCACCCTCCACGACGTGCTGACCCGGATCGGGCTGGACGTGCTGTCCGTGGACCTCGACCCCCAGGGCAACCTGTCGGACTACTTCGACGTGCCGGCGGATGCCGACCCCACGATCGCCGACGTGCTCGCCGGCAAGGTCAAGGCCGCCGACGCGGTGCACAACGGCGTGATCCCGGCCAACCTCGGGCTGGCCGAGGCGGAGCTGGTGCTCGGGGGCAAGATGGGCCGCGAGATGACCCTGCGCCGGGCGCTCCGCGACGTCGGCCGCCGCCACGACGTGCTCCTGATCGACTGCCCGCCGGCGCTCGGCCTGCTCACGATCAACGCCGTGGTGGCCGCCGACTACGCGCTGATCTCGACCGAGGCCCAGTACTTCTCGCTCCAGGGCGTGGAGCAGGCCCTCGAGATCATCGAGCTGGCAAAGGAGAACCTCCACCCGGACCTCGAGTGGCTCGGGGTGGTGCTCAACATCGCCGACCTCCGCACGATCCACTCGCGCGAGGCGCTGGCCACGCTCAAGGAGCGCTTCGGGGAGAAGGTCTTCGAGGCGGTCATCCGCCAGTCGATCCGCTACGCCGAGTCCGCCGAGCGCGGCGTCTCGATCCTCGACTACCGGCCGGAGCTGGGCGACGACTACCTGGGCCTCGCCACCGAGGTGCTGATGCGCATCGGCATGGACGAGGAGACCGGCCGCGTGGCGGAGCTCCGCGCCGAGCTGGTCCCGGCCTAGAGCGACTTCACATCCGCGCCGCCCGGCACGAACTGGGCCCGGCGCACCTCGCAGTCCGGCGCGGCCTCGCGCACGCGCTCGAACACCGTGCCGGTCTGCTCCCAGTGGCACCAGAACAGCACGGTCGGGCCGGCGCCGGAGATCGAGGCGCCGATCGCGCCGAGCTCGCGGGCCTGGCGCAGCAGCTCCATCGAGCGCGGATACACGGACTCACGGCGCGGCTGGTGCACGCGGTCGGAGAGCCCCCGCCCCACGAGCGAGAGGTCCGGCCCGCGCGCGAGGCCGAGGATCAGCAGCGCAGCGTGCCCGATGTTGTGCACCGCGTCGGCCAGCGGCACCTCGTCGGGCAGGGCGGCGCGCGCCTCGCCGGTCGCCACCGTGCCCGGCGGCGTGGCCAGCACGCCCTCGATCCCCGGGGCCGGGTCGAAGCGCTCCGGCCGCTCGCCGGCGCAGATCACGAACCCGCCGAGCAGCGCCGCGGCCACGTTGTCGGGGTGGCCCTCGAGCATCGCCCCCGTCTCGAACAGCGGCGCGTCGAGCTCGTACATCGAGTCCGCCGCCACCAGCCCCGCCACGATCGCGGCCGCGCTCGACCCGAGCCCCGCCGCGAGCGGGATGTCCGAGCGGATGCGGAAGGTCAGCCCGTTCGCGCCGCCCTCCTTCAACGCCTCGAACGCGGCCACGCAGAGGTTCTCCGGTCCGAGCGGCACGCCCGGCACGTCGCACTCGACCACGAGCTCCCCGCCCGTCTCCTCCACCTCCAGCTCGAGGTAGAGCCCGATCGCCGCGGCCAGCGAGTCGAAGCCCGGGCCGAGGTTGGCCGTGGAGGCCGGCACGCGCACGAGCCGGCGGCGCCTCACGACCCGAGCACCGCCCGCTCCACGTCGTCGATGTCCGGCTCGCACGGCACCACCGGCGTGGCCCGCGAGAGCGCGGTGGTCGGGTCCTTGAGCCCGTGCCCGGTGAGCACGCACACCACCCGCCCCTCCGCGCCGTACTTGAGCAGCCCGGCCACCGACGCCGCCGAGGCCGGCTCGCAGAACACGCCCTCGCGCGCGCCGAGCAGCGAGTAGGCGGCGAGGATCTCCTCGTCCGAGACCGCGCGCACCTCCCCGCGCGAGGAGGTGAAGGCGTCCATCGCCTCCTCCCAGCGCGCCGGGTTGCCGATGCGGATCGCGGAGGCGACCGTCTCCGGGTTCTCCACCGGCGCGCCGCGCACGAGCGGGGCGGCGCCCTCGGCCTGGTAGCCGTGAAGCCGCGGCGCCACGCCGTACTCCCCGAACCCCTTCCACCAGGCCGTCACGTTGCCCGCGTTGCCCACCGGGATGCAGAGCACGTCCGGCGCCTCGCCGAGCTGGTCGCACACCTCGAACGCGCCTGTCTTCTGCCCCTCGATCCGGAACGGGTTGACCGAGTTGACGAGTGCGATCGGGTTGCGCTCCACCAGCTCGCGCACGAGCCGCAGCGCCTCGTCGAAGTTGCCGCGCAGCGCCACCACGCGCGCGCCGTGCATCAGCGCCTGGGCGAGCTTGCCGGTGGCGATCTTGCCCTCCGGCACGATCACCGCCCCGCGCAGGCCGGCCCGCGCCGCATACGCGGCCGCGCTGGCCGCCGTGTTCCCGGTGGACGCGCAGACCACCGCCTCCGACCCCTCCTGGATCGCCGCCGACACCGCCACGGTCATGCCGCGGTCCTTGAACGACCCGGTCGGGTTGGCGCCCTCGATCTTCAGCCATACGTCCGCGCCCGTGCGGCGCGAGAGCTCGGGCGCGGGCACGAGCGGCGTGCCGCCCTCGCCGAGCGTGACCAGCGGATCGACCGGCAGCCGGTCGCGATAGGCCCAGACCGTCAGTCGAACAGCTCCTCGATAACGCGGATGGTCCGCGGCTTGGTGCGCAGGAAGTCGAGCCGCCCGATCAGCCCCACCGCCGCCATGAAGCGCGACTCGAGCACCGGGTGCACCACGATCTCGAGCCGGGCGTCGTCGCCGAGCCCCTTCTGCACGACCGACTTGACCGACACGCCCTGCATCCCCAGGATCTCCGCCAGCTGGGCCAGCACGCCGGGCCGGTCGGCCACCTCCACGTGCAGGTAGAACGACGACTCCACGTCGTGCACGAGCGGCACGTCCTCGGCGGGCGCGGGCAGCGAGGCCGGCGGGATCATCGCGGAGATCACGTCGCCCAGCACGGCCGACGCGGTCTGCGGGCCGCCGGCACCCGGGCCGGACAGCGTGATCTCGGTGATCGCCGGGGACTCGATCGTGACCGCGTTGAAGGAGCCGTTGACCGACGCCAGGGGGTGCTGGCCGTAGAGGAAGGTCGGGTGCACGCGCACCGACACGCCGCCGGCGAGCCGCTCGGCCGTGCCCACCAGCTTGAGCGAGAGCCCCAGCTCCTTGGCGTACTCGATGTCGCTCGACGTGAGCGACTCGATCCCCTCGTAGGCCACCTGGTCGAGGTGCACCGGGGCGTTGAACGCCAGCCGGGCGATGATCGCCATCTTGGCCGCGGCGTCGCGCCCCGACACGTCCTCGATCGGGTCCGCCTCCGCGTAGCCCAGCCGCTGCGCCTCCGCCAGCGCCTCCTCGTAGGTCGCCCCCGTGCGCGTCATCTCGCTGAGGATGAAGTTGGTCGTGCCGTTCACGATCCCGTGCACCCGGTCCACGTGCGCGGCGGCGAGCGTCTCGTGGATCACGCGGATCACCGGCACCACGCCGCCCACCGCGGCCTCGAAGCGCAGCTGCACCCCGGCCGCGCGCGCGGCGTCGTAGATCTCGTCGCCGTGCTGGGAGAGGACCGCCTTGTTGGCCGTCACCACGTGCTTGCCCGCCGCCATCGCGCGCAGGATGTACTCGCGCGCGGGCTCCACGCCGCCGATCAGCTCCACCACCAGGTCGCTCGCCGCGATCACCTCGTCGAGGTCCCCGCGCGAGCGGGTGAGCACCCCGGAGACCTCCGGCCTGCGCCCCGTCGCGGACTCGATCGCGTGCGCGCGCTCCTCCAGCAGCTCGTGGAACGCCGAGCCGACCGTGCCGTGGCCCAGCAGGCCGACCCTAAACGGCGTCACGCGCAGCCAGGTCCTCGAGGGTCTCGCGCCGAACCACCACGCGCGCATCGCCGTCCTTGCAGAAGATGACCGGCGGGCGCGGGATCCCGTTGTAGTTGTTGGCCATCGCGTGCCCGTACGCGCCGGTGGCGGGCGTCACGAGCACGTCGCCCGGCCGCGGGTCGTCGAGCGCCACGTCGCGCACCAGCACGTCGCCCGACTCGCAGTGCTTGCCGGCGATCGTGCAGATGTCCTCGCCCCCGAAGCGGTCGGCGATCTCGGCCTCGTACTGCGCGCCGTAGAGCATCGGCCGCAGGTTGTCCGACATGCCGCCGTCCACGGCCACGTAGGTGCGCACGCCGGGGATCCGCTTGACGGTGCCCACCCGGTAGATCGTCACGCCCGCGGGGCCGACCAGCGACCGCCCCGGCTCGCACAGCACCGTGACCCCCTCCGGCGCCGAGCGCACCAGCGTGTCCACGTACTCCTCGATCGACGGCGGGTACTGGTCGCGCGTGTAGGCGATGCCGAGCCCGCCGCCGAGGTTGAGCAGGGGGTAGTCGCCGATCCCGGTGAGCACCTCGGCGAGCCGCTCGAACGGCTCGAGCTCGAAGATCTGGGAGCCGAGGTGCGCGTGCAGGCCCTTCAGCTCCAGGCCGCCGGCGCTCTCGATCGCGCGCGGCACGTCGTCGAGTCCGAAGCCGAACTTGGAGTCCACCTGCCCGGTGGTGATGTAGGAGTGCGTGGTGGGCGTGATGCCGGGGGTCACGCGCAGCATGATCGCCTGGCCGGGGGCGATCCGCTCGAGGCGCTCGAGCTCGTCGAACGAGTCGACCACGATCGTGCCCACGCCGGCCTCCACCGCCTGGCGCAGCTCGGCCTCGCTCTTGTTGTTGCCGTGGAGGTAGATCCGCTCGGGCGCGAAGCCGCCGCGCAGCGCGAGGTGGAGCTCGCCGCCCGACGCCACGTCGCAGGCGATGCCCTCGCCCGCCAGCAGCCGGTAGGCCGCCGTGCACGGGAACGCCTTGCTCGCGTAGACGACCTCGAAGCGGTCGGTGTGGCGGCGAAATGCCTCAACGTACGCGCGCGCACGCGCGCGAAGGTCGTCCTCGGCGTAGACGTACGCGGGCGTGCCGAACTCCTCGGCCAGCTCGACCACGTCGCAGCCGCCGACCTCGAGCCGTCCCTCTTCGTTGATGCGCGATCCGATCGGGTAGACGTGCGACACGCCGGCCCCGACGCCCCCGCGCTCTTCCAGCGAGGCCATAATCGGGTGAGAGTATGAAGCACCCCCTCCCGGCTCTGCCGGAGCTCGGCACGCACGACGGCCTCTCCTACGCGCTCTTCCGCCCGGAGGGCGAGCCGCGCGCGGCCATGGTGATCCTGCACGGCGCCTCCTCGGCCAAGGAGAGCCACTTCGACTTCGCCCGCACGGCCGCGGCGCACGACATGCTCGCGCTCGCCTTCGACCAGCGCGGGCACGGCCGCTCGGAGGGCGATCTCGGCGCCGGCGCGGTCGACGACGTGGTCGCGATGTGCGCCCTCGCGCGCGAGCACACCCCACGGATCGCCCTGCGCGGATCGAGCATGGGCGGCTTCATGGCGATCCAGGCGGCGGCGGCCGACGGCGACATCGACGCCGTGGTGGCGATCTGCCCGGCCCCCGAGGACTTCCTGCTGCGCGGCCTGCGCTCGGACCGGTTCGAGTTCAGGGCCGACCGCGAGCGCATGGAGCCCTGGCTCGAGCAGGCCGACCTGCGCGCGGCCACCGCCTCACTCGCACCACGCACCGCCCTGCTGTTGCTGCACGCGCAGGGCGACGACCAGGTTCCCTACACGATCTCCCAGGAGCTGTTCGAGGCGGCGGGCGAGCCAAAGCGGCTGCTGCTCATGCCGGGCGGACACCACCGCTCGATCCAGCACGACCTGGAGCTCCAGACCGAGGCGCTGCGCTTCGTGGAGCGCGCGATCGCGGCGCGGGCGCTCTAGCGGGCGAGCACGGCGCCGGCCGCGGTCGCGGCCCTGACCGCCGGCACGGTGCCGCCGACCGTCTCGCGGAGCTTGCCGCGCCGGCCCTGCGAGCAGGCCGGGTCGATCGGCACGCCGGCGTGGCCGAGCGCCTGGCGGGCGTCGCAGGCAGCGCGGCTCACGATCGGCTGGGTCTGATCGGCCGGCTGGGGCTGGGAGCCGTTGCCGGAGCTCACGAGCCGCGGCGCGCCGCCGCCCTCGCCGGGCGCGGCCAGCGGTACCGGCGGCGGCGGGGGACCGAACCCACCGCCGGCGGACAGGCCACCGGGCTCCCGACCGGCGACCAGGAACGCGCCACCTGCCACCGACGCGGTCGCGGAGGCGCTCGCCGAGCGCGCTGCGAAGACCCCCTGCACCACAGGGGCGGATCGCCGCGAGCTCACGAGAACAGTCTCAACGCGCCGCGCGCCGGGCCGGTCCACGGCCACGCGCTCCACCGTGCTCGCGCCTCCACTCTGCGGCCAGCCGTCGAAGGCAACGATGGCGCTCACGATCGCGAGCAGCACCAGTGCAAGAAGGAGGAGGACCCCGGTGATACCGAAGGACCTGATTATCGCCGTATGACCGTTCACAG
>JAXDJC010000262.1:0-2507 GCA_034663685.1 Thermoleophilaceae bacterium
GCGGCTCGACCTCGAGCGCGCGGACGGGTGGCGCGTGATCGCGCTCTGGCGGCCGGCGTTCGTATGGGATCGCGACGGCCGGCGCGACATCGTGCCGCCGGCGGCACGAGTGACGATCGCATGGCCGCGGCCCGTGCACGACGTGACGGCCACGCGCCCGACCGCGGGGGCCGAGCCCGTCGAACGCCGTGCCCAGGCGAGCCGGGTCGGGTACGACCTCGGCGGCGACGTGCTGCTGCTGAGCTACCGCTGAGTCAGCGCCGCCGGCGCAGCGCGGTCACGTCGAGCGGGAGGCCGAACACGATGTCGTGGCGTGCGCCGGCCGGGCGGAAGCGAACCCGCACCGCCGGCCGGGCTCCGCCGAGGCGGGCGCTCGCGCTCTTCGACCATTGCGGAGCGAGGCTCACGGCAGCGCCGGCCGCGACGCTCACGGACGCACTCGCCAGCACGTGCTTGACGTTGCCGCTGCGGCCGGCGCTCCCGAGCTCCGTGACCACCTTGCCCGGGCGCGGCGAGCAGAAGGCGACGCGAACGGGGCGAGTGCGCGAATCGCCCTTCGCGATCCGCGCCGACGCGTCCATCTTGCTGAGGAGCACGCCCGAACCGGAAAGCGTGCAGGCAGCGTCGGGCGGCGCCGGGGTGGCGACCGGGGCCGCGGTGCCGGAGTCGCCGCCTGGCGCCGGCTGCCCGGCCTCGACCGGGCCGCCGAAGTCGAGCTGTACCACGACGGGGTCGGCGTAGACGTCGATCGGCACGCTGGTGCGGCGACCGAGCGAGCGGAGCGCGGCGCCGTCCTGCGTGGGGCGCGCCACCTGCACCTCGGCTGCCGCGGGAAGGTTGAGCTCGACCCGTCGCGGCGCGACCGTCAGCCCGCGCTGCTGGTCGCGGTCGTACTCGCTCGCCGACTGCCACAGCACCAGCGAGTAGCGGCCGTCGGCCTGCTGGAGCAGGAGTCGCTGCACACCGCCGGTCTCGCCGCCGAGGTCGAGGTCGAGCGGCGTCGGATCGACCGGTGCGGGCCGGCCGACCAGCTCGAGCAGCGCCCGCAGCGCGGCGAACGCGGGCTTCTCGGAGAAGTCGTTGCGCAGCAGGCCGAAATGCTGCTCGGGCTGGGTGTTCGCGTCCTCGGGGTGCTCGTCGAGCAGCTCGTAGGCGTAGGTGCGGCGGATGCCCGCCCGGAAGTGCTCGAGGTAGGTGCGCAGCAGGTACGAGGCGGCGACCGCCTCGGTCACCGGCGCCTGTCCGTCGGTTGCCGACAGCGCGTTGTGGAAGCCGGCCTCGGTCGCGAACAGCGGCCGGTCGCCGAAGACGTGGCTCACCGCGTCGAAGCGGCCGCGCAGCAGGTCGGCGGACGGGGCGAGGCCGCCCGTATAGGGGTGGATGTTGCCGAAGTCGACCGAGCGCGCCAGCGACCCGAGCTGTCCGTCGCGATCGTCGTACACGAGGCTCGGCCCGACCACCGGCACGCCCGCCAGCCGCGGCTCGGCCCGCACGCGGCTGTAGAGCTCCGCCTGGTAGTCGCGCAGCTCGGGTGCCCAGTCGGGGCCCCCGTGGAAGAGGTCGTACTCGTTCGGGCCCTCGAGCCCCGCCACCGCGGGGCGGAGCCGGCCGGCCACCGCAGCCACAAGCTCGTCCGGCGTCCCGGCGCGCCAGCCCGGCTCGCCCATCCCGAAGAGGAAGCGCTTGCCGTGCGAGGCGGCCAGCTCGACCGCCTGGTAGTAGCGCTCGTTCCAGTCGCCCCACCCCGGGTTGGCGTACATGCCGTCGCGGACGTGGTCCACGCCGAGCTCGTCGAGCTTGCGCACGACCCGGGGCGCGTCGCCGTAGGCGGTGTCGTAGTAGCTCAGGTGCGTCTGCACGCCGATCGAGTCGCGGAAGTCGGCGGCGCTCCGCGC
Source organism: Thermoleophilaceae bacterium (assembly GCA_034663685.1). Taxonomy (GTDB): domain Bacteria; phylum Actinomycetota; class Thermoleophilia; order Solirubrobacterales; family Thermoleophilaceae; genus AC-37. The sequence goes on from JAXDJC010000262.1 coordinate 1,896, forward strand.
AGGGACGGTCGCCGCCGGCGCGGTGGCGGGGACGAGCAGGAACGCGGCCATGGCCGCGGCGAGGAGGGCGACGCCGCGCATGGGTTTGCTGTCGGCCCCGAACGGCCGGGATCATCCGGTCACCGCGCGGCCCTGGACTTATGTCCTAAGCGGCGGAGCGTTCGGCCCGCAAAGCCGCCGGTGGAGCGAAGAACGCCCGCCAGCGGATCGCCGCCGCGCGCTTGTAGGCGAGCAGCGCGCCGGCGAACACGACCGCGTAGGAGACCGTCGAGACGATCGCCGCGGTCATGATGTCCCCGGAGGGCAGGAAGACGAGCAGCCCGACCACCGTCACGACCAGCCCGGAGACCTGCACGGCGGTCGCGGTGGTGGGCCGGTCGAGCGCGTACAGGCCGGCGACGAGGATGAGCGCGCCCGCCAGGAGCACGGTGCCCGGCAGGAGCACGCGCAGGGCCGGCGCTGCGTGGCCGAAGCTCGTGCCGTAGACCAGCTCGAGCGCCGGCCGCGCGAGCGCCAGGAGAACGGCTGCGAATGCCGCAGCCACGCCCAACCCGAGCTGGAGCGAGCCGATCACGGTGCGCGAGCCGCGCGCGGGATCGTGCGCGGCCGCGG
>JAXDJC010000024.1:0-19612 GCA_034663685.1 Thermoleophilaceae bacterium
GCCGGGCTGCCGCTGCGCTTCCTCGCTCCGCCCGAGGTCGTGCTCGTCACGCTCCGCTCGGCGTAGCCTCCGGCCATGGCAGCCGAGCGCAGCGTTTCCGGCCGGGCCGCCGGCCACCCGGCCATCCGCGCGACCCACGCCAAGACGCTCGAGCTCGCGCGCGAGGAGGAGATCACCGAGCGCGCCACGTGCGTGGTGGGCGTGAGCACGTCGATCGACGAGCGGGCAATCGCCTCTCTCCACGGTCGCGTGGAGCTGGCGATCGAGGCCGGCGGGCTGGCGGAGCGCGTGCGCGGACGGCTCAACCCGGCGTTCCGGCCGGGGGATCCGCTGGTGGTGCGGCGGGCGCCGGCGGTGACCCGGGACGCGCTGGTGATCGACGCCGACCGCGCCGCCGCCGACCTGCCGCGCTCCTTCGTGGCCGAGCTGGCCCGCGCCGGCGCCCGGATAGCGGTAGGGATCAGCCTGCTGGCCGAAGCCGCCGGACCGGGCGTCCTCGTTGTCCGACCCGCCCCCGGCGGGAACCCGGTGGACGCCGCCGGGGTGGCCGCGGCGCTGGCGGCGGGCGAGCGCGTCACCCTCACCGCCGACCTCGCCGCCGCCGAGGCGCGTGCAGCCATCCACGCCGCGCACGACGCCGGCCACACGGTGCTCCCGGCGCCCGGTCTCTCCCCGAATGCCGCAGTTGAGGCGGTGGCGGGCCTCGCGCCTGGCGCGCACGTGACCGAGGGCGCGCGGGCAGAGACGCTCGGGCGCAGGCTCACCGCGATCGACGGGCCCGCCCGCGGGGCCGTGGTGCTCGACCCCGGCACCCCGCGCGAGCAGTACCTCCCGTGGCGCTCCGGCCAGCGGCTGGAGATCCCGGGCGCGCGCGGCCGGACAGCCGCGTTCGCGGTGGCGCCCGAGGATCCCTCGCCGGCGATCGACCGAGCACGCGCGCTGGCCGCCGGCGGCGCATCGACCCGCGACGTGGCCGGCGCGCTCCAGGACGCCGGCCTCCCCCACCGGCGCGCCTACGCGCTCGCGCTCGACCTGACCGCCGACACGAGCAGCGTGTCGCGGCCCGAGCCGCGCACCAGCCGCTGACCCCACGAGGTCCGGTGCGGCGGCTCCTCGCCGGGATCGAGAAGCCGCGCCTCGACCACCTCGAGGCCGGCGGCGGTCCAACCCGGCACGAGGCTCTCCCGTAGATGCTCGCCGTCCAGCGGCGGCAGCTCGAGCCGCTCGGCATACGCGCTGTCCTCCGAAGCGCTGGCATTCAAAAGCGCCACCAGCCGACCGCCGGGCCGCAGTAGCCCGGCCACGGCGCCCAGCCCCTCGGCCTCGGGCGCGGCCACCGCCCGCAGCAGCGACCCCCACGGGTAGTTCACGGTCACGAGCGTCGCCCGCCCGGCCAGCGCCGCGGGCGGCGCCACCGCGTCGGCGGCCACGAACCACGCGTTGGCGGCTCCGCCGCGCGCGGGCTTGCGGGCGGCGCGCGACGCGCTCGCCTCCATCGGCTCGGCCAGCGCGTCCACGCCGATCACCAGGGCGCCGGGCCGCGCCCGCGCGGTGCGCAGCACGAAGCGCCCGTCGCCCGTGCCGAGGTCGATCACCACCTCTGCCGCCGAGTCGAGCCGCGCGCGGTCCAGCTCGTCTCCCCGCATCACCCCCATCGGCCGTACGGTACGCGCGCGGACGCCGTCGAGAGAGGAGACCGATGCCCGAGTACGACACGCTGATCTACGAGCAGGACGAGCACGTGGTCACGCTCACCTACAACCGGCCCGACCAGCACAACGCGGTCAGCCGGCGGATGAACGAGGAGCTCCACCACGCCTGGCAGCGCTTTCGCGACGACGACAGCGCGTTCGTGCTCGTGATCACCGGCGCGGGCGAGACCACCTTCTGCGCCGGCTGGGACCTCCAGGACGCCTCGGAGCTGACGGAGATGCCGGACTTCGACGACTTCCGCAAGCAGCTCTACAACTCGCCCGGCGACTGCGGCTACACGCGCCGCGCCGACATCTTCAAGCCGGTCATCGCCGCGGTGAACGGCTACGCGTTCGCGGCCGGGCTCGAAACGGCGCTGCTCGCCGACATCCGCATCGCCGCCGAGAACGCCGAGTTCGGGGCGCTCGAGCGGCGCTGGAACATCGTGGGCGGCGACGGGCTCACGGTGCGGCTGCCGCTCGTGGTGGGCTACGCGCGGGCGATGGAGCTGATCATCACCGGCCGGCGGATCGACGTGCACGAGGCCGAGCGGATCGCACTCGTGAACGAGATCGTGCCGCGCGGCCAGGCGCCCTCGCGCGGGCGCGGGCGCTCGCGCACGAGATCGCGGCGCTCCCGCAGGGCGCGATCCGCAGCGACAAGGAGTCGGTCATGCGCGGCGTGGGCCGCACGCTGGAGGAGCGGCTGCGGATCGAGTTCGAGATGGCGCTGTCGATGTTCATGCGGAGCGACAAGCACACGGTGGGCGCCGGCGCGTTCAAGCGCGGCGAGAAGCCGGACTGGCCCCACCACGGGCTGTGAGAGGATCCCGGGCGTCGTGATCCGATCCGACCAGCTTCCGGGCGAGGCCGACGCGGTGGTCGTCGGCGCCGGGCTCTCGGGCCTCACCGCGGCGCGCGAGCTCGAGGCGGCCGGCGCGTCGGTGCTCGTGCTCGAGGCGCGCGACCGGGTGGGCGGACGGCTGCTCGGCCGGCGCGTGGGCGAGGGCGCGGTGGTGGACCTCGGCGGCGAGTACTTCGGCCCGCTCGGCCACAAGATCATCGAGGCGGCCCGCTCGGTCGGCGTGCCCGAGGCGAGGGTGAACGACCAGGGCGACAAGCTGCTCGAGCTGGGCGGCCGCGTGCGCCGCTACAAGGGCTACATCCCCAACGCCGGCGCGATCGTGCTGGCCGACGCCGCGCAGGGGCTGCTGCGCTTCGAGCGGATGGTCAAGCAGGTGCCGCCGGAGGCGCCGTGGACCGCCCGCCGCGCGCTCGAGTGGGACTCGCAGACGCTCGCCACGTGGGTCCGGCGCAACTTCGCCACACGCGGCGCGCGCGAGCTGTTCGAGATGGCCACCGAGGCGATCTGGTGCGCGTCCACCGCCGACTTCTCGCTCCTGCACGCGCTGTTCTACTCGCGCAGCTACGAGTCGTTCGAGTACCTGGGCAGCGTGCGGAAGGGCAGCCAGGAGCGGCGCTTCCAGGGCGGTGCGGTGTCGATCGCGGAGCGGATGGCGGACGGGCTGGGCGACCGCGTGGCGCTCGGCTGCCCGGTGCGCGACATCGCCCAGCGCGGCGGGCGCGTGACGGTGTCGGGCAGGGGCTGGTCGGTGGGCGCGCGGCGCGCGATCGTGGCGCTGCCGCCGGTGATGGCCGGCCGGATCGACTACGAGCCCGCGCTTCCCGGCCACCGCGACCAGCTCGTGCAGCGGCTCAACCCGGGCTCGGCGCTCAAGTACGTGGCGGTGTACGACCGGGCGTTCTGGCGGGAGAACGGACTGAGCGGCCAGGCCACGAGCACGCAGGGACCGCTCGCGGCGATCTTCGACACGATCCCGGCCGGCGGCAACTGCGCGGTGATCGGCGGCTTTGGCGGCGGGCGCACGGCGCGGGCGCTGGCCGAGCTTCCCGAGCGCGCGCGGCGGGCCGCGGTGCTCGACCAGTTCGCCCGCCTCTTCGGCGAGCGCGCCCGCACGCCTGACGAGTTCCACGAGAAGAACTGGTCCGACGACCCGTGGGCGCGCGGTTGCTACAACGCGATCGCGACCACGGGCGCGCTCACGGCGTTCGGGCCCGCGCTCCGGCGACCGGTCGGGCGCATCCACTGGGCGGGCGCGGAGACCGGCATCCACGCGAACGGGTCGATGGGCGGAGCGGTGGACGCGGGCGAGCGCGCGGCCGCCGAGGTGATCGAGGAGCTGGCGATGGAGGGCGCCTCGGTGGCCAACTCCACTCTCCCGGCGTCGACCAATGGCTCGCACACGGCTACTCCCACGCGCGAGCCCGCCACCGGCTAGCCGGTGCTCCTCCCCGACCGCCACGGCGTCCACCATCCCTCGACCGAGGCCGAGGTCCAGGAGCTCGTGGCGCACGCCCACGCGAGCGGGCGCCCGCTGCGCGTGCGCGGGACCGGTCACTCGGTGGACCGCGCGATCCTCGCCCCCGGCGGCGTCCACGTCGCGCTCGACCGCCTGAACGGCGTGGCCTACGACGACGCCAACATGCGCGTGACCGCGCAGGGCGGCTGCCGGCTGGGCGGCAACCCGCGCGACGGGAGCCCCGTGGAGTCCGGCCTCTGCCGGCGGCTCGAGCAGCGCGGCTGGGCGCTGCCGATCACCGCCGGCGTGACGCACCAGACGATCGCCGGCTTCCTGATGACCGGCTCGGCCGGAGGCAGCCGCCGCCACGCGCTCACCGAGCAGGTGGTGGGCCTCCGGCTGGTGGACGCGAGCGGGCGCGTGCACGAGCTCGAGCCGGGCGACGACCTGTTCGACGCCGCGGGCGTGTCGATGGGCCTGCTCGGCATCGTCACGGCGGTCACGCTCCAGTGCGTGGAGCGCTTCGACGTTCAGGGCGTGGAGCGGATCGCGCCCTCGTCGGAGCTCGACGGCTTCGACCGGCTGCTGGCCGGCACCGAGTACGCCCGCGCCTACTGGTGGCCCCAGCGCGGCGTGGACAAGCTGTCGGTCTGGACCGCGCGCGCCGTGCCCGGCCCGCCCGCCCCGGACCCGCTCCCCTACCGGCTGCTCCCGGCGATCGCCGGCTCGATGACCCCGGCCCAGGCCGTGGCCGGCACCGCCATCGGCGCCGCCTGCCGCGCCGGCCGCTGGAACCGGGGCCTCGCCGCGCTCTACAACGCCTTCCTCCCGGACGGCGAGTCGCAGGAGTTCCGCGACGCCTGGTGGCGCGTGCTCCCCCAGGACGACGAGCTGGACGAGCGCTTCTTCGACAGCACCTGGTCCGAGCTGTGGCTGCCGGCCGAGGCCACCGGCGAGGCGATCCGCCGCCTGCGCGAGCACTACCGCACCGGCGGGTTCGCGGCCACCGGCGCGTACACGCTGGAGATCTACGGCGCCCCGCCCAGCCGCTTCTGGCTCTCGCCGGGATACGGACGCGAGTCCACGCGGCTCAACGTCTGCTGGCACGAGCGCTCCAAGGGCGACCCGCGCGAGACCTACTTCCCGCAGTTCTGGAGCCTGCTCGCGGACCTCGACTTCCGCCTGCACTGGGGCAAGCACCGCTTCCCGGACCCGCTGCGCGCCGCCGCCCACGCGCGCCGCGCGCACCCGCGGCTCGGCGACTTCCTGGAGCTGCGTGAGAACATGGACCCCGATGGCGTGTTCCTGTCCGACTACTGGCGCGAGCAGCTCGGGATCCCGCGCCCGGTGCGCCGGCCGGTGACGGCGCCCGCGGAGGACGGCGGCGCCCCGCGGATCGCCGGCACGCCCGGCCGCCGCTGGCCGCTGTTCTTCAAGCTGCGCCCGAGCGGCCCGGACTTCGGCGAGCGCGCGCCGTTCGTGATCGACATCGAGGAGGAGCTAGCCGCGCCGGCGGATGAGATCTTCGACTGCATCGTGAACCTGCGCGACGGCCGCGACTGGCTGCCGGACTTCGTGCGCGCGCGCTGGGTCTCGGGACCGACCGAGCGCGGCGAGCAGGTGGTGGAGGAGACCTTCAAGTTCATGAGCCAGCGGGTGCGCACCTTCCTCGCGGAGCCGGCCAGCCACTGGATGGCGTCGATCGACGCGTGCACGCTGCCGCTCGGGCGCGAGCTGATGGAGGACCTCGAGCTCGACCCGCTCCCCGGCGGCGGCACGCGCGTGCGCTGGCGCTACTACTACGACCCGTACCCGGCGCTCAGGCCCATCCGCAAGCTGCTGCACAAGGAGTTCGACCACATGCTGCGGCTGAGCCTCACCCAGCTCGACGCGCACCTCACCGGTGAGCCTGCGCCGGAGCGCGAGCCGGTAGGCAATACTTCGGCAGGATGAGCAGGGGGCTCCGGCGCGCAGTGCTCGCCGTCGCGACGGCGGCGCTCTTGGCGATCGCGCTTCCGGCGCTGGCCCTAGCGCACGAGGAGCGCCCGTCCTACTGGCCCGACCCGACTGCCGACACGTCGGTCTCTCCCCCGGCCGGCGGGACCTTCCCCAAGGCGCGCCCGCTCTCGACGTCGCTCAGGGACAACCTGCCCGGCGACACGCGGGTCGTGTGCCAGAAGAACTCGCTGACCCTGCTCAAGGCATCGGTCGCGAACGCGCTCAAGAACGGCTACGACTACCGCCCGCACGAGCACCTCAAGCTGAGCGCCCACCGCGGGGCGCGGCTGATCAAGATCAACACGCGCCTGTTCAAGCGCTGCAAGTACAAGGAGATCCAGCCGGCGGTCTTCGACTCGCACAACAACGACCGCGTGGTGGTCATGCCCGGCATCTACACCGAGCCCACGGCGCGCGCGAAGAAGACCTTCGACCCCGCGTGCGACAAGTACAAGATCAACAACGAGTTCGGCGACCCGGGCGCGCTCTCCTACCAGTACCACCTGAACTGCCCGAACGACCAGAACCTGATCGCCGTGATGGGCCGCGCGGCCGACACGGCGCCGGCGCCCGACCCGCCGCGCTACGACCGCCACGGCATCCCCAACGCCGGCGCGTGCATCCGCTGCAACTTCCAGCTCGAGGGCTCCGGCGTGAGCGCCGACGACGTGGTTATCGACGCCGGCCGCGTGGCGTCCGGGAACAAGGGCCCGATCGACGCGAAGAAGGACGTGGGCGTGCGGGCCGACCGCGCCGACGGGTTCGTCCTGCGGATGCTCACCGTGCGCCACGCGAAGGAGCACGGGATCTACGTGCTCGAGTCGGACGGGTACCTGCTCGACCGCTTCAAGGCGTTCTACAACGGCCTCTACGGCACGCTCACGTTCGTGGAGGACCACGGCATCCAGCAGCACTGCGACCTCGCGGGCAACGCCGACTCGGGCGTCTACCCGGGCGCCCCGGTCGAGACCGGCGAGCAGCGGCCCGAGGGCACGCCCTTCCGTTACAACCAGCTGATCCGCCTCTGCGACTCGCACCACAACCTCGCGGGCTACTCCGCCACGGACGGCAACGCGGTCCACATCTACAAGAACAACTTCTACGACAACGCCCTCGGGTCCAACACCGACATCGCCACCGCCTCCGGCCACCCGGGCTTCCCCGGCGACTCGATGCTGTACGAGGGCAACAACATCTACTCCAACAACTTCAACCCGTACGACGCGAGCTCGGACATCGACCCGGCGTTCCCGTACCCGGTCGGCACCGGCCTGTGGATCGCGGGCGGCAACAACCACCAGATCCGCAACAACAACATCTACGACAACTGGCGCCGCGGCACGATGCTCTTCACGATCCCCGACGTGCTCGTGTGCGGCGAGGAGACCAACAACCACAATCAGAAGGGCTGCGACCAGACCCGCAACAGCACCTCCTACCGCAACCAGCAGTTCTCGAACGTGATGGGGCGGGCACCGGATGGAAAGTCGATGCCCAACGGCGTGGACTTCTGGTGGGACGCGTTCCCGAACTCGACCGCCAACTGCTGGTACCAGAACGAGGGCCCCAAGCCGATCACCTACTCGCCGGCGCCCGGCCCGCTGCCCGACTGCAACAACGGCAAGTCGCCGGAGCAGAGCACCGGCACGGGCAACATCCAGAACGAGTCCGAGCTGGCCGAGTGCCTGGCGTCGTTCGAGACCCGCAACTTCGACCAGGCGACCACAAGCTGCCCGTGGCTCTTCACCCCGCCCAAGCCGGGATCGTCGGCGGCGCTCGCGGCCAGCGATCCAGCCCAGCAGGCACGCCAGGTCGAGGCGTTCCTCCGCTACTGCTCGGAGAATCCGGGCAGCGAGACGTGCAAGGCCTATCTACCGGCCGGCACTCGCTGAGGCTTCTCGCCGCGCTCGCCGCGTGCGCGGTGGCGCTTTCCGGCTGCGGCGGCAAGGCCGCCGAGAAGGGGGCGCGGCCGGCCAACCTCCCGCCCGACTTCAACATCGAGCTCTTCAACTGCGCCGACTGGGTCAAGGCGCCGCAGCCCGAGCGCGACTACGTGGTGCGCCGGCTGCGCGAGATCGTGGGCGGGCAGATCACCGGGAAGGGCGCGAACGGGCATGGCTCGACGCTCAAGGACGACCAGGCCAACCAGCTCTTCAACGGCACCTGCAGCGGGCCCAAGACGCGCGGCTTCCTGCTCTACAAGCTCTACGGCCACGCGGCCGGCTTCGGCGGGAGCGACGCGAGCGGGTACTAGCCGCGCCCGGCGGCCGCTGCGGCCGCGGGGGTTGCGGCGGCCGGGGCTGCCGCGCGGCTCGCCGGCCTCTCATCGAGCACCACCTTCGCGCCGCGCGCGGGCACCACGACCACGTGGTGGAGCCGCTGCGCCTCGTCCTCCGGCCACGCCGCTCGCAGGCGCGCGCGCTCTAGCACCGTACGCAGCATCACCTTCATCTCGAGCATCGCGAACGCGGCCCCGATGCAGCGGCGCACGCCGCCGCCGAACGGGATGAACGTGTACGGCTGCCCGCCCTCGCCGCCCTCGAGCCAGCGCCCGGGACGGAACTCGAACGGGTCGCTCCACACGCTCGGCCGCAGGTGCAGGAGCGGCAGCGCCACCACCACCTGGGTGCCGGCCGGCAGCAGGTGGCCGGCCACCTCGGCCTCGCGCTTGAGCAGTCGCGTGGAGTCGGTCACCGGCGGGCGAACGCGCAGCGTCTCCTTGACCACGGCCTCGAGGTATTCGTCGTCGCCGGGCTCCTCGCGCAGGCGCTCGAGCACCGCGGGCGCGCGCAACACCCGCTCGAACGTCCACGCCAGCGACGCCGAGGAGGTCTCGAAGCCGGCGGCGAGCAGGTCGTAGACCTCGTCGCGCAGCTGGCGGTCGGACATCGGGCTTCCGTCGTCGTGGCGGGCGGCCACCAGCAGCGAGAGCACGTCGTCGGCATCCCCGCCGGCCGCCTCGCGCCGCTCGGCGATCTCCCTGTACACGAGCCGGTCGAGCGCCTCGCGCGCGGCCACCATCCGCGCCCAGGGGCTGAGGCGGCCGAGATCGCGCTGGAGGATCGGCAGCGGCAGCACCACGGGCGCGATGCGGTCGAGCCGCGTGACCGCCGCGGCCAGCTCCACGAGCCGGGCCTCGTCGCGCACGCCGATCACCGCGCGCAGGATCACCTCCATCGTCACGCGCTTCATCGCCGGGTACATCTCGAACGGCTCGCCCACCGGCCAGCGCTCCACCTCGCGGGCGGCCACCTCGGCGAACACGCTTTCGAAGCGGCGCATCGAGTCGCCGTGGAACGGTGGCAGCAGGAGCTTGCGCTGGCGCAGGTGCTCCTTCCCGTCCAGCGTCATCACCGAGAGCCGGCCGATCAGCGGAGCGAACAGCGCGGCGTTGGCCTCGCCCGCGTGGAACACGTCGGCCGGGCCCTTGTACACGCGCTCGACATCCGCCGGGTCGGCCACGTACACCACCTGGCCGATGCCCTGGAAGCGCGCCCGGAAGCAGTCGCCGTAGCGCGCCTGGCAGCGCAGCAGGAAGTCGATCGGGCGGCGCATGAAGGCGGCCGTCTGAAGCGCTCCGGGCACCCGCGGTCCCGGCGGCAGGGACATGAACGTGGGTTCTACAGGAGAATGCGGCGCATGACGCGCACAACCCTCGGGCTGGCCGCGGCGGGCGGCGCCCTTCTGCTCAACCGCCACCTGGTGGACCGCGAGACCAGGCCGGCGCAGGCCAGTGCCGGCCGCCTCGTGGGCACGACGCTCGGCGAGCTGCACGTGCTCGAGGAGGGCGACCCCGCCGCGCCCCCCGCCGTGCTCCTCCACGGCTTCGCCGGATCGCTGCACTGGTTCGACCGCCTGGCCCCGCTGCTGGCGGGCGAGCACCGGATCATCCGGTTCGACCTGCTCGGCCACGGCGGCTCCACCAAGGGCCCCGGCGGGGTGAGCATCGAGCAGCAGGCGCAGGCGGTGGAGGAGGCGCTCGCCGAGCTGGGCGTGGAGTCGGCTCTGTTCGTCGGCCACTCCTACGGCGCGGCGGTGTCCGTGGCGGTTGCAGAGCGCGGCGGTTCGCTGGTCGAGCGGCTCGTGAACCTCGACGAGGGGCCCAACGACGACGACTTCGGCCAGGTGCCGCTGCTCGCCCGGATCGGCCTCTACCCGGTGATCGGCGAGCTGTTCCACCGCGTGGCCATCGACCCGCTCGTGCGCGACGGCTACTCGGACGCCTTCGGCGACGACTTCGACATGGCCGGCGGCTTCCACGACCCCGACCAGGTCGTGCACGACTACCGCGCGATGACCTTCACCTCGTACAGGGAGTGCTGGAACGGCGAGCTGGCGTTCCTCAACTCGAGGCGGCTGGACGAGCGGCTGCGCGACGTGGGAGTACCGGCGCTGGTCGTGTTCGGGGATCAGGACCGCTTCTTCCTCGGGCGGGAGTCGGCGGACGCGTTCCGACAGGTCCCCAACGCGCGGGTGGAGCTGCTCGCCGGCGTGGGGCACTCGCCCAACGTGGAATGCCCCGACGAGGTGGCGCGCCTCGTGCGGGAGTTCGCGGCCACAGCCGCCGCCTGATGCCGGGCCGCTCGCGCGGGCGGGCGCGCCTCGAGAGCCGCTTCCGCGGCACCCACGCGATCGTCACGGGCGGGTCCGGCGGGATCGGGCTCGCGATCGCGCGGCGGCTCGTGGAGCTCGGCGGCAGCGTCACGCTGGCCGCGCGCGGGCGGGAGAAGCTCGAGGCCGCGGCGGCGGAGCTCGGTGCCCGGACCCTCGCGCTCGACATCTCCGACCAGGCCGCGGTGCACGAGGCGCTTCCGCGCGAACTGGCCGAGCGCCCCGCCGACCTGCTCGTGAACTGCGCCGGCATCTCCACCGTGGCCGAGTTCGCCGACCTGACGCCCGACCAGCTGCGCCATGAGATGGACGTGAACTACTTCGGCGCCGTGTGGGTCACGCGCGCCACCCTCCCCCACTTCCGCGAGCGCGGCCGCGGCCACGTGGTCAACGTGGGCTCGACCGCCTCGCTGATCGGGATCCACGGCTACGCCGCGTACACGCCGCCCAAGTTCGCGCTCTACGGGTTCTCGGAGGTGCTGCGCGCCGAACTGCGGACGAGCGGGATCGGCGTGACCGTGGTCCTGCCCACCAGCACCCGCACGCCGATGCTCGAGCGCGAGCTGGAGGAGGCGCCGCCCGAGACCAGGGCGATCATCAGCTCCACCCGCATCCTCGAGCCGCCCGAGGTGGCCGAGGCCGCGCTCACCGCCGTGGCGAGGGGGCGCTTCGAGGTGATCCCGGGCCGGGACGTGGCGCTCTCCACGTACGCGTACCGCCTGGCGCCGCGGATCGGCCGCGCGGTGGTGGACCGGGAGGCTCGGAAGGGGCGGCGTTGAGCGTGACCGGCCACGCCGGCGCCCGCGAGGTGATCGAGACGCTCTCCCGGCTCGAGCGCCGCACGTGCTCGCCGGGCGAGCGCGACGCGGCGGAGTGGATCGCGGCTCGGCTCGAGCGGGCCGGCTGTGAGGTGGCCGTGGAGGAGGAGCCGGCCTACGGGCTCTACATGCCCACGCTCGCGGGCCTCGGCGTGGCCGGCATCGCCGCCGCGCTGCTCACGCTCGCCGGTCGCCGTGTGGCGGGCGCGCTCATCTCCGCCGCCGGGGCGGCGGCGCTCGTGGACGAGGCCCAGAACGGCCCGCGGCTCCTCCGCCGCGCGATCTACCCGCTCCGGCGCACCGTGAACGTGGTGGCGCGGATCGGCCCCGAGCACGCGCCCACCCTCGTGGTGCTTGCCCACCACGACTCGCACCAGACCGGCGCCCTCTACGACCAGAGCCTCCTGATGATGCTCCACCGCCGCGCACCGGGCCTGCTCGCTCGCCTGAAGACCGCGCCGCCCCAGTGGTGGGTCGGGCTGGCCGGCCCGCTGCTCACGATCGCCGCCGCGCTCAGCGGGCGCCGCCGCCCGGCGCTCGCGGCCCTGCCCGTCCTCGCCCTCGGCACCGCCGCGGCCGCCGAGGTTGCGCTGAACCCGGTGAGCCCCGGCGCCAACGACAACCTCTCCGGCGTGGCCGGCCTGGTCAGGCTCGCCGAACTGCTCGGCGAGCGCCCGCTCGCCGGCGCGCGCGTGCTGCTCGTCTCGTGCGGCGCCGAGGAGTCGCTCCAGGAGGGAGTTCGCGCGTTCATGGCCCGCCACGGGCACGAGCTCGACCCGCGCCGCACTCGGGTGCTCAACCTCGAGACCGTCGGCTCCCCGCGCCTGATCATGCTCGAGGGCGAGGGCCCGATCTGGATGGAGGACTACGCCGACCCGTCGTTCCGCGACGACGTCGAGCGGCTCGCCCGCGCCGAGGGCATCGGGCTCGAGCGCGGCTTCCGCGCCCGCGCGTCCACCGACAGCGTGATCCCCAGCCGCGCCGGCCACCCCACGGCCACCCTCACCTCGCTCACGGCCTGGGGCGCGCTGGCCAACTACCACCTGCCGACCGACACCGCGGACCGCGTGGACCACGCGACGCTGGAGGACGCCGCGCGGCTGGCGTACGCCGTGGCCGCGAGCGTGGACGCGCCACGCTGAACCCCCCACCCGGGGGTCTGTAGCCCCCAGGCGGGTGCCGTGGTACGGTCGCGCGCAGGCCATGGCGACCGAGACGCTGGACGCCCGAGCAGGGACTCGCAGCGTTCGTCGCCGCCCGATCCTCGGCGACCTCGCCCGCCTTCGCAACGACCCGCTCGGCCTGTTCGCCGAGGCGGCCGCGAGCGGCCGGGACGTGGTCCGCTTCCGCGCCGCGCACCGCAACGTGTTCCTGGCGGTGGCGGCGGAGGCCATCGCGCACGTGGGCATCCACAACCGCGACAACTACGTGAAGGGCGTGAGCTACGACGCGCTCCGCGTGCCGCTCCCCAACGCTCTCCTGACGATCGACGGCGAGGAGGCGCGCGAGCGGCGCAAGCTGCTCATGCCGCTGTTCACCCGCCGCAGCCTGGTGGGCGAGGTGCCGACGATCGCGGCCGCGGTCGAGGCGCTATGCGAGCGCTGGGACTCCTACGCCGACAGCGGCGCCGAGTTCGACCTGTACAGCGAGATGAACCGCCTCACCTTCGACGTGGTCGGGCGGATCCTGGTGGGAGCCGAGCTGGGCGAGGACATGGGGCGGCTCGAGTCCCGGCTGGCCCACGCGAGCGCCTGGGTGGCCCGGCGCACGCGCGCGCTCGTGCCGCTGCCCACCTCGATCCCCACCCCGCGCAACCTCTCCTACCGCCGGGCCGCCCGCGAGCTGACGGCTTGGGTCGACGGGCTCGTGGCCTCGCGCCGGGCCGGGGGAAGCGACGGCGCTGCGGCGCGGCTCGTGGCCGCCCGCGGCGGCGGCGGCGAGGGCATGGACGACGGGCAGCTGCGCGACGAGGTGGCGGCCTTCCTGATGGCCGGCTACCAGACCACGGCCTCGGCCCTCTCGTGGTCCTGGTACCTGATGTCGCGCCACCCCGAGATCCAGGAGCGCTTCGCCCAGGCCGCGGACATCGCGCTCGACGGCGGGCCGCCCGACGCCGCCCGGCTCGACGTCGTGCCCTACATCGGGCAGGTGCTGGACGAGTCGATGCGCCTGTATCCCCCCGGCTGGGCGTTCACCCGCACCCCGCTGGAGGACGACGTGGTGTGCGGCGAGCCGGTGCCGGCCGGCTCGATCGTGATCGTCTCCTCCTACGCCAACCACCACAGCCCGCGCTTCTGGGAGGACCCCGAGGTCTTCGACCCCGAGCGCTTCGCCCCCGGCCGCCGGGAGTCGATCCCCGCCTGCGGCTACTTCCCGTTCGGCGTGGGCCCGCACTCCTGCATCGGCAAGCACATGGCCGAGATCGAGTCCAAGCTCGCGCTGGCGATGCTCGCGCGCCGCTACCGCGTGGTGCCCGCCTCGCGCGCGCCCGTGGCGGCCACGCCGGCGATCACGCTCACGCCCGCGGAGCCGATCCGCGTGCGCGTGGAGCGGCGTCGCTAGATCCCGCCGGTGTAGCGCAGGTAGATCTGCGCCGGAGCCTTCACGTCGTTGCCGGACGACTCGAACACGATGTAGTTGCGGTAGTAGCTCGTGCTCGGGTTGCGACCTCCGGCCTTGAACTGGTTGTTGGCGCTGTCGGCCGACTCGAGGATCGTGGTGTCGTGCGTGTCGCTCCAGAAGTACGCGTCGGTCTTGCCGTTCTTGTCGCCGCGCTCGCCGGATGACTTGATCGAGAGGTTGGTGGCGTCGCTCTCGAAGCCGGCGTTGATGCCGCGGTTGAACACGCTGGGGTTGCGCGAGTCCCTGTTGCCGACCTTGCCGTGCAGGCTGCTGAGCACCCGCTCGCCGCCCCGGCCGATGGCCCGCATGCAGATCTGCATGTGACCGCCCCGCTTGCGCTCGTACACCACGAAGCGGCGCTGCTGCCCGCCCTGGCGGCGGTTGATGTAGGCGGGGTTGCGCCCGCCCTTGGCGATGAGCTTCGACTTGGTCGCGCCCGGCTCCAGCAGGTGCACGCCGCCCGCCGCGGCGAACACGAGCGACTGTGTGTCCCCCGAGTCGAAGGCAGGATCGCTGGCCGCGCCGCCGTGGGTGATCGCGCGCGTGGAGCTGCCGGTGCGCACGTACATCTTGCCGCCGGTCACGAACGCCACCCGCGAGCAGTCCCCGGAGACCGCCACGCCCGTGGTGTCGTCGACCGACTCGGCGTTGCCCGGCAGCGACACGCGCGTGGGCGTGAAGTCGGGGGCCTTGGCGAGGAAGGCGTCGGTCTGGCGGTTGAGGTCGCCGGCCACGAGGTTGTCGGCGTCGGAGAGGAACGCGACGCACTTGGCGCGCGTCTTGGCGTTGCCGTCCACCGACGGGCTGAACGACGGGCCGTCGGCGGGCGCGCCGCCGATGCCGCTCGACACGAGCTGGGTGGCCCCCGGGTTCCACGCGCTGCCGGTGTCGCCGAATGACCCCGCGCGCCTCACCACGAACACGTCCTTGACCTGGTTCACGTCGCCGCTCACGAGGTTGGAGGCCTCGGACTCGTAGGCGATCAGCTGTGAGTAGCGCAGGTCGGCCGAGATGACCGGGTGGGTGGACGCGCCGTTGGGCGTGCCCCCGCCGGCCGCACGCGAGAAGAGGGTGGTGGTGGCGCTGCGGCCCGCGGCCGGCGCGCCGCTCGGCCCGGCGGCCAGAAGTGCCACGCCCGCGAGCGCGAGCGCGACCGCGGCCGGCGTGAGCCGCCGCAAGGGCTAGGCGCCGCCGAGGTAGCGCATGTAGATCTGCGGCACGCCGGACAGATCGTTCGCGGAGGAATCGAACACCACGTAGTTACGGTAGTAGCTGGTGCTCGAGTTCTGCGCGCCAGCTTCGAGCGGGGCGTTGTCGCTGTCCACGGACTCGAGGATCGTGATCTTCTGGGTGGCGGTCCAGAGGTAGGCGTCGCGCAGCCCGTTCTTGTCGCCGAGCTCCTTGTTGGTCTTCGTCGGCAGGTTGGAGGCGTCGCTCACGAACGCCACGTTCACGCCGGAGCTGAAGATCGTGGGCTCGCGCGAGTCGCCGTTGCCGTTGTGGCCCTTCCAGGCGGTGACGATGCGCTCGCCGCCGCTGCCGATCTCGCGGTAGCCGATCTGGCTGTGGCCGCTCTTGTCGGTCTCGTAGACGAGGTAGCGGTGGGCCCTGCCCCCGCGGCGGCGGTTGATGTACGCCGGGTTGCGGCCCGTCTTCACGAGCAGCTTCGGGTTGCTCGCGCCCTCGTCGAGCAGGTAGACGCCGCCGGAGGCGCCGAAGACCAGCGCGTTCGTATCGCCCGAGTCGTACTGAGGGTCGGCGGGGTCGGCCTTCGTGGGGATCAGCTTGGTGGTGGGGCCCCGGCGAACGTACAGCTTGCCGCCCGTCACGAAGGCCGCACGCGAGCAGTCGCCCGAGATCGCGACCTTCGTCGTCGGGGTGGTGGCCTGCGCGCCATCCGGCAGGGAGACGCGCGTGAGCTTGAAGTCGGGAGCCTGGCCCACGAAGGCGTCCGTGACCCCGTTCGTGTCGCCGGCCACGAGGTTGGTCGCGTCGGAGAGGAACGCCACGCACTTCGCGCGCGCCTGGGCGTTGCCGTCCGCGCTCGGGTCGAAGGACGGGCCGTCGGCCGGCTGGCCCTCGGGGCCGCGCGAGACGAGTTGCGTGGCGCCCGGCTTCCACGCACTGCCGTCGTCCTTGAACGAGCCGGAGCGGCGAACCGCGAACACGTCCTTCAGCCCGTTCGTGTCGCCGGCCACCAGGTTGGACGCCAGCGACTCGAACGCCACGATCTGCGCGAAGTGAAGATCGCCCGAGATGACGGGGTTGGTGGACGGTCCATTCGGCGTGCCCCCGCCGGCCGAGTGGGAGAAGAGCGAGGTGGTGGCGTTGCGCTTCTTGCCCGATGCCTCGGGCGGTGAGCCCGCGAGCGCCGCCAGCCCGGCGAGCAGCAGCGCTGCGCAGGAAGCGGCCACGGCGCGAGGTGCGAGTCCGGCCATGGCGATGACTCTAAGTCCCCGCGCGGGGAATAGCTAGTGCTTCCGTAGGTTGTCGATTTTCGCGTCGCCCATTCGTCTTCCCTGGAAGTTCGCCCCCCACCCGATCACGAAAGGACGTTCGGAATGCTCGGCCGGAAGACCTACACCCAGGAGGAGCTCGACCACGCCCGGGCCAGGATCGACCAGCAGGTCAAGGCCTACAAGAAGCTGGCCAAGGCCGCCGGGGCCGACCCGAACGCGGCCTCCGCCCTCGAGGCCTTCGAGCCGCTCTTCTTCAACAACCTGACCCTCGCCCTCGACCGCCTCTTCGTCCACCGAGTGCGCATGGTCACCGGCAAGGACGCCAACCCGCTCAACGAGGTCGAGCTGCTGGCTGAGTCGCTGATGAACGACGACGGCGTCCTGCGCGGCAACAACGTGATCAAGCTGGTGCCGGCCGAGACGGTCCTGAAGCTCGAGATCGGCGACCGGATCGAGCTGAGCGCGGAGCAGTTCGAGAGCCTGTCGAAGGCGTTCCTGGCGGAGATCGAGGCCAGGTTCGTGTAGTGGCGCGTAACGTCCCTTGCTTCCCGTCCCCGCGCGTGGGAGAGTCGCCCGGATGCGTTCGCGACTCACCGCTGCCCTGATAGGCGCGGCGTGCCTGTTGGGGACCGTGCCCGCGGACGCAGCGACCACGCCCATCGGCCACCTCGTGGTGATCTACGACGAGAACGTCTCGTTCGACCACTACTTCGGGACCTACCCCAACGCCCTGAACCCCGCGGGTGAGCCGTCGTTCACGGCCAAGCCCGGCACACCGGCCGTGAATGGGCTGAGCGGCGCGCTGCTCACGGCCAACCCGAACAGCGCGAACCCCTACCGGCTCGGCCGCTCGGGGGCGCTCACGTGCGACAACAACCACGGCTACCAGGCGGAGCAGCAGGCATTCGACGGCGGCGCGATGGACAAGTTCGTGCAGTTCACGTCGTGCGGCGGCGCCAACACGTCGATGGCCTACTTCGACGGGAACACGGTCACCGCGCTGTGGAACTACGCGCAGCAGTACACGCTCAGCGACAGCTACTTCGGCACGGTGTTCGGTCCGTCCCTGCCAGGGCACCTGAACCTGATCAGCGGCAACACGCACGGCGCGTCGCCCGATATCGCGGACCAGGTCGTGGGCGGAACGGTGATCAGCGGCCCCGACGCCGCGGGCGACGAGTGCGGCAACCGCACGCCCGGGGCCACCATCAGCTTCGGGGCGGCGCCCAACATCGGGACGCTGCTGAGCGCCAAGGGGGTGAGCTGGGGGTACTTCGCGGGCGGGTTCCGCCCGACCGGGTCGGATGGCGGCGGCGCCGTCTGCGGCAGCCAGCACGCCAACGTCGGCGGCGCCATGGTGGGCGACTACGTGGCGCATCACGAGCCGTTCCAGTACTACGACGCCACACGCAACCCGACCCACAAGGCGCCGGCCTCGGCCGCGGACATCGGCCACGACGATCCGCCCGGCGGCGGCCCGAAGGTGAACCACCAGTACGACCTCGCGGACTTCACGACGGCGCTCGGCACCGGCAACGTGCCCGCCGTCTCCTTCCTGAAGCCGCGGGGCTACCAGAACGGTCACGCCGGGTCCTCGAGCCCGGTCGACGAGCAGCGCTTCCTGGTCGAGACGATCAACGCGATCCAGGCGTCGTCGATCTGGCCCGACACCGCGATCGTGATCGCCTATGACGACTCCGACGGGTGGTACGACCACGTTGCGAGTCCGATCGTCAATCGCTCCGCGAACGGGACGTACGATCAACTC
Source organism: Thermoleophilaceae bacterium (assembly GCA_034663685.1). Lineage (GTDB taxonomy): Bacteria > Actinomycetota > Thermoleophilia > Solirubrobacterales > Thermoleophilaceae > AC-37. The sequence continues at coordinate 18,289 of JAXDJC010000024.1, forward strand.
GACGGCCCCGGCCAGTGCCATGGCCCCGGAGCGCCGCCGCCCGCGGCCGGCGGCTACCAGCTCAGGTGCGGCTTCGGGCCACGGCTGCCGCTGCTCGCCATCTCCCCGTTCTCGCGCATGAACCAGGTCGACCACACCGTGGTCGACCAGACGTCGATCCTGCGCTTCATCGAGAACAACTGGGCCACCGGGCAGCTCGGCGACAGCTCCTTCGACAACATCCCGAGCCCGAAGCCGACGATCGCATCGATGTTCGACTTCACTCCAGGGGCCGCGCAGGCCCCCAAGCTCGCGCTCGATCCGGCCTCCGGCAACCCCCCGGGGTCACCCGTCACGCCTCCGATCTCGATCCTGTCGTTCTCGATGCTCCGGACGTCCTTCGCCGTCGGGTCGGCGCCCACCCCGATCGCCGGCGCGAAGAAGAGCGCCAAGCCCAAGGTCGGCTCCGCCTTCCGCTTCGGGCTCTCCCGTGCCGGGGACGTGACCATCCTGATCCAGTCCCTGCTGCCGGGCCGGGTTTCCAAGGGCCGCTGCGTCACGCCCACGCCCAAGCTGAGCAAGGCGAAGCGGTGCACTCGCGCCGTCACGAAGGGAACCCTGCGCCGCACCGGCGCCGCCGGGACCAACAGCGTCAACTTCAGCGGTCGCATTGGAACGAAGGCCCTGGCGCCCGGCTCCTACCGAGCCACGATCGCCGCGCCTGGAGCCACGAGCCGAACGGCCGGCTTCAAGATCGTCAGCGGCCACTGAGCCCGGCCGCTTAGACTTGCCCGCGCGATGCGCCGGGCTGCCGCAGCCGTCCTCCTGGTCGGTCTCGTGGCTGGGGTGGTGCTCGTGGCGATTCCCGGTGGCGGCCGCGCCCACCGTCGGCCCAGGCCGCGCAGGGATGTGGTCGAGCTCCCGACCGGGCCCGCGCCAACCGCCGCCCGCGGGCATCGGCGACCGGCGCCACACCCGCCGCGCCGCCGCCGGGGCCGGGGCCGGGGCCGGCACCTGAGCTTCGTGAACCACGGACCGCGTACCGCTCGGCGGCTCGTCGCGCTGACGTTCGACGCGGACATGACGCGGGCGATGCTGGGGCGGCTGCGCGCGGGCGCCGTGCACGGCTGGTACGACCGCTCGATAGTCGACTACCTGCACGCCACACGCACCCCCGCAACGATCTTCCTGACGGGGCTGTGGGCCTCGACCTACCCGAGCGTCGTCCGGTCACTCGCGCACGACCCGCTGTTCGAGCTCGAGAACCACTCGTACGCCCACGCGGCGTTCGAGCCCAATTGCTACGGACTCGACGTCGCGGCGCCCGGCCAAAAACGCCCCGAGG
>JAXDJC010000067.1:0-11890 GCA_034663685.1 Thermoleophilaceae bacterium
GCTCGCCCAGCCCGAGGTGCGCGACGCCAAGCAGGATCGCGTGCGACAGCGGGTCACCCTGGCCCTCGAGCTCGGCGATCACGCCCGCGCCGACCGCATCGCCCACCCGTACGCCGGCGGTCGTGAGAACGTCCCTGATCCGGAGGCCGTACTGCGCAACGACCATCTCGAGCTGAAGGGGGTCGCGAAGCGTGCGGCAATCCTCGCGGAGGTAGATAGCGACGTCGCGGGCGGATGCCACTCGGTCCGCGGGGCCGCTCGCGCTCGTTCTGGTGGACCTGGCCCCTCGGATCGGAGAACGGCGATCGGGCCTTCGGGCATGCGGTAGTTGGCTCATGAGAGCTAAAGGGCCGAGCTCAGGAAGTTCGCCCCCCCCCAGGCGGGCGGAAGGCGCCGGCCCCAGAAGAGTCCTCCGCCACCTCCGCATGACGATCTTCCGCTCCGCGGAGTGGGTCCAATTCAGGCCGCGGCGCTGGCGCAGGCAAGCGGAATGGCGGGAGCAGGATTCGAACCTGCGAAGGCTGAGCCGCCAGATTTACAGTCTGGTCCCGTTGACCGCTTGGGTATCCCGCCAAGTGTCAGATCGGCGATTGTAGAGCCGTTCTTCGGCAACGGCGATCCGCGAACGGGCGACCGGGCTCGACCTCGTACTCCGAGTACTTCGGCCCGCCCAGACACAGCTTTGTTCGGGCCTCGAGCGCCCGGGTCGGAATGAACCAGCGGCGCCCGTCGCCGACGAGCACGAAGAGGTACTCACAACGCGCAGGGTCGATTACCTTCGTCATGCCATTCCAGCTCTGATTGCCCCCTCGGGTGCATATGGCCACGTACCACCGGCCGTTGCGAAGCACCCCGCTGGTCTTCACCTGGACCCGCATCACGCGGCCCTCGAGCTCGGCCATGAGATCCCAGTTAGGGCTGTGGCCGAATGGAACCCCAACCGAGGCTCCGCGGTAACCGAGCCACTCGATAGCCGAGATCTCGCCGAAGTCCCCCTGCTGTCGCGGCGTCAAGCTCACGAACACATGTTCGCAAACGGGCCGGACTGAATTTGAGCGGTCGCGCTGCGCCCGGCGCTAGGCCGAGTCCTTCAGCCGCTGCGCCTCGGGCAGCAGCTCGAGCTTCTTCAGCGTGGTGTTCTCGATCTGGCGGATGCGCTCGCGCGTGACGCCGAACGCGCGGCCGACCTCCTCGAGCGTGCGCGCCTCGTGGCCCTTGAGCCCGAAACGCATCTCGATCACCTCACGCTCGCGCTCCGGCAGGGCATCCAAGGCCTTGCGCACGTTCTCGCGGCGCAGGTTCTCCACCGCGACGTCGTAGGGCGACTCGGACGCGTCGTCCTCAACGAAGTCCCCGAGCTCGGAGTCCTCCTCCTCGCCGATCGGCTTCTCGAGCGACACCGGCAGCTGCGCCAGCCGCTGGATCTCCTTGACCTCGCGAACGGTCAGGTCGAGCGCGCCGGCGATCTCCTCGGGCACCGGCTCGCGGCCGAGCTCCTGCACCAGCTGACGCTCGACGTGCACGACCTTGTTCAGCTTCTCGACCATATGGACGGGGATCCGGATCGTGCGCGCCTTGTCGGCGATCGCCCGCGTGACGGCCTGGCGGATCCACCACGTGGCGTACGTGGAGAACTTGTAGCCGCGCCGGTAGTCGAACTTCTCGACCGCCCGGATCAGCCCCAGCGAGCCCTCCTGGATGAGGTCGAGGAAGGTGAGCCCGCGCCCGAGGTAGCCCTTGGCGATCGACACCACCAGCCGCAGGTTGGCCTCGATCATGTGCTGCTTGGCGGCCATGTCGCCGCGCTCGATGCGCTTGGCGAGCGAGACCTCCTCCGGCGCCGAGAGCAGCTCGACCTTGCCGATCGAGCGCAGGTAGAGGCGAAGCGAGTCGAGGCTTGGCTCGACGGTGAGGTCGAGCTCGGGCTTCTTGGGCGGGTCGCCCTCCTTCTTGTCCGGGTCCGGCTCGGCGGGCACGTACTCGGACTTCGATCCGTCCTGGGTCAGGACGTCGATGCCCTGCTCGTTCAGGTAGATGCGGAGCTCGCCGAGCTGCTCCTTGGTGACCTCCACGTCCTCGAGGCACACCGCAAGATCCTCGACCGTCAAAAAGCCGCGTTCGCGGGCGCCATCGAGAAGCGGCCTGAGCTCCTCGATCTCCCCGAAGGTCCCCTCCTGGCGATCCACCAGAAGAGTCCCGTCGCTCTTTGTCTCCACCTTCGCTCCCCAGTCCGCAGCGCCGCCGGTGGCGGCACCGCTCGTAGTGCGCGTCCAGGCCGGCGCCAGAACCGGTCTGGAAGTCAACCTACACCCGATGCCTCGAATGCGCGAACCAATCGGGCACCGATATCGTCGTTCTTCGGTATGAGCGACGGCAGCCGCCTTCTCGCCCCCCTCCCGAGCGACGTCCAGGCACGCCGCCCGGTCACGCACGTGAGCCTCTCGCGCGTGGGCGTGACCGGCGTGAGCAAGGTGGTGCGAATCGGCTCGGGCGACACCGAGCAGCTCTACTACGCCGAGCTCGAATGCTTCGTGGACCTCGGGCCGAAGCAGAAGGGCGCACACATGTCGCGCTTCGAGGAGGTCGTGGAGGAGGCGATCGACGAGGTGGTGCTCGGCGAGGCGTTCAAGGCCGAGACGCTGGCCGCCCACATCGCCGAGCGCGTGCGCGAGCGCCAGGAGGCGCTGCGCGCCGAGGTGACCGTGGCCGCCCACTACCCCGAGAACAAGACCGCGCCGGTGTCGGGCGTGCGCACGCAGGCCATGTACCGGCTGCTCGGATCGGCCGTGGCCTCCGAGCGCGGCACCCGCCGGCTGGTGGGGGTCGAGGCCCAGGGCATGACCGCCTGCCCGTGCGCGCAGGAGATGGTCATGGAGCGCTCGCGCACCCGGCTTGCCGAGCAGGGGTTCGGCGCCGAAGAGGTCGAGCGGATCTTCGACGCGGTCCCCGTGGCCACCCACAACCAGCGCGGCATCGGCACCCTCTTCGTCGGCTGCCCCGAAGGGTGCGACACCCCGATCGAGGCCGCCGACCTGCTGCGCATCGTGGAGAGCTCGATGAGCTCGGAGATCTACGAGCTGATGAAGCGCACCGACGAGGTCGAGGTGGTGGAGCGGGCGCACCGCCGGCCGCGCTTCGTGGAGGACTGCGTGCGCGAGATGGTGCGGATGGCGGTGACCGACCTCGGCCCGCTGCGCGACGACACCTTCATCCTCGCCCGCCAGCGCAACCTGGAGACGATCCACCAGCACGACGTGGTGGCCGAACGCCACGGCCTGCGCGGGGACCTGGCGCGCGAGATCGCGGGCGACGAAGCGCCCGCGCGCCATGTCGAGCTGCGCGAGTGGCTCGACGGCGCCTGAGCGTCCAGGCCAAGCGTCCAGAAGCGCGGTCGACCCGTCACGACGAGTCCGACCCGGCCGATGGCCTGAGCATGGAAGCTCACAACCCCAAGCAGCTCGGCCTCTCCCAGGACGCCGCCATCGTGCTCGCCCTCGCCGACACGGCCGTCCCGTTCGCCCACTCCCCGGAGGATGAGGCCGAACGCTGGGTCCGCGTGATGCGGCTTCACGGCCTTGTGGGCGCAACCCTGCAGTCGCTCGGCGTGGGCGAGGCCCCGCTCGAGACCCCCGCGCAGCCCGCCGCCATCCGCCTGCTCCGCCGCCGCCCGCTCGGTGAGGACGTGGTCGAGATGGTCACGCAGGCGGCGCACCAGTTCGCGCTCGGGCGCGACGCCGGCGCGGTCTGCACCATCGACGTGCTGTTCGGGCTCCTCGACGTGTACGGCAAGGTCATGGACCGCGCGCTCTACATCCGCGGCACCACCCGCGACGAGCTGCTCGAGCGGCTAGCGGCGGGCGTCGAGTCCGGCGTCACCGCGGGCTGAGGCAGCCACGCGGTCGCGCGTGTCCTCGATCCGGCGCCGGAAGTTGAGGAAGTAGTCGGCGCCCGAGGCGAGCGTGATGCCCACCGCCAGGTAGAGCAGCCCCTGCACCCACCAGTCGGCGGTGTCGTGCGCGGCGATCAGCGCGAGGATCGCCACGATCTGCGTGAAGGTCTTGAGCTTGCCGAGCTTGCTCGCCGGGATCACCACGCCCTGCGCCCCGGCCGCGATCCGCAGCCCGCTCACCGCGAACTCGCGCGCGATGATCACCATCGCCACCCACGCCGCCAGCCGGTCGAGGCTGACCAGCGAGATCAGCGCCGCGGCCACGAGCAGCTTGTCGGCGATCGGGTCCATCACCTTGCCGAACGTGGTCTCGCTCCGGCGCGCGCGCGCGAGGTACCCGTCGAGGCCGTCGGTGAAGGCGGCGAGCGCGAACACGAACGCCGCCAGCCACTGCGCCTTGGGCGTGGCGTCGAGCAGCGCCACCACCAGCACCGGCACCAGCAGGATCCGGAACAGGGTGAGCGTGTTGGGCACGTTCAGCGGGAACACGTCGCGGCGGAGGCTACCTGCGGGCCACGTACTCGATTGCAGCAGTCGACCCGAGCGGGCCGAGCGGCGAGACGGTGGCGGCCATCACCGGCCAGGGGAACACGCGCCGGCGGCAACCCTCGAACACGAGCAGGCAGAGCGCGATCCAGCCGAAGCCGTGCACCCAGCCGAGCACGGTCTTGGCCTGCGGGTCGAGCCCGCCGATCCACACCACGAGCAGCGAGCTGAACACGCACAGCTCGAGCGCGGAGTAGATGCGCACGGCCTTGAAGTAGGTCACGCGGCGCCCGGCTCGGGGCGCGAGCGCCGGTGGCGGAGCCCCGCGTGGGTGATGAGGCCGATGCCAAGCGCGGTGGACGCCACGAGGACCACGAAGGCGGAGATGCTCTCGTGCGAGGTGAGGTCGTCGAGGCTGCCGCCGAGCGCGGTGTAGGCGTACATCCGCGGGGCCATCGCGAGTCCGGACGCGATCGCCATCGGCCACGCGCCGAGCTTGGTGACCCCGCTCGCGTAGTTGAGCGAGGTGAACGGCGTGAACGGGGTGAGCCGCGCGTAGAGCACGGCCGTGAAGCCGCGGCGGTCGAGGAGGTCGTCGAAGCGCCGGCCGCGCTCGCCCAAGAGCTGCTCGGCGCGAGCGCCCGCGCCGCGCCGGCCGATCGCGTTCTGGATCCCGGCCGACGCCCCCGCCACGAGCACGGTGAGCACGGTCCCGGCCGCCGTGCCGAACAGCAGACCGGCGCCGCCGGCGGCGATCGGGATCGGCAGCACGAACACGCAGTTGAGGACGATCGCGGCTGGCACGAACGCGATCAGCCCCGCCGTGCCGAGGTCGTCGCCCCAGCGCTTCACGGTCCCGACCGAGACGTTCACCCCGGCCAGGTGCAGCCCGGCGAAGAGGGCCAGAAGCGCCAGCCCGAACAGCGCCAGGCGCGCGATCGCCGCGCGGGCTTCGTGCACGCCGTGGCGCAGCCGGCGCAGCCGGTCGGGGAGGCGGCCCATTCAATGAGCGTAATCCGGCGCCGGTAGCCTCGCCGCGCGGATGCCGCGCTCGATCACACTCCTCGCGCTGGGCGCTGTGCTGCTGGCCGGCTGCGGCGGCGGCGATAAGCCGAGCCCACGCGCTGACCTCCTCAAGCAGGCCGACCGGATCTGCCTCAACTCAGGAATGCGACCGCGAGCCATCCCCGGAGGACTGGCCCAGGCCGCCGCGGACCTCTCCGGTGAGGCGCGGCTGCGATCCGCGGTGCGCGCCAAGCTCGCGGCGCTCAGGCCGCCGAGCGACCTGCGCGTGGACTATGCCCGCTTCCTGGCCGCGAGCGAGGGCGTGGCGGGCGACATGCGGCGCATGGCCGGCCTGGCACGCCGGGGCCGTCAGGCCGACTTCGCGGAGCTCGACCGGCGCACCAACCTGGCCGAGGCGGCCCGCTTCCGGCTGGCCGAGCGGATCGGCTTCCGGCGCTGCGGGCGCCCGATCCAGGCTCCGGTCAGAGGAGGCTGACGGCGAACGTGATCCGGCCGGAGTCGCAGGTCTCGCCCGTCCGCAGCGTGATCTGAGAGCGAACGAAGCCCGTCGCGCGCCGTCCCTTGCGCTTGAACGTGCCGGTCGCCTTGCCGGTGCCGCCCTGCACCACCGATGCCTCGGTCGTGCCGTGCAGGTCCTGCTGCGCCGTGAACGTGCCGCTCTTCACCTTGATCGTGTCGAGCACGAAGCTGCCGGCCTGCCCGTCGTGCTCGGCCGTGCACTTGTAGTTGAGGCTGGTGGCCAGCTCGATCACGTGCTTGCCGTCCTTCGACACGCCGAACGAGACGATCTCGCCCTGCGAGGTCTCGCCCGTGTAGGCGGCGCCCTTCATCGGACTGGCGGCGTGGGCCGCCGGGGCCAGAGCCAGTGCCGCCACCGCGACGAGAGCTACCTGTGTGCGCACCATCGATTCCTTTCGGTCCGCGCCGGGGGTCCATCCCCTGCACACGTCTCCGGAGGGTACGTCAGGTTCTCCTCAGGCGCCAGTATTTAGTCACGACTGAATCTGTCGGTAGGCTGTGCCATAAGCATGAAGCTGTCACGCCGAACTCTGCTCGCGGGCCTGCCCGCCCTCGGCGCCCTCCCATTCGCACGCGCGGCACTGGCGGCCGGCGACGGCATGGATCACATGCAGCACCCCGGCGGCGCGGCCACCATGCCGGCGACCGGGCACGCCGGCCACTCCGACAGCGCCCACGCCGGCACGGTCGGCACGGTCGACCACGGCGCCAACGGCTTCGACCCGCAGGCGATCCTGCGCGACTTCGACCACGGCACCGTCCGCCGCGAGGGCGGGCGCACCGTGCGCGAGTGGACGCTGATCGCGCAGGACAAGACGATCGAGGTGGCGCCCGGCGTGAAGTACGACGCGTGGACCTACAACGGCCGCGTGCCCGGCCCCACCCTGCGCGCCAACCAGGGCGACCGGCTGCGGATCAAGCTGATGAACGGGTCGAAGCACCCGCACACGATCCACTTCCACGGAATCCACCCGGCCCAGCACGACGGCATCCCCGGCCTCGGCGCCGGTGACGTGGCGCCCGGCGCGGAGTTCACCTACGAGTTCGACGCCGAGCCGTTCGGCCTCCACCACTACCACTGCCACACGCGGCCGCTCGCCGAGCACATCGCCAAGGGGCTCTACGGCACGTTCATCATCGACCCGAAGCAGGGCCGCCCGAAGGCCGACGAGCTCGTGATGGTCCAGAACGCGTTCGACACCAACTTCGACCGCAAGAACGAGGTCTACGCGGTCAACACGGTCGCGTTCGCGTACATGAACGAGCCGATCCGCGTGAAGCGCGACGCGCTGGTGCGGATCTACCTGGTCAACGTGCTCGAGTACGACCCGGTCAACTCGTTCCACATCCACGCCAACTTCTTCCAGCACTTCCCCACCGGCACGTCGCTCAAGCCGGCCGAGTACACCGACACGATCATCCAGGGCCAGGGGCAGCGCTCGATCCTGGAGCTGCGCTTCCCGTTCACCGGCAAGTACATGTTCCACGCGCACGTGTCCGAGTTCGCGGAGCTCGGCTGGATGGGCTTCTTCGAGGTGGTCGACTAGCCGTGGCCACCGTCGGCGCACCCCGGCGCAGCCGCCGCGGCTGGCTCGCCGGCATCGTGCCCCTGGCCGTGCTGGCCGGGGCGGTGCTCGCGCTCTCGGCGCTCCACGCACCGGGGCTCGCGCGGCGCGGCGTGCCGGTGGAGAGGCTGGTGGTGGACCGCACCACCCTCAGGCCCGGGCTGATCGAGCTGCACGTGCGCAACGACGGGCCCGACGGCGTGGGGATCAGGCAGGTGATCGTCAACGACGGGTTCGCGCCGTTCACGCAGGACACCAAGCGCGTCGGCCGCCTCGGCGCCAACACGGTCAAGGTCAGCTACCCGTGGATCAAGGGCGAGGCCTACGAGATCAAGCTGCTCAGCTCCACGGGCAACACGGCCACGCACAGGATCGACGTGGCCGCCGAGTCGCCGGCCGCCGGCGCGAGCCTCTTCGGCGTGATGAGCCTGATCGGGCTCTACGTGGGGATCATCCCGGTGGCGATCGGGATGCTCTGGCTGCCCTGGCTGCGGCGGCTCGACCCGCGCTGGATCCGCTTCGCGCTCGCCGCCACGGTCGGGCTGCTGGCGTTCATCGGGCTGCAGGCGCTGCGCGAGGGGCAGGACATCGGCGCGAAGGGCGCGCAGGCGCTCGGCGGGGCCGGGCTCGTGTTCGTGGGCGCCGGGGCCGCCTACCTCACGCTCGCGGGGATCGACTCGTGGCTGCGCGCGCGGCGCGAGCGCGCCCGCGCGGCCGGGCCCGTCGGCAGCGCCGGTGCGGCGCTGGCGCTGCTGATCGCGATCGGCATCGGCCTGCACAACCTCGGCGAGGGGCTCGCGATCGGGTCGGCGTACGCGATCGGCTCGCTCGCGCTCGGCGTATCGCTGGTGGTGGGCTTCGCGATCCACAACACAACCGAGGGGCTCGCCATCGTCGCGCCGGCGGCCGGGGAGCAGATACCGCTGAGGCGGCTGGCGCTGCTCGGCGCCGTCGCCGGCCTGCCGGTGATCCCCGGCGCGCTCATCGGCGCCGCCGCATACGACACGAGCCTCACCGCGCTGATGCTCGGCATCGGCGCCGGGGCGATCGCCCAGGTGATCGTCCAGATCTCGCCCGCCCTGCGCGAGAAGCGCGGCGGCGCGCTGCTCAACCCGCTGTCCGTCGCCGGCGTGCTGGCCGGGCTCGCGGTCATGTACGTCACCAACCTGCTGATCTCGGTCTAGCGATGGCCACGCGCGAGATCTCGCACGCGGTCGAGGACTACGCCAAGGCGATCTACGTCCTTCAGGAGCGAGCCGGGGGGCCGGTCACCAACAACGCGCTGGCCGAGCGGTTGGGGGTCACGCCCGCCTCGGCGTCGAGCATGGTCAAGAAGCTCGACGGGCTGGGGCTGGTCGCGCACGTGCCCTACCGCGGCGTGCGGCTCAGCGCGCGCGGGCGGCGCGTGGCGCTCGAGGTGCTGCGCCACCACCGGCTGCTCGAGCGCTACCTGGTGGAGGAGCTCGGCGTGCCCTGGGACCGCGTTCACGACGAGGCCGAGGTGCTCGAGCACGTGCTCTCCGAGGATCTCGAGGCGCGCATCGCTGCCAAGCTGGGCGACCCGCGGCACGACCCGCACGGGGACCCGATCCCCACCCCCGAGCTGGAGATCGAGGAGGACGAGACGCGCGCGCTGGCCGAGCTCGAGGAGGGCGAGGAGGCGGTGTTCACCCGCGTGTCGGACTCCGACCCGGAGAAGCTGCGCTACCTGCACGAGCGCGGCATCGCGCCGGGGCTTCCGCTGGCGGTGGTCGGGCGCGAGCCGTTCGGCGGGCCGCTGGTCGTCCGCATCGGCGGGCACGAGCACGCGCTGGGCGCCGAGCTGGCCGCGGCGATGCGCGTGGAGCCTGGCACCTAGACACCGACCGCCGCTCCTGAGAGGATCGCGCCGACCTGCATTCGATGTGATCGGGGGACGGGATGGAACGGAAGGGCCTGGCGCGGTTCGCGCCGCTGACGGGAGTCCTGTTCACGGCGCTGGCAGTAACGGCGTTTGCGATCGGCGATAGCAACGCGCCGGACAACAACTCGTCGCCGGCAAAGCAGCTCCACTACTGGACCACCCACGACAGCAAGCACATCGCCGCGGCGATCATCGCCTCGTACGCGGCCCTGATGCTGCTCTGGTTCGCGGGATCCCTTCGGGAGGCGATCGCTCGCACCGAACCGCAGGGCAGCCGGCTCGCTTCGCTCGCCTTCGGGGGCGCAGTCGTCTTCGCGACCGGACTCCTCGTCGACAACGCGCTCGAGTTCGCCGTTGCGGACACCGCCGGCGACCTCACGCCCCAGGCCACCCAGGCGCTGGCCGTCACCTTCAACGAGTTCTTCCTCCCGCTCGCGATCGGTAACGCGTTGTTCCTACTCGCAGCGGGCCTCGCGTCGGTGAGGTACCGGGCGCTGCCTCGCTGGCTCGGGTGGATCGCGATCGTCCTGGGCGTCGTGTCGCTCACGCCGGTCGGATGGGTCGCCTTCCTCCTCGGGCTGCTCTGGATCGGGGTCGCCGGCGTCGTTCTCTTCATCCGTCGAGGCCCGGTCGGTGCGGGCGCAGGCGGAGCCGCAGGGCCAACCGCCCCGCCGCCGGCCGCGCCCGAGGCGCCCGTGGCCCCGGCGTAGCGGGCCGGGCCGGGACTCAGCAGGACGTCAGCGTGATCCGGCCCGAGGCCGGCATCCGCACTCGGATGCGCACGCGGAACAGCGGGCCGTAGGCCGCCGATGCGTACGGGCGGTGGCGGAAGTTGTTGGCCTCGAGCTTGACGCTGAACGGCACGCTCGAGGTCACCCGCTCGCGCGGCCCGATCAGCGACAGGCCCTGCTTGACGGGCCGGTCGCGGAAGAAGTACGAGTGCTCGTACACCTCGCCTCGCTTGCCGGGGAACGTCTCGGCCACGCCGCAGCTCGTGGGCTCGAAGCGGAAGTAGGCCTGCTGCAGCACTCCCTTGCGGCGGTCCTTGCCGTAGAAGCCGCCGCCGGCCAGCACGAAGCCGCCGTTGCCGCTCGGCTGGACGGTGTGCGGCGAGGCCGGCCAGAGCTTCTCGCCGCTCACGCGCACCGGGCCCATGCTGTCGCGCTGGCTCTGGCCCATCGTGTTCGAGCGGTGGATCATCACGTCGCGCCACACGCCGTTCTCGAGGCGCTTGATGCTCATGAGGCCGAGGTCGTAGCGCACGTCCGTGCCCAGCCGGCCGGCGCGGATGCGCGAGGCGTGCACCGCGAACCAGACGTTGCCGCGGCGCGCCACGCCGAACGACGCCGCTCCGTCCCCGATCACCGCGTCCGTGTCCCTGTCGGCGGCGAGGGTGCTGGAGGGCCCGTCGATGGAGGCGTCGGGCTCGTCGAGCGCCTGGTTGAGGAACACGAGCGCCAGGCCGCCCATCGACGGCGCGCCGGTGTAGCCCTCGAGCAGGTTGGCCACCGAGATCCGCTCCGTCGCCAGCCCGGGCGCGATGAGCTGGCCGGTGTCGCCCACCGGGTACTGGTCGCGCAGGCGCTCGAGCGAGCGGCGGACCAGCTCGCGGTAGCGGGCGGCGTCGATCGAGGCCGTGTCGGAGAGCCCGGCCGCGATCGAGGCGCCGTAGGCCGCCGCGGGGTAGGCCCAGACGAGCTCCTGCGAGCGTCCCCAGATGGCCTGGTCGCCGTCGGGGGCCGACAGGCGCCACGAGCCGTCGGCGGCGCGGCGCACCACGATGTGGGCCCGCAGCGAGGCCTTGCTCCCCAGCCGGTCGACCAGGTGCGCGTAGAGCCCGAAGCTCAGCGCGTGGTAGGCGGCCGGCATGTCCGGCGGGTCGGAGATGAAGGCCGGGTTGCGGTTGCCCACCACGTTGGGCGCCTGCGTGTTCACGAGGTCGGAGAGCTGCTTCTCGGTCCGCGCGCGGGCGCCGCCTACGATCGCGTTCGGGTCATTGGAGGTGAGGCCGGAGCGCAGCAGCTCGAGCGCCATGTTCGCCTCCACGAGGTCGTGGTTCGAGAAGCGGCGGCCGGTGCCGAAGCGCACGGTCTTCTGCTTGCGCAGCCAGGTCTCCCAGCGGTCGCGGTACTTCTCGAAGCCCCCGTAGCCGGCCAGCTTCACGCGCGCGAGGTTGTAGGCGGCGGACACGCCCCACTGCTCGAACACGCTGTCGTCGCTGCGCGCGTCGGGCGCGAAGTAGCGGTTGGGGTCGGTGGCCCAGGTGAGCGAGCGGATGCCGGTGTCGATCAGGTTGTGGTCGTTCTCCCGCAGGCCGGTCTGGATCAGGGCGTAGCCCATGAGCGCGTCGCCGTACCGGGTCCCGCCCGGCTTGCCGCCGGGGTTGGTGTACTCGTCCATGTAGTCGATCAGCTCGCCGCTGTCCTTCTGGAGCTTGGGCCA
>JAXDJC010000073.1:0-9059 GCA_034663685.1 Thermoleophilaceae bacterium
CGGGTCCGGGGTTGGATCCGGGTCGGGCACCGGCGCCGGGTCGGGCTTCGGCTCGTCGTTGTCGGCGATCGTCACGGTGGCGGTTCGGTCGCCCTCGAACGTCTCGCTGAGCTGGACGTCGAAGGTCTCGTCGGGCTCGTCGACGCCGTCGTCGGCGATCGGGATCGACAGCCGCCCGACCGTCTCCCCCGGCTCGATGATCACCGGGCCCTCGAAGCTCGTGTAGTCGCCGGGCGCGACCGCGCTCCGGTCCACGGTCCTCACGTAGGCGCCCGTCCTGTTGCGCGACGGCGCGGAGATCCTCACCTCGAGCACCGCCTGGCCGGCGCCCTCGTCGACGGTCACGTCGGAGATGGCGACGGTGATGGTGGGCGCGCTGCGCAGCCAGGTGGCCGCGGGCTCGTAGTCCGGCGGCGAGTAGTGGTGGGTCGCGTCCACGTCGCGGCCCTCGACCTGATCGAACGCACCGGTCACCGAGGCGTGATGCAGGACGTCGAACTCGTCGAGCGGAGCGGGGAGGAACGGCGGCAGCGTCTTCACGCGCAGGGTCCCGGCGAGGCGAGCCGCGCCTGAGATGTCGAGCAGGTCGCGGGCCGGCTGAGCGGTGCCGCCGATCTCGATCTCGAGGGTGCCCGCGCCCGTCTGCTCGTAGTCGCCGCTCACAGTCAGCGTGCCAGGCGAGAGCCCCGGCCGCACCTCGCCCGCGTTCACGAGGCCGCCGGCCACCGTGCCCACGCCGCTCAGCACGCCGCCGCTCACCCGCGCCGGGGCGGTGGAGCTCGTGAGCCGCGAGCCGCTCGAAAGCAGCGTGGTGGTCCCGGCCGTCTGCTCGAACCGGCCCGCGGCGCCCACCGAGGCATCGCGGCCGATCCGCAGCGTGCCCGCGTTGCCGAGGTCGCCCGACACGGGCACCGATGCGCCGTTGTCCACGGTCAGCTCGCCCCCGGGCCGGTTCGCGTCGAGGGCGCGCAGGCCGCCGGCGCGACCGAGCGAGTCCCACACCACGGCTCCAGCTCCGTCGAGCGTCAGGCGCGCGGCGTTGCGGAGGACCTGACTCGGCAGCTCGAGCCGCGCGGACACGAGCCAGGTGCCGCCGGTCAGCGTGCCGCCGGCAAGGTTGGTGACGCTGGAGAAGGCCAGGGTGCCGGCGGACGCCGCCACCGTGCCGTCGTTCGTGAACGGCGGGGTGAGCGACGAGCGGCCCGGACCGTCGGAGGTGAGCACGGCGCCGGCCAGGTTGTGGACCAGCGGCGAGGCGCCCCCGCAGCACTGGTCGAGCCTGGTGCCGTCCGCCAGCTCGATGCGCCCTGAGTTCTCGAGCCGGGCGCCGTCGCCCAGCACGATCGACTGCTCGGCCACCCGCGCGGTCGCGCCTGGGGCAATCGAGAGCCGGCGCTGCTGCAGGTCGTGCCTCGCCGGACCCGAGACGACGAGCCCGGGTCCGCCGGCCACGAGCTCGGTCGCGCCAGCGCCCAGCATCATCCCGCCCGTCCAGTCCAGGTCCTGCGTGACGATCGTGCCCTCGCCCTGGAGCACGCCACGGCGCATCTCGAGCCGCGGAACGGTCACGCTCCCGTGGAAGGCGACCACGGCCGAGGTCGCGTCGATCACCGTGCGCGCCGTGTAGTCGCCGGCCACCGCGGCGATCCCCGCGAAGAGCACGCGGCCGCTGCCCTCGGTCGCGGTGTGCGAGTCCTCGAGCAGGCGCGCCTCGCCGCCCCCGTCGAGGCGGAGGGTGGCCGCGTCGGCCACGTGCATGGTGCCCGTCGACTCCACTCCGCTGTGGACGTTGAGGGTCCCGGTGCCCACCTCGACCGTGCCCTCGTTTCGGACCGGGTTGGCCACGAAGGTCTCGGCCGAGCCCGCGCTCTTTCGCAGCGTGGCTCCGGCCAGGTTGTCGATCTCGCCGCCGCCGGCGCCGGTGAGGTCCTGATCGCCGCGGATGTCCACCAGCCCGGAGTTCACGAGCCGCGCCGAGTCGCGGATCTCGAAGTTGCCGGCGTCCCAGCCCAGCGTGGCGTCCTGCCCGATTTCGAGGTCCCGGTCGCCGGCGAGCGAGTGGGTGCCGGCGACGAGCGACGCCGCGTCGCGCACGAACGTGCTGCCCACGCCCTCCTCGGAGCCGCCGGACCACGTGAGCGAGCCCGCCGACACAGTCCCGCTCCCGCCAAGCAGCCCGGCCGACTGCGTGAGCGTGTCCACGCTCATGTCGCCGTCGAGCGTGGCGAACCCGCCCTCGACCACGAGACGGCCGATGGACGACGGGCCCGTGACGTTCAGCACGCCGCTGTGAATCGTGAGGGTGCCCTCGCCGCCGAGCCCGGCCACCGTCCCGCCGAGCTCCTGCCGGACGGATGCGCCGGCGGGGATGCACGCCACGTCGGCGGCGCGCGGGACGCGGTCGCCCGACCAGTTGGTCGCGTCCTGCCAGCGAACGCTGTGCGCGCCGCCGTCCCAGGTGGCGGTGCAGGGGTCGTCGGCCGCAGATGTGGAAGCGAGGGCGAGGGCCAGCACGAGCTGGAGGAGGCCCGCGAGGACCGCCGCCGCCACGACCCACCGGTTCCCGGGGAGGGAGGGGTTATGTGGGTGAGCGTGACGGGGCGGCATTCGCGGGTCCTGTCGGAGGGACGGTTAATCCCTAAGGCCCGCGAGAGCCGCGCGCCATCCGCGATGTGGGCGGTTGGACCACCCGGAGGGAGGCCCCGCGACCCCCCACTTACCCGCTATCTGCGAGGAACCGCCGGCGCCCGCCGGCGCGCTACTTCTTCTTTTTCTTCTTCTTGTGGGGCTGGACGTGCGTGGTCGGCCGGCCCTTCTTGCAGCCGTGGTAGCGGCGGTCGCTGATCACGCGATCGCCGCGGTTGGTGAGGGCGACGATCCGCACGCGGTAGGTCGTGGTGTTCGACGGCAGCTTCTTGATCGTGATCCGCGTGATCCGCGTGCCCTTGCGCGAGAGCACGCGCTTGCCGTTCACGAACGCGTTCACGGCCACGATCCGGCGGCGCGGCGGCTGGTGGATCTTGAAGCTGAAGCGACGGCGGTCGACGCAGGCCGTGGACGCCGGGAGCCCGAGCGGGTTCGAGCCGCCGAGGCCGTTGCCGCCGGAGCCCGAGCCGGAGCCGCTGCCGGAGCCCGAGCCGCTCCCGCTCCCGCTTCCGGAGCCGGAGCCGGAGCCGCCTCCCTCGCCGGGCACCGAGCCGGCGACCGGCTTGGGTACGCAGCTGAAGCCCGCGGGCGGCTTGTCCGGGACGGCATCCTTGTTCCCCACCGTGGCGCTCGCCTTGCCGTTGTAGTTGCCGTAGACGTCGCAGGCGTCGCCGGCCTCGATGTACACGCCCTCGCCGCTCTTCAGCTTGCGATCGGCCACCCAGCTGCCGCCCTCCTTGGAGCCCTTCACGCGCTCGACCTTGCCGCTCGCGGTCACGAACGTGAACACCACGCGATCGAGGTCGCCCACGTCGAGCCAGGGCCGGAACGAGCAGCCGTGCGGGTCGCCGTTCTGCGGCCTGCAGTACCACTCGACCTTGTCGGGGTCGGTGGGCGCCGCCGGGTCGCGGTAGCAGCGCCGGTCCGGCGTGATGAACGGGATCTTGGCCGGGTAGTTCGACTGCCAGGTGTCCGGATAGTCGATCGGGCCGAGCCGCGCCTTGAGCGTGGCGCCGCCGGGGTTGCAGTCGAGGCTCCGCCGCGGGCCGACCTTGAAGGAGGTCTGGCCGGTATCGACGCCGAGGCTCTCGATCGTCACGCCCGTCCACGGCTTGACGAGGAACTCCTTCGAGGTGAGCTTGTAGTCCACCGGCGCGCCGCCCTGCTGGCGCTTGCCGGCCACCACGAAGCGGTAGGAGCCCGGCGGCGTGGCGAGCGGGCGGTCCATCAGGTCGGAGCGCGACACGAACGCCTCGAAGTGAGCCGTCCACTCGAACCGCGAGCCCTGGATCCGGTAGGACGGCCGGTCCTCGGTCGGAGGGAACTGGAGCGTGACGGGCAGCTCGCCGCTCTGATCGGCCCAGTCCGTCCACTTGCCGTCGGTGAAGCGCTGGACCGTGACCACCGGGTTGTCGCTGTAGTTCGAGCCGCCCACCCACGTGAACGACGACGCCCCGAAGCGCTCCACGTCGGCCGGCTGCCGGACCGCCTCAGCCTTGAGATCGTCCGGGAGCGACGCCTCGTACGCGGCCAGCCCACCGGTGGCGAAATTGCCGATCGTGGTGGCCCGGTTCTCGTTGTTCTGGAGGTCGGCGGTGACCTTGGCATCGCCGCCCGGCCACTCGCCCGGCGTGAGGCCGCTCACCACGTTGAGGTTGCCGGGGATGCGCGGGAACGGGTCGGAGCCGTCCTTCAGAGAGCGCCCGAGCTTCACGAGCCGGGTGGACATGTAGTCGCTCGAGTGCGGGCCCCAGGCGGTGAGCGCCTTGCGGTAGTGGTCGCCGCGCTGGTACTCGCGGTAGGTCGCGATGTAGCCGTTGTAGTCGTTGGCCATCCCGATCGCCATGGTCAGGCCGTAGCCGAGCTGCGCGTTCTGGGCCGCCTGCGCGGCGTGGGGCGCGTCGGGCGTGTCGTCCCAGCTGTAGTTGCCCTTGATCTGGTTCGGGTCGGTCGGCTCGCTCTCCGCCTGCGGCACGTAGGCGAGGTCGTCCCAGCCGGTCGCATCGTTGTGCACCTGGGCGTGGACCTTGTTCTTCGTCTCGGTCGAGATCGTGAGCGGGCCGTTCGGGTGCGGGCAGGTCCAGGTCGCGCCGCCGGCGGGCACGCACTGGTCGGTCCAGTCGTAGCCGAGGTGCTGGTTGCCGGGTACGCGGTCGGTGCGGGTCTTGATGTCCTTCGACTGGTCCGCCCACTGCTCGCACGAGCAGGCGGTGACGAGGATGTCGCCGATCCGGAACGCCTGGAGGTGCACGCTCACGTCCTCCTCGAGCCCGGTGTAGGACGGCGCCGAGTAGTTCTCCGGCACCGGGATCCCGAGCTTCTGGATCGTGTCCGTGGTCACGCCGGCGTCCCTGATCAGCTCGAACGGCTTGGACGGCCCCTGGCACAGCTGGTCGGGGCCGCCGAAGTCCTTGCAGTTGGCGTCGTAGTACTCCCGCCGGTAGTCGCTCGCCGCCGCGCAGTCCGGGAAGCCGACGATCGGCGCGCGCGGGTCGCCGGCGAGCGCGGCGTCGGTCCTGCACGACGAGATCCCCGGGTACGGGTGCGACGCCGGGCCGGGGAACCAGCGGTCCTCGAAGCGCACGTCGCCGTTGCCGAAGTCCGTCTGGAACGGGACGAAGCGGCCGGGGTTCTCGGGCGTGTTGTCGCCGATGTCCTTCCAGGTCTTGACGACCGCTCCGGCGATGCCGCGTGCCTTGAGCTCCGACTGCGCGTACTGGCCGTGCGAGAAGTACGCCCGCTCGTGGATGTTGTGCCAGCGGTTGTCCTCGGGCTCGGTGTTGCCCACGGCGCCCTGCGTGTAGATGTTCACGGCGCCGGTGGCGCGGTCGGCCATCCGCTGCATAGGGGTGACGTAGTCGCCGCTGATCAGGTCGTTGCCCTCGTTGTCCTCGGGGTGCACGGCGAAGTTGATGAGGTTGGCCACCGTCCGCTTGCCGTCGAGGGTGTCGAAGCGGATCACCATCAGGTCGTGGTCGGTGTAGTCGTTGGGGAACCCGGCCGGCGAGCCGTCGTCCGCGGTGGAGGGGCCCGGCACGTTGCGCTGCACGAAGGAGTACTGGCTCACGGACGCGCCGACCTTCACCGGCACCATCGCGGCGTTGGCCCGCTCGACGGCAAGCGCCTGCTTCTGCGCCTGGTACTCGAAGAAGCGGAAGTCGAACACGTCCTGGAACACCCACACGCCCCATCCCGTGGACGAGTACATCGGTGACGAGTGGTCGTGAGTCGAGGTCGTCGTGAGGTTGTCGCGGTTGATCCCGATCCCCTTGCTCTCGAGGATCTGCGCGGTGCGGCGCCAGAGGAGGTCCTGCGGGATGTAGAGGTCGTTCTTGACGAGGGCGAACTTCCTACCGTCGGCGCCCTGAACCACGATCGCGCGCGCCGAGAGCCGCGACTGGATTCCGTAGGACGGCGCGCGGCGAATCGAGTGGCTGTGGGGATCCTGGGAGTGGACGCTGGCGAACGCGCCGCCCGCGTCGTTGGCGTCGAGGTTGTCCCCCGATGCGTACTGGCCCGCCGAGGCTCCCACGTGCCAGCTGGCGTCCTCGATGGCGGCGCCCGCCTTGACCTGCCCGGCGCTCGCGCTCGCGGGCACAGCCAGCACCGCGACCAGCGCCGCCACGACCCACCCGAAGCTCTTACCGAATCTCATCCCCCGCTCCCCGGCCGGGAGCGTAGCGGCCGGAGGGGGTCGCGCTCGCCGGTTGCCTCAGGCGGCCGCTCGGGCCGGCGCGCCGTCGAACGCCTGCGCCAGCGCGGCGCGCACGGTCTTGACCGAGCCCGCGGGGTGGACCACATCGCCGAGCCCGAACTTGGCGGCCTCCGCCAGGCGGCGGTCCGGGTGCGCCACGTGACGCAGCTCGCCGGTCAGGCCGATCTCGCCGAACGCTGCGAGCGGCTGCCCGCGGCCGTCGCCCGCGGCGGCGATCCCGCGCGCGGCGGAGGCCACCGCCAGCGCGACCGCGAGGTCCGCGCCCGGCTCCTCCACCCGCACGCCGCCGGCCACGGACACGAACACGTCGCTCGAGCCCACCTGCACGCCGCCGTGGCGGGCGAGCACCGCCAGCACGAGCGCCAGCCGGTTGCGATCGATCCCGTTGGCGATGCGCCGCGGCGGCTCGGCGTTGGACGGCGCCACGAGCGCCTGCACCTCCACGAGCAGCGACCGCGAGCCCTCCATCGCGCAGAGCACCACCGAGCCGGGCGCGCGCGTGGCCTCGTCGACGAACCGCGCCGAGGCGTCCGCCACCTCCTCGAGCCCACTCTCGCGCATCTCGAACACGCCCACCTCGTTGGTCGACCCGAAGCGGTTCTTCAGCGCGCGCAGCGTGCGGTAGGTGCGCTCGCGCTCGCCCTCGAACTGGAGCACGCAATCCACGAGGTGCTCGAGCACGCGCGGGCCCGCGAGCGCGCCCTCCTTGGTCACGTGCCCCACGAGCACCGTGGCCACGCCGCGCTCCTTGGCCACCCGGGCGAGGCGGGCGGCCACCTCGCGGACCTGCCCGACCGAGCCGGCGGCGCCCGTGAGGTCGGCGGCGTGGAGCGTCTGCACCGAGTCGACCACGCACACCTCGGGGCGCTCGGCCTCGATCGTGGCGATGACCGGCTCGAGGCTCGTCTCGGCCACGATCGGCACGCTCAGCGCATGCGGCCCCAGGCGCTCGGCGCGGAGCCGGACCTGCGCGGCCGACTCCTCGCCGCTCACGTACAGGACCGACCGCCCCGACGCCGCGAGGTTGCCGAGGGCGCTGGCGGTGATGGTGGACTTGCCGATCCCCGGCGAGCCGCCGAGCAGCACGAGGGAGCCGGGCACGAGCCCGCCGCCGAGCACGCGGTCGAACTCGCCGATCCCGGTGACGAGGCGGGGCACCGCGGGGGCCTCGACCTGGGCGAGCGGCACGGGGCGCAGCGGCTTGGCGCCGGCGCGCGCTGCGCGGCCGATGCCGCCGCCGGCGGGCGCGACCGGGGGCGCCTCCTCGACGAGCGTGTTCCACTCGTCGCAGCCCGGGCAGCGGCCATGCCACTTGGCGCTCTCGTGGCCACAGGCGCTGCAGACGTGGAAGGTTCGCGGCATCTCCTCACGTTAAGCGCGTGCGAGGACGGCTTCGCCCCCCTTAGACTCAGCCCTGTGCCCCGCCGCCTCCGGATCCTCGCGCTGCTCACGAGCGTCGCGTTCCTCGTGCTCGCCGCCCCGGCGTTCGCCCCGCCGCTGAGCGGCGTCTCCGGCAACGCGTTCTACAACCCGCCCAAGCCGATGCCGGGCAAGGTGCACGGCGACGCGATCTGGATCCGGGACGAGCCCGAGCCGGACGCGCTGACCTCCGCGAGGACCAACGAGCTGCTCCTGTACCGCTCGACCGGCGTGAACGGAAAGCCGGTCGCGGTGTCCGGGCTCGTGCACATCCCGAACGGCACGCCTCCCAAGGGCGGCTGGCCGATCGTCTCGTGGGCGCACGCGACGAGCGGTATCGGCGACCAGTGCGCGCCTTCTCGCAACCCCGGCGAGGGCACGATCAACGCCTACCACGTCTACATCGAGGGACTGCTCAACCGCTTCCTCGACGCCGGGTTCGCCGTCGTGCGCACCGACTACGAGGGGCTCGGCACCCGGGGCGTCCATCCGTACCTGGTCGGAAACTCGGAGGGGCGGTCGGTGCTCGACATGGTGCGCGCGGCGCGCCAGGCGCACAAGAGCCTCGGCAAGCGCCTGGTGATCGCCGGCCACTCGCAGGGCGGCCACGCCGCCATCTTCGCGGCCGCGCTCGCGCCCAGGTACACGCCGGAGCTCGACCTGCGCGGCACGGCCGCCTTCGCGCCGTTCGCCCAGGGCGACGAGATCCTGAGCAACACCACGGGTGGAGACCAGCCCTCGCGCAGGACCGGCTACCTCGCGCTCCTCGCCCGCGGCATCGATGCGGCCTACCCGGCGCTCAAGATCACGTCGCTCTTCTCCGACCGCGGCAAGGAGCTCTACCCGCAGACGCTTTCGGGGTGCATCCCGGACATCAACTCGGCCGACTCGGACTTCGCGAAGACGGCGCCGAACGCGCTACTCAAGAAGGGCGCCGATCTCAAGGGCTTCCTCGCGGCCGTCCGCGCCAACGACCCGACCGACCTGACGCTCACGACGCCGCTGCACGTCGAGCAGGGCAAGGTGGACACCACGGTGCTTCCGAACTTCACGACGGCGATGGTCAAGGGGCTCCGCAAGCGAGGGGCCAAGGTGGACTACAAGCTCTGGGACGACATCGACCACACCTCGGTCGCCCTGGCCGACGCGCCCCAGAACGACGCGTTCGCCTGGGTCTCGAAGCGCCTGAAGTAGCCGGCTACCCGGCCTCGGACTCGCGCACGGCGCGGGTGGCCGCGTCGAACCCGATCTTCGAGTGCGTGCCGTCGCAGAACGGCTT
>JAXDJC010000090.1:0-2532 GCA_034663685.1 Thermoleophilaceae bacterium
GCTCCCCCACGCCGTATCCTGAGGACGATGTCCCAGCCGGACGAGATCGAGCTGTTGACGAAGCTGGTCTCGTACGCCGTGGATGCCGATGCCTGAGCCGCGCATCACACCAGGATCGCGGCGCGAGATCGGGGCCGTCAACGCGCTGATCGCGCGCCTGCTGGGCGCTGCGACGGGTGGGCGCCCGCCGCATCTCTTCACCACGCTGGCGCGGCACCGCCGCCTGTTTCGGCGCTGGCTGCGGTTCGCCGGCGCGCTGATGCCCGGTGGCGCGTTGCCGCGCCGGGACAGCGAGCTGGTGATCCTGCGTGTCGCCCACAACTGCGGGTGCGAGTACGAGTGGCGCCACCACGAGCGGCTGGGAGCGCTCGCCGGCCTGAGCGCGGAGGAGGTCGAGCGCGTCCGGTCGGGCCCGGACGCCGAAGGATGGTCGGCCCGCCAGGTCCTGCTGCTGCGCACGGCCGACGAGCTGCACGCGGACCGCACCGTCTCCGACTCGCTCTGGGCGCAGCTGCGCCCGCTCATGTCGGACACCGACCTGATCGAGCTCTGCCTGCTGGTGGGCCACTACGAGATGCTGGCCATGACGCTCAACGCGCTGGCCGTGGAGCCCGACCCGCTGCCGGGCGGCCCGTCGCCGCGCGCCGTGCGTGCGCTGCAAGCGATCTTCGAACGAAGGAGGAACGCGCATGGCGCGTGAAGCGAGTCTGGAGGGGCGCCGGGTCATCATCACGGGAGCGGCGCGAGGGATCGGGGCCCGAACGGCTCGGCGCCTGCACGAGCGCGGCGCGCGCGTTGCGCTGCTGGGCCTGGAGCCCGAGTTGCTGGCCGAGGTCTCAGCCACCTGCGGCGACGCGCCCTGGTGGGAGTGCGACGTCGCCGACCGCCGGCGCGTCGAGGAGGCCGTGTCCGAGGCAGTGGAGCGCCTCGGAGGGCTGGACGTGGCGATCGCCAACGCGGGCATCGGCGCGCAGATGACGTTGGTCGACGGGGATGCCGAGGTCTGGGACGCGACGCTCGCCGTGAACCTGACGGGGGCGTACAACCTCGTGCGCGCCGCCGGACCCCACGTCAGCCATCGCGACGGCTACTTCCTCCTGACCGCTTCGCTGGCCGCCGCGGTGCACCTCCCACTGATGTCCGCCTACTGCGCGTCCAAGGCCGCGGTGGAGTCGCTCGGCGACTCGCTGCGAATCGAGCTGCGTCCGTCTGGCGCCCGCGTCGGTGTCGCCTACTTCGCCGAGCTCGACACGGACATGACCTCGCGCGGGTTCGCCACGGAAGCGGCGGCGCGCATGCCGCTCGGCGGCCACGGCCACCTGCCGGTCGCTCCGGTCGAGCCGGCGATCGACGCGATCGAGCGCGGCATCCGCCGGCGCTCCCGGCGGGTCGTCTCGCCCGGCTGGGTGGGCGCCCTGCTGCCCTTCCGCGCCGTTGTGCAACGGGTGATCGAGCTCCAGGCCAGGCGCGGCCTCGCGAAGACCCTGGAGATCGCGCGCGGCGAGCACCCCGAGCTCACGACCCCCCAGCCGCAGCGCGTCGGGGATTCCGATTCCGACGAATTGGGAACGGCCACACACGCTTGAGGTAAGTCGTCTCAACCCCTCCGGGGACTCGGCGTTCCCTTAGCATCCGCCGCGTGCCGCTGCCGCCCTTGGTCTGCCCGCGCTGCCGGGCGTCGCTGCAACCCTCGGGCGATGAGGTCTCGTGTCCCTCCTGCGCCAGTGCGTACACGAGAGAGGGGTACTGGGACTTCGCGCCAGATCTGCGGTTCGAGGACATCGAGACCCCCTGCCATGTCGACGAGCGCGGCGAGCGCCTTCGGGCAGAGCGCTATTACTTGCCATTGCTGCAGAAGCTCGCTGCCCGGAACGGGAACGCTTTGAGCGACGTTCGAGTGCTCGATGACGGCTGCGGGTTTGGCGCGGCAGTCGAGGTCTTGCGAGCGCACGGCGTCGATGCGATTGGCGTCGACGTGGGCTGGCGTGCGCGCGACTGGGGACAGCGGGAGCCTGCATGGCCCTACGTGCGCGCGGACGGGCGAGCGCTTCCCTTCGCGGACGCGACGTTTGACGCGGTGGTCTCGTTCGGAGTGATCGAGCATGTCGGCATCGAAGGGGAAAGCGGTGTGTCCGAGCAGGTCGCTTGGAACTATCAAGAGCACCGGGGTCGGTACGTCGCCGAGGCTCTACGCGTCCTGCGCAGCCCGGGGGTTGTCGTGCTGTCGCAGCCGAACGGCAGCTGCCCGGTGGACTTCTGGCACTACCCCGGCTCGGTCCCGGCTCGACTGCACAGCCCGCGGCAGCCATTTCTCCCTCGATACCGCGAGATCCGCCGCTGGGCCCACGCCGCCGACGGACAGATTGGTGTCGAGGCGGTTTCGCCCTACGGGGTGGTCAACTTCGAGCGCATCCGCGCCTGGTGGTACGGGCGCCTCTTCTCGCGGGCGATACGGGCGTGGTTTTCAGCGTTGAGGCTTCGGCCGTTGCGCGCGCTCGCTCGGAGCCCGCTCAACCCCTTTCTCGTCGTTCA
>JAXDJC010000103.1:0-7575 GCA_034663685.1 Thermoleophilaceae bacterium
GCACGTTCCGATTGGAAGTGGAGGTGGAATTTGAACTTGAACTCTTGACCTTCGGGTTATGAGCCCCGACTCACCTCAAACCGCTGCCCAGCCCCCCGCAGCCGCGCCACCAACGCATCCCCCAAGCCCGTAGCCGGCGTCAGCACCCCCGCCCGCTCCGGGAGCCGCGACCCATCAAGAGCCAGGCACAGTCCCGCCTCCCCCAGCATCACCGAGGTCGCCCCGTAGCCCGGATCGCCCTTCGCCTCGATCTCGCACACCCACCGCTCCCCCGTGGGCGTTCGGGCGTGGATCTCGATCTCGTAGAAGCCGTTTCGGACCAGGTCGTCGGACGGGCCCTCTCCGGGGTCGGGCAGCACTCGGTCCAGGACCCACCGAGATGGCGGCAGTGCCAGGCCGCCGGCCAGCGCTCCCAGGCCGCCCGCCACGCCCAGCGCCTTCGCCCGGCCCCCCAGCCCCTCGCCGGTCCGCATCAGCTCGCGGTAGCGGAACCGCTTCCCGTAGGCGTGCCCCAAAAGCGCGTTCGAGCGGCGCACCACCCGCGTGTTGATCCGGCCCATGATGAACGGCGCCAGCCAGCCGCCCAGCTCGCTGTCGTGCTCGACGCCGACCGGGTCGCGCTCGTTGCCCAGGTCCGGTTCTGACGCCCGCTCCGGCGAGAGCGAGTACGGGTCGCCGAGCACCTTCATCAGCGACCGGTCGGCACGGACCTCGTCGATCATTCCCTTCATCGAGTCGAGCGTGCCGCCGCTCATGCCGCCGCGGAGCCGGCGGACCACGAACGTCGTGTCCTCGAGCTCGCCGGCCGCCTCGTGCAGGAGGAGCACGCCGAGGTCCGACGGGATCGAGTCGAAGCCGCAGTTGTGCACTATCCGCGCGCCGCTCTCGCGGGCGACATCGTCGAACTGACGGATCGTGTCGCGCATGAAGAGGACCTCGCCGGTCAGGTCCGCGTAGTGCGTGCCGTTCGACGCGCACGCGTCGACCATCTTCAGCCCGTACTTGCGATAGGGCCCGACAGTCGTCGCCACGGCGGTCGCGCGCGCGGCCAGCTCGTGCAGCGCGGTCGCGTCGTCCGAGTCGGCGACCACCAGCGGCCAGTCGGACGCGGCGGCGCCCAGGGAATCGCGCAGCTTCGCGAGCTTCTCCTCGTTCCGCCCCCCCAGACCAATTCGCGTGCCCGATGGCGCCGCCCGCGCCAGGTACTCCGCGGTGAGCTTCCCCACGAAGCCCGTCGCGCCGTAGAGAACAAGATCGAGCTCGCGGTCGGCAGCCATGGCGCGCGGGAGCCTATTCGTCCGAGGCCGCCGACACCTCGCGCAGCGCCCCGGTCTCCGGATCGAACACGAACCCCCGCACGTGATCCCGCGCCGGCAGCTCCGGTGCCGAGCGCAGCCGGGCCAGGCCGTCGCGCAGCGCCGACTCCACGTCCTCGAAAGCCCCGAGCCGCCAGTCCGGCGTCACGCCCTCAGCCGCCAGCGCCTCCATGAACTCCTCGTCCGACGCACCACACAGCCCGCACCCGTCGTGCATGACAACCACGACCTCCTCGGTGCCCAGCAGCCGCTGGGAGATGCTCAAGGAGCGAATGGCGTCGTCGGTCACGAGCCCGCCGGCGTTGCGGATGATGTGCGCGTCGCCTGGCTCGAGGCCGAGCATCGCGACGAGGTCGATCCGCGCGTCCATGCAGGCGAGCACGGCCACCTTGCGACGCGGCGCCGAGCTGAGCCCGGGCGCCGCGAGCTGCTCGGCGCGGGCGCGGGCCACCGCGACCATGTCATCGGCGTTCGAGGGCATGTGGGCGCCGATCGTACGAACTGAGCGCAGTTGAGCGGCGGTTCGCCCGGCGGGCGGGGCCGGTCCTACGGGTCCTGGCAGGCGGTGGGCGCCGGCTGGACCACCGAGTTCACGCTGATCCCCTTGAGGTCGCGGTAGGTCGAGTTCAGGCCGTCGCTCGCGAAGATCCTGATGATCCCGGTGCCCTTGGAAGGCGGGACCTCGCTCGTGTCGAAGGTGAGCTTCGAGCCCTTGAAGTCGACCCCGATCGGCACGAACGACTTGCCGTTGTCGGGACTGTACGCGGCCTGGAACCGCACGTCCTTGGCCTTGGTGTCCGTGTCGTGCGCGGTCCAGTCGATCGTCCTACGTCCCTCGAGCGCATTGCCGCCGAGCGCCCTCAGCGATGCGATCTGCGGCCGGTGGATCGAGCGTGTGCGGCCCGCGAGAGGTGGCGTGGCCGACTTGTGCAGCGGGCTGGTGGACCGTCTCGCGATCTGGACCGACGCCACCGTCCCGCTCACCGGCACCATGGCCTCGAAGTAGCCCTGCTTCGTGTGCGCACCCGGGTCCTCGTCGTTGCCCGTGATCGCCGCGGCCCCGACCTTGACCGTCTTGCCGTCCGTCGTCTTGACGGTGACCTGGAGCTGCGCGCGTGCCGAGGGCGGCGGCGTGGCCTCCGACAGCCACGGGTAACGGAATGCGGGGTCGAGCTCGGTCACCTTCTGACCGCCCGGATCGACGCGGCCGCGGACCACGAGCATGTAGCGCTGCGCGAGCTTCCTGATCCGGGCGAATGGGTCCTCCGGGGCGAACTCGGAGTAGTTGAGCATGTACTGGTAGTCGATCTGGTCGACCCAGGCCGAGTTGGTCAGCTGGCCGGGCACCTGGATGTCGAAGCGCGGCTGCGGCTTGACCCGGCCGGTCGTGTTGTTCGCGGCCGGGTTCGCGTCGAGGCCCGCGCCGACATCCCAGCCCAAGAACGGGTTGATCGACCGATTGACGTGGTCGAGCCCGAGGTTGTGGGTCAGCTCGTGCGCGAAGCTGCGCTGGCCGCGCACGGGATCCGTATTTCCGAAAGCGGTGTGCCCCGGGAGCTGGCCGAGCCCGTTCCCGCCGACCGGACCCTTGAGCCACCCGTAGAGATGGGTGAGATCGTTGGCCCCGAGCCCATTGTCGACCAGCAGCTGACGCTGAGCCGCGAGCTTGGCCATCAGATGGTCCTCGTCGACCCCCTTGTCGAGGAAGCCGTCGCCATCGGAGTCCTCGTTGTAGACGAGCGACGGGAGTGGCGCCTGGCGATAGAGCTCAGGCTGTGAATCGTCGACCGGCAGGATCCCGCACATGAACGCGTCGCCGGTGCCCGGGCGGACGAAGGCGAGGTCCGGCAGGCCGCCGCCCGCGTAGTTCACGCGCATGAAGTACACGCGTGGGAACGAGCGCACCCGCGCGACGAGGTTGCTCGCGAAACCGGAGTTGTTCGTCAGGCTCTCCTCGGCGCGCTGAGGCGCGAGGTCGACCCGGAAGTCGACATCGGAGGAGTTGCCGATGCCCGTCGGCGCGGGAAGCTCGAAGTTGAGCGTGTCGTTCTCGTTGGCGGGGTTCGGGCTCGCCGGCGGCGCGAACGGCTGGTTCATGGCGGGCACGCCCGCGGCGGGCGTCAGCTCGGTCCCGTTCTGGAAGACATGGAGGCGCCCGTTGACCGGAACCGGTGTCCCGCCCTGCTGGCCGGCCGTCCCGATCGTCGCGCGCACCGCGGTGCTCCTGCCCGCGACGAGCTCGATCGAGTTCGTGTCGTTCTGAATCGCCTGGGTGACCTCGACGTGGGTGACAGTGAGGTCGAACGCCGCAGCCGGACTGGCGACGGCCGCGAGGGCAGTCGCGATCACGGCCCCGACCATCCAGAGGCGGATCACGTTGCCATCGTGCCAGCTTCGAAATTGCGGCGCGGTCCGATGGTCCCGCGAAGCCGACGCCCGGACTCGAACCGGGGACCCCTTCATTACGAGTGAAGTGCTCTACCAGCTGAGCTACGTCGGCGGGTCGGCGCGAGTCTAGACAGCGGGGGCGAGGTTTCCGGCCCGCTGCCTTAACGGTATGTGCTGCCCCGCAGACTCAGGCGTCTTCCGGCCCACGACATCGGCGGCGGGCTCGTCCTGCTTGAGGCCCGCGGCTTCCGCGCGCGGCTGGTCGGGCTGGCATTCCTGCACGATCTGCCGGCCGGATACGGGCTGCTGATCCCGCGCTGCTCGAGCGTGCACACGTTCGGGATGCGGTTCGCGCTGGACCTGGTGTGGCTCGGGCGGGAAGGCGAGGTGCTGCGAGTCGACCGCTGCGTCGAGCCCCGCCGGATGCGGCGGTGCCGAGGCGCTGCGACCGTCCTCGAATGGCCATGCCGTATACGGTATGGCCATGGATCCGGCGACGCTAGTCCGGGAAGCGCGGGAACGCCACGGCCTGAGCCAGGCACGGCTGGCTCACCGGGCTCGGACCACGCAGGCGTCGATCAGCCGGATCGAGCGCGGCGAGGAGGACGTGACCTGGGGTCGCCTGCGCGGACTGCTCCACGCGGTGGGCGAGGAGCCGGCTTTGACGAGCGAACCGATGGAGTACGACGGGGAGCCGTTCCGCGTGCTCGACGCCCGCGAGGCGCCAATGGAGCTGCTCCTTCCGGCCGTCCTCGCCTCGAACAAGAACGTGGCCGAGTTCCGAATGCACGTGGCCGAGGGACAGCGCAAGCAGGGCGGACCCGTGACGGTCTATAAGCCCGAGCGCTTCGAACCCCACCACATGCTGGAGACACTCGCCGAGTTCGGCGTCGAGTATGTCCTGGTCGGCGGCGTGGCGGTGCAGGCATACGGAAGTCCACGCCTCACCGACGACGTCGACCTCATTCCGCGGCCCGACCTCATCAACTACGCGCGGCTTGCGGAGGCACTGACCGAGCTCGAGGCGGTGTGGAGGAAGGTGCGGAGCCCGCTTCCGCTGACCGACCCGCACCGGCTTGCGCGTGCGGATCAGCTTGTGCTCGTCACCCGCTTCGGCGACCTCGATGTGCTCAAGGCCGAGCAGGTTTACGGTGGCTCCTACGAAGAGCTCCGCCGCAACGCCACGAGCGTCTCCTTCGGCGGCCTGACGGTACTGGTCGCGGGCGTGGACGACCTGATTCGCATGAAGCGCGCGGCCGGGCGGTGGCAGGACCTCAGGGACATAGCCACGCTCACCCACCCCTCCGAGGATCTGCA
Organism: Thermoleophilaceae bacterium; assembly: GCA_034663685.1. Taxonomy (GTDB): domain Bacteria; phylum Actinomycetota; class Thermoleophilia; order Solirubrobacterales; family Thermoleophilaceae; genus AC-37. The sequence goes on from JAXDJC010000103.1 coordinate 5,022, forward strand.
ACGCGCGACCGACGAGTTCTACAACCGCCTTCGAGCTCAGCTCGAGGGCGACGAGCCGACTTAGTCCCCCGACCCCACCAGCCGCCTCAACCGCACCGTCAGCGCCGACAGCGCCAGCTCCTCCGTCACGTTGAGCGTGAGCGACAGCCGCGTCTCCTCGCAGCGCTCCACGGCCTGGCGCAGCCGTCGCGCATCGCGTCCGCGCGCCGCCGGCGCCAGCGCCTCGATCCGGTCCACGCCCAGCACCGCGCTGCCGGCCTTCTCCGCAACGCACACCAGATCGCGGAACGCCACCGCGGCGAGCTCCAGCCCCAGGTCGAGCACCTCGGTGCGCGCGCGGCGCCCGTCGCGCTTCGCCGTCTCCTCGAACTCCTTCTCCAGCGCATTGCGATCGCGGCCCTTGGGCTCGTCCTCCAGCCGCTTGCGAGCCACCTCGGCCAGGGAAGCCGCCGCCTCGCGCCCGCGCTCCTCCGCCCGCGCCAAGAGCCCCGCCCACGGCTCGCCGGCGCGCACGTCGCGGCTCTCGCCGGCGAGCGCGTCCAGCACCAGGCGGTCCACGTCGTCGCGCAGCGCCTCGCCCTCGGGCGACGCCAGCCACCGCGCCCGCGTGAGATTGCCGAGCGCCAGCCGCCCGCACGCACCCGCGCGCGCGGCCTCCACCCCCTCCCCCTCCAGCACGGCGGCGATTCGCTCGGCCGGCAGGGGGTCGAAGCGCACGAGCTGGCAGCGCGAGACCACCGTCTCGATCACCTGCCCGACCGCGTCCGTCAGGAGGATCAGGTGCACGAACTCAGGCGGCTCCTCCAGCGTCTTGAGCAGCCGGTTGGCCACCGTGTCGCTCATCGTGTCCGCCCCCTCGAGCACGAACACGCGCTTGGACGACTCGAACGGCGTGCGCGTGGCCGCGGCCACCACCGCCTCGTCCACGTCGCTCACCCGCATCTCGTGCGCGCCCGTGGGCCGCACCCAGGTGAGATCGGGGTGCGTTCCCGCGCGCACGCGCGCACGGGCCGCGTCGGGATCGGACTCGCCCAGCACCAGCAGCTCGGCGGCCAGCGCGCGCGCCGCCGTGCGCTTGCCCGTGCCGGGGGGCCCGTGGAAGAGATACGCGTGCGACGGCGTGCCGGCCAGCGCCGCGCCCAGCACCATCCGCGCGTGCGGGTGGTCCTCGGTGCCGGGGAGAGCGACGGCGCTCAAGCCACCGCCCCCGTGCGCGCGGACTCGACGGCCGCCAGCACCTCCGCGTGAACCTCGTCCGGCGGGCGCGAGGCATCGAGCCGCCGCCAGCGCGCCGGATCGGCCGCGGCCAGCTGCTCGTACGCGTCCGCCACCTTCGACTGGAGCGAGTCGCCCTCGTCCTCGAAGCGATCGAGCTGCCCGGCGCGCCCGGCGGCCGCGGCGGGATCGAGCTCGAGCAGGAACGTGAGGTCCGGGGTGAGCGACTCGGTGGCCCAGTCGTTGACCCGCGCGACGTGCTCCACGCCGAGCCCGCGCGCAGCGCCCTGGTAGGCGAGCGAGGAATCGAGGTAGCGGTCGGAGACCACCACGCGCTCGCTCTCCAGAGCGGGCCGGATCACCTCGGCCACGAGCTGCGCCCGCGCGGCGGCGAACAGCAGCGCCTCGGCCCGCCCCCCGATCGGCACCGCGCCCTTGATCAGCTCGCGCAGCCGCTCCCCGAGCTCCGTGCCGCCCGGCTCGCGCACGGCCACCGCGGCGTCGCCCAGGGCGTCGACCAGCATCCGCGCCTGGGTCGTCTTGCCGGAGCGGTCGATTCCCTCGAAGGTGACGAACAGCCCGGGCACCGGGCCGACGATAACGGTGTGGGCAGACCTGTCGGCCGGAATCAGTAGTTTGCCGCCGGTGCGTGCGCTCGTAACCGGCGGGGCCGGGTTCATCGGCTCGAACGTGGTGGACGGCCTCCTCGCCCGCGGCGACGAGGTGACCGTGGTGGACAACCTGAGCACCGGCCGCCGCTCCAACCTCGAGGGCGCCGAGAGCAAGGGCGCGCGGCTCGTGGAGGCCGACATCCGCGATCCGGAAGCGCTCGCCACGATCTTCCGGGACGCGGGGCCCGAGGTGGTCTTCCACCTCGCCGCCCAGATCGACGTGCGCAAGTCGGCCGAGGACCCGGCGTTCGACGCGCGCGTGAACGTGGAGGGCACGATCAACGTGCTCCAGGCGGCCCGCGGCGCAGAGGTGCGCCGGGTGGTGAACACGAGCACGGGCGGGGCGATCTACGGCGAGGCCCAGCAGATCCCGGCGCCGGAGTCGCACCCGAACGCGCCCGAGGCGCCCTACGGCCAGTCCAAGTTCGCCGCCGAGGGCTACTGCGAGCTGTTCCGCCGCCTGTTCGGCCTATCCACCGTCTCGCTCCGCTACGGCAACGTCTACGGCCCGCGCCAGGACCCGCTCGGCGAGGCGGGCGTGATCGCGATCTTCTGCGGCCGGCTGCGCTCCGGCGAGCGCCCGACCGTCTTCGGCGACGGCCTCCAGACGCGCGACTACGTGCACGTGCACGACGTGGTGGCCGCCAACCTCGCCGCCGCGGACTCCG
>JAXDJC010000303.1:0-3390 GCA_034663685.1 Thermoleophilaceae bacterium
AGGGTCCCACGCCGCCGGTCACTGAAAGTGAGGCTGCGTATTGTGTTCCCGCGTAAGCCTTTGTGGCTCCGCAGGTACCGCAGATCAGATTGATAGGTGGGGCAACGACCACGATGGTACAGATTGAGGTAGCTGTTCCACCGTCGGCATCCACCACCTGAGAAGTAAAGGTGTAGGTGCCAGCGGTGGTCGGCGTACCCGATATTGCGCCCGTAATTGAGTTGAGGCTAACGCCCGGAGGCAGCGCGCCCGCCGTAATGGAAAACGTGAAAGGCCCGGTGCCGCCCGTGGCGGCGAGAGAAGCTGAATACGGTGTTCCTGTGTTGATCTTGCTGGCGACACAGGTGCCGCACTGGAGATCCACAGGGGCGGTAATGACGATCTTACAGTTGCCGATGGTGAAGGTAAGCGCACCTATCAGCACGTTGCCCACATTCGCCCGGACTCCGATGTATTTATAGGTTCCGAAACCCGGCATGGTGATAAGGGTATTCGCCGTCGTACCCGGGCCGGAAAGCAAGGTACCCAAAACGCCCAGTGTATTCGAGCCGTAAATGGTGTAGGATTCGCCGGACTGCACGCTGTTCAGCAGGATCTTCGGGTTGGTGAAGCCGGTTAGCTGGCTTATGTCGAGCTGAATGAAGCTTGTGGTGTTAATCTCGTGATCGACGTCGCTCGCGATACCGATGCCATTCTCCGTGCTGCTGTCGTTCTTGGAGTAAAGGGCGGTCGGCGTGCCGGCTATGGCAGGGTTCGAGCCGTTGAAGCCATAGGCTGTAAGGGCAACACCGTTGACGGTGTACGCGTATGAGTTACCCAGGTTCCCCAGCTTAGAGGTCCAATCGAGCGTCACAGTTGTGGTGCCGCCCGTAGTGCAGGCGCTCGTGCAGCTGGAGTAGGCTATGACGCCAAGCGCATCGGTTACTTTCACTGTATAGCCGAAGGTACCTGCACCGGTTGGTGTGCCGGTGATGGTTCCGTCACCGTTAAGCGAGAGACCGCCGGGCAGCGAGCCGGCGGCGATGGTGTAGTTATAGGGAGCGAGTCCGCCGGAAACCCCGATGCTGGAGTGGTATGGAACGCCGACCTGACCGGTTGCTCCGGCGCACGCGACTGTTAAGGGCACTGCCGCGACGAACGTGTAGCCACAGGTGCCGGTTGCCACGCCGCCTTTAGCCTCAGTCACTTTGATGGTGAAAGAGCCTGCGGTTGTAGGGGTACCTGTGATCGCGCCATTGGACGGGTTCAGCGTCAGACCGGCCGGGAGTGAGCCTGTGGCGATTGAGAAGGTGAAGGGCGCAATGCCCCCTGTCACGGTGAGCGCGGGGCTGCTAAATGCTACGCCTACCAGGCCCGAGGTTACCGATGAGCAGGCGATTGACGGTGCTGCCACGATCGTGAAGGGGCAGGTGCCTGCGGCGACAACACCGTTGCCGTCAGTCACCTGAATGGTGAACGTACCGGGAGCAGTCGCAGTGCCGGTGATCGCACCGGTGGAGGCGTTGAGCGCCAGACCGGCCGGGAGTGAGCCGGTACCCACTGAGAAGGTGAGCGTTCCAACTCCGCCGGTGACTACCATTGCCGGGCTGTTAAACGCCAGCCCAACCTCACCCGAGTTCACGGATGAGCAGGCGATTGAGGGCGCTGCCACGATTGTGAAGGGGCAGGTGCCCGCAGCCACGACGTGATTCGCGTCGGTTACCTCAATTGTGAACGTGCCGGCTGCGGTGGGAGTACCAGTGATAGCGCCCGTCGTCGAATCGAGAGTCAGACCACTCGGCAGTGCGCCTGTAGCTACCGAGAAGGTGAACGGCGCGGTGCCGCCGGTGACCATCATCGCGGGGCTGGTGAAAGCGACACCGACCTCGCCCGAGTTGACCGAAGAGCAGGCCAGCGAAGGGCCCGCAATCACAGTGTATGGACACGAACTTGTGACCGTGTTGCCCTTACTGTCGGTTACGGTGATAGAAAAGCTGCCTGCCTCGGTCGGTGTACCGCTTATCACCCCGGTTGAGTGATCCAGAGTGAGCCCGGCCGGTAAAGTTCCGGAGCCGATTGCATGGGTATATGGAGCCACTCCGCCACTGACTGACACGGGTGAAGCAGTAAATGCCGCCCCGACTTCTCCCGAAGAGTTTGTCGCACACGTGATCGATAGCTTCGGGTAATATCCAAAATCGATTGTGCTGTTCGTTTCGTCAATTCCCAAAGTCACGTCAGCGGGGCTGCCATTACTGTCGTTGTTGACTGAGCTACCAGGGGCATTGGTTGTGCTGGCTATGAAATCCGCCGGCGGGACTACCTGGACCGTGTATGTTCCGGCGCAGACGCCCTTGAAACGATAGGAGCCATCAGAGCCAGTGGTCGTTGACAAAATCTGAGTATTGCTGGATGAGCGCGGACTGACGGGCACGCCGGGGATGCCCGCCTCACCTGGATCCTGAATGCCATTTCCATTCAAATCATTCCAGACGAAGTCGCCGATTGCTCCTGCACATGGAGAAACGTAACCGAAGTCAATTGTCTCGTCCACGCTTGAGTTTGTCGAGAGGGTCACCGATGCCCCGGTTGCATTGTTACTGTCGTTGGCATTGGTGGCGCCCGCGGCATTGACAATGGTCGCAACGTAATCCTGAGGTACACTGCTGTCAACAATGCGCACTGTGTAGGTCCCGGCCGACAGCCCCGTAAACTGATAGTAGCCGTCTTGTCCGTTGTGCGAGACGGTGTTAGTGGTTGTTCCCACGCCCTTAGAGTCGGTCAGCTGAACCGTTACGTTGTTGATCCCCGGTTCCGAATTGTCCTGAATTCCGTTTCGGTTTAGGTCGTGCCAGACAAAGTCGCCTATAGCACCCTGGGCAGGCGGAACGAAGCCAAAATCTATGGTGTTATCTGTGAAGTTATCAGGAAGCAATACCTGTGCAATGCTTCCGTTGCTATCCAGAGCGGGCGAACCTACTTGAACCGGGGATGGCGTGAAGTTAGTGGGCATGTTTACCTGAACGTAGTAGGTGCCCGGGAATAAAGCGGTGAAATGGTATGCACCATTCTGATCTGTAGTGGTGGTTGCGGTGATTGTGGAGCAGGTCGAGTCGGAACACAGATTCACTGTCAAACCCGGCAGTCCGGGCTCGCCCGAGTCCTGGACGCCGTTGCCGTTGCTGTCATTCCAGACAAAGTCGCCGATCCCGCTAATGCCCGGCGACGAATAGCCGAAATCCACTGTTTCATCCTGCATGTTTCCAGGCGACAGCACGACCATTGAGGGATTTACGTTGCTGTCAGTCGGCAGTGTGCCCCGTCCTGTCTGAGTGGGAGTCAGGCCGGAGAGCGTTGATTGAGCTGAGTCGATAGAGACCCAGTATGTGCCCGCGACAAGCCCTGAAAACT
>JAXDJC010000128.1:0-10121 GCA_034663685.1 Thermoleophilaceae bacterium
TCAGGGCCACGGCGAGGTCCTGGTCCCCGTCGCGGTCGAAGTCGCCGTGCGTGATCCCGAGCGGGTTGCTCACGGCGGGCGCATGCGCGGCGGGAACGAGGAAGGTGCCCGACCCGCTGTTGAGGAGGATCGCGACGTTGGCGCTGGCGGTGTTCGTGACCGCCAGGTCCAGGTAGCCATCGCCGTTCAGGTCGGCTGCGGTCACGCCCGCAGGGCCGGTGGCGCCGAGGGGGTAGAAGTCCTCGAGGGCAAAGCCCCCGGACCCGTTGCCGAGCCGGACGCCCACCGTGTTCGCGTGCGGCCCCGCCACGCGCGTCATCGCCACGTCGAGCTTCCCGTCGCGGTTGAAGTCGCCCGTCTCCACGTCGGTCGGCTGGTCGCCCGCGCTCGAGAGCGCCGTGGGCGGGCCGAGGTAGTTCTTCGGCTGGAAGTCGGTGGTGTTCAGAGCGACCGTCACGTTGTCGGCGAGGTGGTTGGCAGCCGCCACGTCGGGGCGTCCGTCGCCGTCGAGGTCGCCCACGGCGATTCCCGTGGGCGGGTTGCCGCCGGGGCCGCCGATCGGCAGTCCGTCGACCGCGAAGGCGCCGGCGCCGTCGCCCGCCAGGGTCGCCACGCTTCCCCCGGTGGTGCTCACCGCCAGCAGGTCCAGGGTGCCGTCGCCGTCGAGGTCGGCGGCCGTCAGGGAGGACGGGGCCTGGCCCGGGAAGGAGGAATAGGGCGAGCCGACCTTCTGCGTGAACTGGCCGGGGAGGGTGCCGAGCCAGACCCCGATCGAGCCGGAGCCCTCGTTCGCCACCGCGAGGTCCGGCTTCCCGTCGCGGTCGTAGTCGGCCACGGCCACGTCGGCCGGGCCCGACGATCCGCCGGTGTCGATCGGCGACCCCGTAGCTGCGGTGAAGGTGCCGGGGCCGTTTCCGAGGAAGATCGCGACCTTGTTGTCCGGCGTGTCGGGCAGGACGAGATCGCTCTTGCCGTCGCGGTCGACGTCGGCGACCGTCACGTTGAAGGGCTCGAATGCACCGCCGGTGGAGAACGACGAGTCGACGAACCCGCCCGACCCGTTCCCGGTCAGGATGTCGACCCGATTGGCGGCCGGGCTGACCGTGACGAGGTCCAGCTTGCCGTCCCTGTTGAAGTCGCCCACGCCGATCGCGTTCGGGCTCGCGCCGACGGTGATGGGCGCGCCGAACAGAGCCACGGAGCCCAGCCCGTTCCCGAGCAGGATCGACACGTTGTTCGAGGTCCTGTTGACCGTCGCCACGTCGGGCTTGCCGTCCCGGTTGAAGTCGGCGATGGCGACCTCCGCGGGCTGGGTGCCGCCTCCGATGGAGAACCGGGCGCCGGCGGCGAACCCCCCTCCCCCGTTGCCCCTCAGCACCGAGATGTCGTTCGACCCGTCGTTCGCGGTCACCAGGTCGGGCGTGCCGTCGCGGTCGAGGTCGCCCTGGGCGACGAAGACGGGGGCGTCGCCGCCGATGCCGATGCCGAACGGCGAGCCCGTCGGCTGCGTGAACGAGAACGTGCCCCCGCCCCCGGCAGTCGCGCTCGCGCTCACGGGCACCGCCAGCGCCACGGCCGCGGTCGCGCATGCGACGAGTAGTGCGCGGGTCCGTCTCACTTCTTCTTCGCCGGTGCCAAGTAGCTCTTGCCCTTCTTGAGGAGCACGGTCTTCTTCAGCGTGAAGTCCTTCACCTCGACGATGCCGTCCTTCACCTGGAAGAAGGTGCCCTCACAGCGCTCCTCTGTCAACCACGTGGTGCCGCGCACGGCGCCCGAGCCGCGCCGCCCGCGCGTGCGGTAACGACCCTTGCCATGGCCCCACAGGTGGCCGCCGCGGGCGGCCGCCACGAGCGTGGCCTTCTTCGTGCAGGCGGTGGGCTTGGCCACGTCGAGCGTGAGCTCGGTGATCAGCACCTTGACCTTCTTCTTCTTGACGGTCTCGGTCTCCTGGAGCTGCCGGACGACGAAGGCGCCGTCGTAGAAGTCGGCCTCCTGGAGCTTGCCGTTGATGTCCTTGGTCACGAGCGTGACCACGCCGTCGGTGGCGTCCACGCGGCAGCCGAGCTTGATCTGCTGCTCGCCCTCGAGCTTCGACTCCGCCTGCCCGGGGCACTTGACGAGCACCGTGCCGGACTTCGCCGTCACGTTCGCGGTCTTCCTCTGCTCGGGCGGCGGCGGGGCGGGAGAGGTCGACTTCTCCACGTAGGTCGCGGAGCTCGAGCAGCCCGACGTGTTGCCGGCCGCGTCGGTGGAGTTGGAGCTGAACGAAGTGGAGCTGTCGTCCGGAACGCTCATGGTGAACCCGGAGGCGAGCTGGGCGGCGGAGCCCGAGGCGGCGGCGGGCCCGGTGCAGTCGCTCGTCCGGAACACGGTCACGGTCGACCCCGGCTCGGCGGTGCCGCTCACGCGGGGCGAGTTGTCGTTCGCGGGCGACACCGGAGCAAGGTCGAGCGTGGGCGGGATCGGCGCGGTCGAGTCCTCCACGTAGGAGACCGGCCCGGCGCAGCCCGAGACGTTCAGGGTCGCGTCGGTGGCGGTCACGTAGAACGTGGTGGTCGAGTTCGGCGGCACGTCCGCGAACAGCCCCGGGCTCGCGAAGCTGGCGGCCGGCCCGCTGACGGGTAGGCCCTCGAACAGCGCCGCCGCGGTGCACGCCGCGTTGGTGTAGAGCCTGACGGTGGAGCCCGGCTCGGCCGTTCCCCGGATCGCCGGCTGGTTGGAGTTCGACGGCGAGCCCGGGCTGGTGCTCAGCCCGCTCGGATTGGCGGGACCGGTCGAGTCGGTCGTGTAGGTGATGGGCGCGGAGCAGCCCGAGGGGTTGTCGGCCACGTCGCGCGCCCTCGTCCTGATGGTGGTCACCGCGTTCGGCGGGACCGTGACGGTGATGCCGCTGCCGAAGCCGCCGCCGAACGTGCCGGTGGCGGCCGGGGCCCCGGTGCACGCCGTGTTGAGGTAAACGTCCACCGTGGTGGGCAGGTCGGTGGTGCCGTTCACCTCGGGGGTCAGGTCGCTCTGCGAGCCGCCCGCGGGCGTGGTCGAGAGGCCCGTCGGGGTGGCCGGCGGGGTCGAGTCCTCGGTGTAGGTGAAAGGCGTGAAGATCGAACAGGCGGAGACGTTGCCGCCCTCGTCGCCGGCCGTGGCCGTGTAGGAGGAGGAGTTGTCGTCCGCCACGCCGACCGAGATGCCACTGGCCTTGAAGGTCGATCCGGTGCCGCTGGCGATCGAACCGGCCAGGCAGTTGAGGTTGCCGTAGATGTCGACGGTCGTGTTCGGGTCGGCGTCGCCGATGAACTCGGGGCTGTTGTCGTTGGCCGGCGAGCCGGGGCTACTGCTCTTTATGACCGGCGCGAACGGCAGCGCGGAGAAGTTCTGGATGCGCAGGACGTGGTTGCTTCCCGTCCTGGCGGCGACGATGTCCGGCGCGGCGTCGCGGTTGAAGTCGCCGGCGGCCATCCCCTGCGTGTCCGCGCCCACGCCGAGGGTAAGTGGGGCGCCGAAGTCGACGCCGGAGCCCGTCCCCGTATTCAGCCGGACCTGGACCTCGGACGATCCCCCGTTCGTCTGCGAGGTGGCGATGTCGAGCCGGTTGTCGCCGTTGAAGTCGGCGAGCACCAGGCCGTAGGGCGAGGGCCCGGACGGGTAGTCGGCCGGGGCGCCGAAGGTCCCGTTGCCCACCCCCAGCAGGACGGACGTGGTGCCCGAGGTGGCGTTGACCACGACGATGTCGCCGAAGCCGTCGTCGTTCATGTCGCCGATCGCCACCGACTGCGGTCCCGTCCCCACCGTCACCGGCGACCCGGGCGCCGGGGTGAACGTGCCGTCGCCCACGCCGAGCAGGATCGCCACCTTGCCGTCGAACTTGTTCGCCACGGCGATGTCCTGGTGGATGTCGCTGTTGAAGTAGCCGACCGCGACCGACGACGGGTTGTTCCCCACCGGGATCTGCGGCTGGAAGGTGAACCCGGTGCCCTGGTCGTTCAGCGCCACCTCGGCGTCGGCGGAAGCCTCGGTGACGACCACGAAGTCGGGCCGGCCGTTCTCGTCGAAGTCGCCGGTGGCGACGGAGGTCGGGTTCGGGCCGGTCACGTAGTCGACCTTGGGCGCGAAGGCGATGCTGCCCGGCCCGGTGCTCGTGCTCGTCAGGACCGAGACGTTGCTGCTGTTGTAGTTCGCGGTCACCACATCGGCGCGCCCGTCGCCGCTGAAGTCCGCAACCGCGACCGACCGCGGCGCGGACCCGACGCCCGGTGCCGTCGTTGGGATCGCGAAGTCCCCCGCGCCATCGCCGCGCTTGATCGTCGCCGTGTTGGCGACCGCGTCGGCGGTCACGAAGTCGAGGTTGCCGTCGTTGTCGAAATCGCCCGTGGCGACCGCTCGCGGCGTGTTCCCGACCGAGTAGCCGGGGATGCTGTTGTCGAAGCTCGGGAACCCGCGCGTGGGGAGGGCGGCGATGCCGACCGGGTCGTCGTTCGGGTGGCTGCGCACCCAGCTCTGGTTCACACCGGTCCCGTCCAGGTGCGCGCGCCCGAGCGTGTCGCGGGTGCCGCTGTTGGTCCAGTACACGAACTGGTCGTCGACCGCCACGCCGGTGGTGCCGATCGTGGAGGGGCCGTCGATGAAGTTGTTGACCGGACTCGTCCCGTCCAGGTTCGCCCGGCCGACGTCCCCGTTCCCGAAGTTGCTGTAGTAGATGTGCGTGCCGTTGACCGCCACGCCGAACGTCTGGCCGCCGCCGGTGATGAAGGTGTTGTTGGGCACGCCCCCCGACTTGGCCACGCGCCCGACCCCCGCGTTCAACGCGTAGTAGAGGAAGTTCCGGTCCACGGCGATGCCGGCCGGTTGCGAGCCCAGGCCGGTCACGAAGGCGTCGGTCGCGCCGGTCCCGTCGAGGTTTGCGCGACCGATCTGGTTGGTGGCGGGCTCCACGTAGTAGATGAACCTGCCGTCGACCGCGATGCCGTACTTGGCGGTCGGGGTCGAGATGAAGGCCTCGTTGAAGCCCGAGCCGTCGCGGTTCATCCGGCCGATGTCGTTGCCCTGGACCCAGTAGACGTGCTCGGCGTCAACCGCGATGTGCTGCGGGTTGCCGGTCGTCTTCCTCAGCGCGTGGTTCGGATTCGAGCCGTCGAGCGGTACCTGCCCGAGCTTGCCGCCGGCGCCCGTCAGGTTGTTCGCCCAGTAGACCGCGCCCCCCGGCGGCGCCCGGTTCGAGAGCAGGGTGACCTGGGCCGGGGTTTGGTTGACGAGCGCGACATCCGGCCGCGTGTCGCCGTCGAGGTCCCCCACGGCCAGCGCGACCGGATCGTCGCCCGCACCCTGGCTGTGCGACACCGAGAAGCTGGTGACCGAGCCGCGCCCTATCTCGACCCTCACGCCGTCGTCTGCCTGGCTCGCCGTGACGATGTCCGTCTTCCCATCGTTGTTCAGGTCGCCGGTCGTGACGGCAACAGGGGTGTAGGTGCTGGGACCGGGACCGTCCCCGAGCGTCGCGCCGGTCGTGAATGTGCCGTTGCCCACGCCGGCGAAGGTCCTCACCTGCTGCGAGGCGCCCTCGGCCAGGATCATGTCGAGGTTGCCGTCGCGGTCGAGGTCGGACAGGGCGATGCCCTTGGGCTGAGTGCCGGTGCCGACCGAACTGGTTGGGGCGAAGCTCAATAGCCCACCGGCGCTCGTGTTGAGCATGACCGAGTACGCGCCCGAGGCCGGGCCGGGGCCGAAGTCGGAGCTCGCGAGATCGTCCTTGCCGTCGCCGTTGAGGTCGCCGACGGCGAGCCCCTCCGGCGCGACGTTCGTGCTCAGGGTCGCGCCGGCGGTCAGCGCGCCGAATCCGTCGCCCTTGAGGACCGACACGTCGTTCGTCCCCCGGTTGGCCACCGCCACGTCTTGGTTCCCGTCGAGGTCGAAGTCGCCGACCACCGGGATCTGCGGGTTGGTGCCGGCTGTGTAGCCGACGGCCGCCGCGAAGGAGATCGTTCCGACCGTGCTCGTGTTGAGCAGCACCGCCAGGTTGCCCACGCCGCTGCCGCCGCAGCCGCCGGCGCAGTTCGCCACGATCATGTCGGGCTTCCCGTCCTCGTTGAGATCGCCGATGACGATCCCGCGCGGCGCACTCCCGGCCGGACCCGTCGAGGGGGTCGCCCCGGCGACGAAGGCGCCGCCACCGGTGCCGCGATCCACGGTCACGCTGTCGGCGCCGCTGTTGGTCACGGCGAAGTCGGCGATGCCGTCGCCGTCGAAGTCCGCGGCCGCGACGCCGCCCGGGCTCGAGCCGACCGCGACCGGCGAGGCGCCGAAGTCGACGAGGTTGAACCCCGCCGCCGCGGGCTCGGCGCCCGCTAGCGAAGCGCCCAGTGCGCCGGCGAGCGCGAGGATGGCCGCCCGCCGCCTCACCTCCTGCCCTTCGGCTTCGTCGCCGGCGCCAGGTAGGGCGGGGCCGGCGAAACCAGGCAGGCGGCCACGGGGGCGAGCACCGCTGTCCCTGCGAGTCGTGCGCGGATCGAAAAGGCCAGTTCCTGCGTACTGACGAACCTAACCGAGGTACGGCGGGTTGCGCCAGCCCTCTACGCGGGGACCGCGTAGGCGCCGTTAGGGGTTGCGCGCCAGGTAGCTCTTGCCCTTCTTCAGGATCACCGTCTTGTTCAGCGTGAAGTCCGTGACCGTGACCACGCCCTCCTTGACCTGGAAGAAGGTCCCGCCGCAGCGCTCCTCGGTGAGCCAGTTGGTGCCCCGGACGGCGGCGGCCCCGCGCCGGCCGCGCGTGCGGAAGCGTCCCTTGCCCTTGCCCCAGAGGTGCCCGCCCACCACGCTGGCCGGGCCGATGCCCTTCTTCGCGGTCTTGCAACCCGTCGGCTTCGCGACGTCGAGCTTCAGCTCGGTGATCAGGACCTTGACCTTCTTGCCCTTCACCGTCTGGGTCTCGGTGACCTGCTTGGGCACGAACGCGCCCTCGTAGAAGTCGGCCGTCTGGAGCGCGCCCTTCTCGTTCTGGGTGGTCAGCCCGACCACGCCGGCCGTCGTGTTCACCCGGCAGCCCAGCTTGATCTGCTCCTCGCCCTGGAGGGGGGTCTCGGACTGGCCCGGGCACTTCACGCTCGCCTCGCCGGACTTGACCTCCACGTTGGCGGTCTTCTTGGCCTGCGGATCGGGGGCGGCCGAGCCCACCTTGTGCATCGTGATCGGCGTGTTGTTGAGGGCGCCGCCGTCGCTGGCGGTGCCGGTGATCGTCTGCAGGTCCGGCGACACGGTGCCGTTCACCGTCACGGCGTAGGAACTGCTGTCGTAGGTGGCCGTGAACTGGATGTCGGATCCGGTCACGGTGCCGCTCTCGGTCCAGGTCGTGCCGGACGGCGGCTCGGTGGTGCCGTTCCCGGTGATGGCTCCGGTGGTGAAGTCCTCGGTCACGAACGTGTGCCGCTGCGGCCCGCAGGGGCCGCCGCAGTCCAAGTCCCACGTGCCGCGCACGTCGACCGGGGCGGCCGACGCCGCCGCAGGTGCCGCGCACATGACGGCCAGGCCGAGCAGCAGCGCGGCCAGTGCCCGGGCGCGCCGAGGCCTAGCGCTCACGCGCGAACCAGCCCGCGATCCATAGGCAGACGATGTGCATGCTCTGGTCCACGCTGGTGGTGAGTGCCGGGTTGGTGTCCCCGTCGACGCGCTTGACCCGCTTCATGTACGCGCGCAGGAGGCGGCCGTCGTCGATCGCCATGTGGGGGAGCGTGATCAGGGCCGCGACCCCGACTGCGCGGGCGAGGCTCGTGCGGCGCGCCACGGCGAGCAGTGCGGGCGCGAACGCCGCCGTGTAGGTCACGCCGTGGTTCACGAGGGCGCGGCGCGACTCCTCGTCTTCACCGAGCCCGCCGGACTTGTTCAGCGCCTGGAAGTCCGTCTGGAGCAGGTAGTCGCCGATCTGGTGCGAGACGAAGAACTCGGGGAAGGGCGAGCGGCCGGCCACGCCAGCGAACGTATCCGATCTGGACACGCCTGGCGAGCGGGTCAGCGCGCGCCGCCGGCCAGGCGGTACTTCGCGCTGCTGAGCCTGCCGGTGGCGGAGCGCACGCCGGCGGCCAGCTCGACCTCGCTGCCGGCGGGCACGAGCGCCTGCGGCCTGGTGGCGTCGCGCGTGTAGACGGTGAGCTTCACGAGGCGGATGCCCGCGGGCAGGCCGCTCGCCTTCAGGCCGGCCGCGAGCACGTCCACGCGCGGGTTGGCGCTCGTGCCGCGCAGCAGCGTGGCGCCGTGGCGCGGATAGCGGAGCGTCCAGGTGTGCGACTTGCCGTTGGCGCCGTAGACCGTGATCCGCCCGACCGCGCGGCCCGCGTCGCCGCGCGCGGGCAGCATCCGCGCGGGGATCGCGAACGAGGCGCTGGCCGCCGGGTCGAGGGTGCCGAGGCGCAGCCGCAGGCCGGTCCCGCTCGACGAGCGCCACTGGGTCGCGCCGAGCGTGGCCGGGACGGGGTCCACCGGCGGGTCCACGGGCGGGTCCACCGGGGGATCGACCGGCGGGTCGGTGGTGCCCGGGTCGGCCGGCGGCTTGGCGGTCACCACGCCCGTGGGGTCGGAGGCGGCCGAGTCGGTGCCGCCGGGGTTCGCGGCCGTCACCACGCCGCGCACGCGCGAGCCGGCGTCCGCGGCGGTGAGCGTGTACCGCGCGGCGCTCGCGCCCGGGATCGTGGTGCAGCCCGAGCCGGCGGCGTTGCAGCGCTCCCAGCGGTACGAATACGCGAGCGGCGTGCTCCCGCTGAAGCCACCGTTGTCGAGCGCCAGCTCCTGGCCCTCGCGGGGCGTGCCGGTCAGCTTCGGGCGGGTGGTGTTGGACGGCGGGATCGCGTCCACGGCGGCGGTGGGGTCGGAGTCCACGCTGCGCTGCCCCCCGCCGTTCGCGGCCGTCACGCGCACTCGGATCGTGGAGCCCACGTCGGCCCCGGTGAGCACGTAGGTGGCGGCGCTCGCGCCGGGGATGTTCGCGCAGTCGATGCCCGCCGGCGCGCAGCGGCGCCAGCCGTACGTGTAGGTGATTGCGGGCGTGCCGGTCCAACTGCCGACGGAGGCGGTGAGGGCCTGGCCGTCGCGCGGGGTGCCCGTGACCCTGGGAGGCGCGTCGTTCACCGGCGGCCCGGCCTCCACCACCGCGGTCTGCGCCGACTCGGCCGTGGCGGACCCGCCGCCGTTCGTGCCGGTCACGTCCACGCGGATCGTCCTGCCCACGTCGCCCGGCACCAGCTCGTAGGCCGAGCCCGTGGCGCCCGAGATCGCGGCGCAGCTCGCGCCGCTCGCGTTGCAGCGCTGCCACTGGTGGCCGATCGCGATCGGGGCGGTTCCGGTCCAGCTGCCGTCCTGAGCGGTCAGCGTCTGGCCGTCGCGCGCGGTGCCGGAGATCGCGGGAGCGGTGGAGCTGGCGGGCGGCTGGGCCGCCACCACCGCGGTGGGCGAGCTGTCGGCGAACGAGCTCCCGCCGGCGTTGGTGCCCGTCACGCGCAGGCGGATCGTGTGGCCCACGTCGGGCTGGCCGAGCCCGTATGTGGACGAGGTCGCGCCCTGGATGTCCTGGCAGGCGCCCCCGGCGGAGTCGCAGCGGCGCCACTGGCGCGCCAGGCTCACGGTGGGCGTGCCGGTCCAGGTGCCGGTGGCCGAGCCGAGGGTCTGGCCGTCGCGCGCCGTGCCGCTGGTGGTGGGCGCGGCCGTGTTGGCCGGCGGGGCGGGCGCCACCGTGGCGGTGGGCGCGCTCGTGGCGGTGGCGCTGCCGCCGCCGTTCGTGGCGGTCACGATCACGCGGATGGCCGTGCCCACGTCGGCGGGCGTGAGCGCGTAGGTGGCGCCGGTGGCGTTCGCGATCGCCGCGCAGTCGGTGCCGGTCGAGTCGCAGCGCTGCCACTGGCGGCTGAAGGTGACAGTGGGCGTTCCGGTCCAGGTTCCGTCGCTCGCGCTGAGCGTCTGGCCGTCG
This sequence comes from Thermoleophilaceae bacterium, assembly GCA_034663685.1. Classification (GTDB taxonomy): domain Bacteria; phylum Actinomycetota; class Thermoleophilia; order Solirubrobacterales; family Thermoleophilaceae; genus AC-37. The sequence goes on from JAXDJC010000128.1 coordinate 9,941, forward strand.
CGCGCGGTGCCGGTGATCGCGGGGGCGGCCGTGTTCGCGGGCGCGGCGGCGGCCACGGTGGCGGTCTGGGCGCTGGTGGCCGCGGAGCTGCCGCCGCCGTTCGTGCCGGTCACCTCCACCCTGATCGTCTTCCCCACGTCCGCCGGCGCGAGCACGTAGGTCGTGCCCGTGGCCTGGCCGA
>JAXDJC010000147.1:0-15525 GCA_034663685.1 Thermoleophilaceae bacterium
CCGACCCGGCCGCCGAGCCCGATCCCGCCCACACCGAAGAGCGCCGCGCCGACCCGCCGCCCGCACTCCCCGTCCCCGCCGATCCGGCCCCTCCGGCCACACCGGCCCCGCTCCCGAAGCCCCCGAAGCCCTGCGTCGACCGCCTCGCGCCGCGTTCGAGCTTCCGCCCCACCCGCCATCCGATCCAGGTCACACGCGGCGGCATCCACTTCCGCGGAATCGCCTGGGACCGCGGCTGCGGCAAGCTCGACCGCGTGACCGTGGCCATCGCCCGCCGCGTGGGCGGCGGCACCGGCCTGTGCCGCTACCTCCAGGCCACGGGCCGCCTCGGCGCCGTCGTGAGCTGCCGCCGCCCGACCTACGTGCGCGCCCGCGGCAAGGCCAGCTGGAGCTTCCGCCGCAGCGGCGCGTTCCCGCCCGGGACCTGGACTGCCCGCATCCGAGCCGTGGATCGGGCCGGGAACGCGGAGAAGAAGGTGCTCAAGCCCAACCCCCTGAGCCGCAACTTTGTGACCTTCAAGATCCGCTGAGGGACCCGCCAGGGGCGACATAACCCTGCAAATCGGCGCTCCAGAGCCGAAAACTGCCCGCAAACTGCGGGCCTTTGCCCTATAGTGGATCGGGTGCAGCATGCTGGGGACGAGGTCGCAGACGTTGAGCATCGCCAAGAGCCCCGGCTCGTAAAGGCACTCGAGATGGTGGCGCCTGGGTCGGCGCTGCGCGAGGGGATCGACCACATCCTCCATGCCCGCACCGGGGCGCTCATCTGCATAGGGGACAACGAGGACCTGTCGTTCCTCTACTCCGGCGGCATCAAGATCGACATCGACTACACGCCGGCGCTGCTCTACCAGGTGGCCAAGATGGACGGCGCGATCATCCTCTCGGCCAACTCGACCAAGATCTGCTGGACCAATGTCCAGCTGATGCCGGACCCCACGATCGCCTCGCTCGAGACCGGGACCCGGCACCGCACCGCGGAGCGCGTCTCGAAGCAAACCGGCGCCGTGGTGATCGCGATCTCTCAGCGCCGGGACGTCGTCTCGCTCTACATCGACGGCGGCAAGTACGTGCTCGAGGAGATCCCGGTCGTGCTCGCCAAGGCCAACCAGGCCCTGGCCACGCTCGAGAAGTACCGCACCCGCCTCGAGCAGGTCTCGACCCGCCTCACCGCGCTCGAGTTCGAGGGCGGCGCCACCCTTCATGACGTCCTGACCGTCCTCCAGCGCGCGGAGCTCGTCACGCGCATGGCGGTCGAGATCGAGCGCTACATCGTCGAGCTCGGCACCGAGGGCCGGCTGATCGAGATGCAGCTCGAGGAGACGATGATCGGCGCCGCGTCGGACAAGGCGTCGCTCGTCCAGGACTACATCGTCGAGGCCGGCGAGGACCAGTTCGCAATGGTCGTCGACCAGCTCGCCCGGCTCCCGCACGAGGACCTGCTCGACTTCGGGCGCCTCAGCGAGCTGCTCGGCCACGACAGAAAGCTCAACACGCTCGACCATCCCGTCTCGCCACGCGGTTACCGCATACTTGGCCGGATCCCGAGGCTTCCAAAGCTCGTGATCGGCGCCATTGTGGGCGAGTTCGAGGGACTGGACGAGATTCTCGCCGCCACCGACGCCGAGCTAGAGGCCGTCGAGGGCGTGGGGGACATGCGTGCGAAGGACATCCGCGAGGGCCTTCGCCGCCTGCAGGAGATAAATCTCGTGGACCGCTACCTGCAAACGTGACAACGACCCCGAGGGGAGGGCCCCATTAGCGAGCCAGATTGGGACCAGAGCATCGAGGATCTCGACATCCAGCGCGAGGCGCCGCACATCGATTACAAGATCGGTGACCAGGTCGTCTACCCGCATCATGGAGCCGGGAAGGTCCTCAAGAAGGAGCAGAAGGAGGTCCTCGGCGAGAAGCGCGAGTACCTGACGATCAAGATCCTCCACAACGACATGACCGTCATGGTTCCGTGTGAGAACGCCGGGAGGGCCGGCCTGCGCCGCGTCATCGGCGACGCGGACGTCCGAAAGGTCCTCGCGGTCCTCCGCGACGACGTGAGCCAGATGCCGAAGAACTGGAATCGGCGCTTCAAGCACAACCGCGACAAGATCAAGACCGGCGACGTGTTCGAGCTCGCCGAGGTCGTCCGCAACCTCGCGATCCGCGAGGCGGACAAGGGGTTGTCGACGGGCGAGAAGCAGATGTACACCCGCGCGAAGAAGATCCTCGCGAGCGAGTTGATGTATGCGCTCGACAAGGAGGAGGACGACGCGGAGGAGTACCTGGAGAGCTGCATCTCCGACGCCCACGCGGAGCGCATCGGCGTTCCCGCCGCGGCGGGGTAAAAGCACGGCAGTTGACGGTCGTCGGCATCGTTCCCGCCGCCGGCCGAGGCGAGCGCCTTGGGGGCCAGGTCCCCAAGGCGCTCGTCGTCTGTGCCGGCAAGCCGCTCCTCGACTGGAGCCTCGACGTGCTCGGCGCGGTGTGCGACCGGGTCGTGGTGGCCGTGCCGCCGGGCAGCGAGGACGGGCCGGACCGGGTCGCGGGTGGCGAGTCGCGCTCGGAGTCGGTGCGGAACGCCCTGGCCGCGGCGCCGGAGGCGACCGTGGCGGTGGTGCACGACGCGGCGCGGCCGCTCGTCACCGTCGAGCTGGTGCGCGAGTGCGTGGCCGCCGTGGAGGCCGGCTGGGACGGGGCCGTGGCAGCCGCTCCGGTCACGGACACGATCAAGGAGGCCGGCGAGGGGTTGCGCGTGGAGCGCACGCTCGATCGCTCGCGGCTCTGGTCGATCCAGACGCCGCAGGCGTTCGCCGCGGACGTGCTGCGCCGCGCGCTGGATGCGCCCGCCGGCGTGCTCGCGGCGGCCACCGACGACGCGATGCTCGTGGAGGCCGCCGGCGGGTCGGTCCGCATCGTGGCGGCGCCGCCTGAGAACCTGAAGGTGACCGGTCCTCTCGACCTCGAGCGCGCCGAGGCGCTGCTGAACGCGCGACGACCGATCGCCTAGATGCTGACCGACCTCCACGTGCACCTGCGCCCGGACGACTCCGACGCCACGGCGGAGCGCTACTTCACCCGCGCGAACGCCGAGCGCTACCAGGACGTGGCCTCGGAGCGCGGGATCGAGGTGCTCGGGGTGTCCGAGCACGTGCACCGCTTCGAGCAGGCGCTGGGCGTCTGGCAGCACCCGTTCTGGCGGGCGAATGCGACCGACGACCTCGACGAGTACTGCCAGTTCGTCCGTGAGGAGACGTCGCTGTCGCTTGGGATCGAGGCGGACTTCGTGCCCGGTGCCGAGGACCGGATGGCCAACCTGCTCGACGAGCGCGAATGGGACTACGTGATCGGCTCGGTCCACTTCCTGCGCGACTCGGCGATCGACATGCGCGGCGACTGGGACGTGTGGACCGACGCCGATCCCGAGAAGGTCTGGCGGCGCTACTTCGAGACGCTCGGCGAGGCCGCGCGCAGCGGGATGTTCGACATCCTCGCCCACCCCGACCTCGTGAAGGTCTGGGGCCGGGAGTCGCCGCCGCCCGACGGCGACCTGCGCCGTTTCTACGATCTGGCGATGGAAGGGATAGCCGAGTCCGACGTGGCGATCGAGGTGTCGACCGCCGGGCTGCGCAAGCCGGCCGGCGAGATCTATCCCGCCCCCGCGTTCCTCCAGATGTGCCTGGAGGCCGGGCGGCCGGTGGCGCTGTCCTCCGATGCGCACGTGCCGAACGACCTCGGCCACGGCTACGACCGGGCGCTCGAGCTGCTCGAGTCGGCCGGCGTGGGCGAGCTGGCCGTGTTCGAGCGCCGCGAGCGCCGCCTCGAGCCGATCGGGTGAGCGCCCGCAGCGGCATCGGCTACGACTCCCACCGGCTCGTGGAGGGCCGGCCGCTGATCCTCGGCGGGGTCGAGATCGACGGCGCGGAGCGCGGGCTGGCGGGGCATTCCGACGCCGACGTCCTCACCCACGCGATCATCGACGCGCTGCTGGGCGCCGCGAGCCTCGGCGACATCGGCCAGCACTTCCCCGACACGGACGAGCGCTACCGCGGCGCCGATTCGATCGAGCTGCTGGACGAGGCGCGGGCGCTGGTCTGGGAGCGCGACCTGTTGGTGGCAAACGTGGACGCCACCGTGATCTGCGAGGCGCCCAAGCTCGGCCCGTACCGCGAGCGGATGCGCGAGACGCTGGCGGCGCCGCTCGGCGTGGAGGCCGCGCGCGTGAGCGTCAAGTTCACGACCAACGAGGGGATGGGCTTCGTGGGCCGGGGAGAGGGGATCGCGGCGATGGCCGTGGCCACCCTCGAGCGCCGATGAGGGCGGTGCGGATCCACGACACGCTGTCGGGCTCGGTGCGCGAGCTCGAGCCGCGCGAGGACGCACGGGTCGGCATCTACGCGTGCGGCCCGACCGTCTACGCGCCGATCCACGTGGGCAACGCGCGCCCGTACGTGGTGTTCTCGCTGCTCAAGCGCCTCCTCGAGCACGTGGGCTACCAGGCCACGCTGGTGGTCAACGTCACCGACGTGAACGACAAGATCTACGACGCCGCTCGGGCGGCGGGCGTGGGCAGCGAGCAGCTCGCGCGCGAGATGGGCGAGCGCTACGAGCGCGACACCGGCCGGCTTGGGCTCGGCAGGCCCGACCACGAGCCCAAGGCGAGCGAGAGCATCCCGGCGATCGTGGACCTGATCGGGGCGCTGATCGATCGCGGCCATGCGTACTCCACGGGCGGCGACGTGTACTTCCGCGTGGCGAGCTTCGACGGCTACGGCAAGCTCTCGAACCGCGAGCTGGCCGACCTCGACCAGGGCGAGGACGACGTGCCGGGCAGCACCGCGGTGAAGGAGAGCCCGCACGACTTCGCCCTCTGGAAGGCGCAGAAGGAGGGGGAGGACACCGCTTGGGACGCGCCGTGGGGGCGCGGCCGGCCGGGCTGGCACATCGAGTGCTCGGCCATGGCCGAGGAGCTGCTCGGGCTCGACTTCGAGATCCACGGCGGCGGCTCCGACCTCGTGTTCCCCCACCACGAGAACGAGATCGCCCAGACCGAGGCCGGCCGCGGCGCGCCGCTCGCCCGGCTGTGGATGCACAACGGGATGGTCCGCTTCGCCGACGAGAAGATGTCCAAGTCCGTGGGCAACATCCGCTCCCTGGCGGAGGCCCTCGACGAGGCGGGCCCGGAGACGCTGGTCATGTACTTCGCCGGCGGCCACTACCGCCAGCCGATCGTGTACTCGGCGGAGCAGCTCGCGCAATCGCGCGCTCAGGTGGCGCGCGTCCGGGATCTGATCCGGCGCCTGGACCCGGATGCTCCAGCCGAAGCGGCGGGCGCGTACGCGGATCGCTTCCTGGCTGCGCTCGCCGACGACTTCAACACGCCCGCGGCGCTGGCCGAGCTGTTCGGCTGGGTGAGCGAGGCGAACCGCCGCCTCGACGCGGGTGAGGCCTTGGGGGTCGGGGAGCTGCGCGACATGCTCTGGCTGCTGGGCCTCGAGCAGCTCCTCGAGGAGGAGGACGACACGCCGGATGCCCAGGCCGAGCGCCTGCTCTCCGAGCGCGAATCCGCGCGCGGGAGCAAGGACTTCGCCACTGCCGACGCCCGCCGGGACGAGCTGCGGGAGCTCGGGTGGGAGGTGCGCGACACCCCTGACGGGGCGCAGCTGGTGCGCAGGCCGTGATCGTCTATGGACGCAACCCCGTCCGCGAAGCCCTCCGTGGCAAGCGAAACGTGCAGCGTGTCTGGGCGTCGCCCTCGGTGGCGGGCGAGCCATGGCTCGGCGCTGTCGAGGTCGTCCCCGCCGAGCCCACCGAGCTCGAGTCGCTGTGCGGCTCGCCGGACCATCAGGGCGCCGTCGCCGAGGTCTCCGAGTTCGAGTACGCCGGCGCCGACGGGCTACTGGCGGCGGACGATGCGGTGGTCGTCGCCCTCGACCAGGTTCAGGACCCGCGCAACCTCGGCGCGATCTGCCGCGTCGCCGAATGCGCGGGCGCGGCCGGCGTGGTGATCGGCGAGCGGCGCACGGCGCAGGTCACCCCCGTCGTCTGCCGCGCATCGGCGGGTGCGGTCGAGCATCTGCCCGTGGCCAGGGTTCGCAATCTCGCGGACTACCTGGGGGAGGCGAAGCAGCGCGAGGGCACCTGGATCTACGGCGCCGCCACGGGGCCCGACTCCGTTCCCTACGACCAGCCCGACTACTCCGGGCGCGTGGTGCTGGTGCTGGGCTCGGAGGGGGGCGGGCTGCGCCCGAGGGTCGCCGCGGCGTGCGACCAGATCGTGGCCCTGCCGCTCCGGGGCCGCATCGAATCGCTCAACGTGTCGGCCGCCGCGGCGGCGCTGCTGTACGGAATCTTGCATTCCGGCCGACCCCGACTTGACAACGTCCGATAACCCGTGGATACTCGCGGCCGCAGATAAGGCTTGACCTGAGGTACAGACTCAGGCTGGCGACAATCTGGCGACGACCAGGGGAGGTACGTCGCGCCCAGTCTTTCGGCCCACCGTGGGCTGGGAGGGGAGCATGCTGTGGCCGCAACCGTGTCCGCCCCGTCGATCCGGAACAATCAATCTCAACTAGAGGTTGATGATCACTACCTCGTAGCCCTCGCCAAGTCCGGCAAGCGCGATGCCTATGACCGCATCGTGCGGCGCTACTACGGCTTCGTCCGGCTCAAGGCATCGTCGTACTTCCTGATCGGAGGGGACTCCGACGACCTGATCCAGGAGGGCCTGGTCGGGCTCTACAAGGCGGTGCGCGACTACCGCACCGACCGCGAGTCGAGCTTCCGCAACTTCGCGGAGCTGTGCATCACGCGGCAGATCATCACCGCGGTCAAGACCTCCACCCGCAACAAGCACACTCCGCTCAACCAGTACGTGTCGTTCTCCCAGACGCCTGCGAGCGCCGGCGGCGACGGCGAGCCCACCCTCGACGAGGTGCTGCCCGGCCCGACCGCCCACGACCCGGTCAACCAGGTGATCAGCTCGGAGGAACTGCACAGCCTGGTGGCGTGCCTGTCGAGCGTGCTGTCGGAGCTCGAGAGCTCGGTGCTCTCCCTCTACCTCGACGGCCACTCCTACGAGGCCGTGGCCGAGCGGCTGGCGTGCGACACCAAGACGGTCGACAACGCGCTCCAGCGCGTAAAGCGCAAGGTGGGCGCGCACCTCCAGTCGCGCAACGTGATGCTCTGAGCGCCCCTTGACCGGCCCACCCCGGACCTGCGAGGGTCACCCGGACAGGCCCGGCGAGTACGGCGGGCCGCGAGGAGAGGAGTCGGCATGGCCGACAGGATGCTGATGATCGGCTGGGGCGCACCCGTGCGCGGGCGCGAGGAGCGCGGGCTCGAGGTCTTCAACGAGGCGCTGGGAATCTGCGGGCGCATGCAGCAGGAGGGGCAGATCGAGAAGTTCGAGGTCCGCCTCATGGGCCCGAACGGCGGTGACCTCGACGGCTACATCGAGATGCACGGCTCGGCTGAGCAGATCGCCGCCGTCAAGGAGGACGACGAGTTCCTCCGCAACACGATGGACGCAAACCAGATCGTCGAGGGGCTGCGCCACTACGAGGGCTGGATCAACGAGGGCATCGCCCGGGCGATGGAGATGTACCAGGACAGCATCGCCAAGGTCCCGCAGCGCGCCTGAGCGCAGTCTCGGACGCCGACGCTTGCGATTGCGCCCCCGGGGGTATCCCGGGGGCGTGGAGGACGCCGCAAACCCGAGGTTCGTGGCCGCGCACGTTCGTTACGTGAGCGCGCGCAGCCGCGCGGAGGCGGACCAGTTCGCGGCGCTGATGGTGCGCTGGGCCTGGCCGGCTGGACACGACGACAGGTTCGACCCGATCGCGCTCGAGTGGGTGCGTCGCTGGGCCCCCCGCAATGTGGGCGCCGCATTGGCGGAATGCGCGTGCGGCGACGGTCGCTGCACCGTCTGCAACTGACCCCAAGCGCCTAGGGGCGCCCTTCAGGCCGGCGCCGCTCGCGCCGACATCGGTTGCAGGCCATGGAGCGGCCCGCTGCCATATCCGCCGTCGTCGTAGTCGCCATTGTCGCGTCGCTGCTGGTGGCTGTCACATCGGCCACGACCTTCGGCAACGGCGGCCAAACAGGGGCCGCCAAGCGCGCCCAGGCGGCTCGGCCGCAGCCCCAGCCGCTTCAGCCAATCCAGCGGTTCATCGGCGCGCCGCGCGCGGTGCCGGCCACGGCCGGGCGACCGGCGGAGCGCTCCGCGCACCGGCCGGCCCGTCGCGCCGCGTCTCCCGGCTTCGGCGTGGTCCGCGTGCGCAGCGGCCGCTCGGTCCGGCTCTACTCCAAGCCGCGCGGGACCGCGGTCGCGAGTGCCGGCGCCACCACCGAGTTCGGCTCGAGCGCCACCATGTCGGTGGTCCGGCGCCAGGGCAGGTGGCTCGCGGTGACCACCACGGCGCTGCCCAACGGCCGCGTGGCCTGGGTCCGCGCCGACGCCCCCGGCGTCGATCGCGGCCGCATCCGGATGGCGATTTCGGTGGACCTATCGCGCCGCACGCTCGAGCTGCGACGCGGCAAGCGGCTGCTGAAGAGCGCGAAGGTTGCGGTCGGGCGGCCGGGGTCGAGCACCCCGGAGGGTCGCTTCGCGGTCACCGACAAGATCGCCGGATCGCGCTACGGCGCCTACTACGGCTGCTGCATCCTCGCCCTGAACGGCCGCCAGCCCAACCCTCCGCCGGGCTGGCACGGCGGCAGCCGCCTGGCCATCCACGGCACCAACGCGCCGGGCACGATCGGCACGCCTTCCTCGGCCGGCTGTCTGCGTGCGGCCGACGCCGTCCTGCGGATGCTCATGCGCCGCGTGCCGCTCGGCACGCCGGTGTTCATCCACGGCTAGCGCTGAAGCGCGGCCGCCGGCGGCCCCTCGCCGAGTCGCGCGTCCGCGATCTCGCCGCCGGTGACGAGCCGCGGGCGGGCCGCGCGCAGCCGGAGGAGGGTGAACCGCCCGGTCACGACCCGGTCGAAAACCCGGAATCCATGCGGGATCGAGGCGGGGCCCGACCCGGTCGTTCGGGTCCGCCAGGTCTCGTCCTGGGATCTCATCCCCAGCACGTCGATCTCCGCCACCCGGGCGCCGGCAAGCGGCATCGGGTCGAGGTCGCCCAGGTACTGGTCTAGCGGGGCCAGCGAGTTGTCGGGGTTGGCCACCACGGCGCGCGGGGTGCTCGCGTGGCCGAGCGACCGGGCGGCGGCGCGGTAGTCCGGCCGTCGCAGGGCTTGCCCGGCCGGGACCGAGATCGTGACCGCCAGCATCGCCGCGCCGAGCGCCACCGCGCCCGCGGCGCCGAGCCGCCCGCCGGCGGCCAGGCCGGCCGCCGCCGCCACGGCCAGCGGCACCCACGCCCCGATCAGGAGGTAGGCCGCGAAGTAGTCGAACCCGAACACGGCCAGCGCGAGCGGGAACCCGGCCGCCACCGCGCCCACCGCCAGCGCCGTGATCCCGCCCGCGCGCTCGCGCCCGCGCGCACGCGCGAGGAGCAGCCCGGCGGCTAGGAGCGTGAGCGCCGCCGCCGCGAACTTGAGCGCCTCCGCCGGCTGCCCGTAGTCGCCGGGCGTGCCCTGCTCGCCGATCAGGAACTTCTTGGGCACCTCCTTCACGCGCTGGGTCAGGCCGATCTGCTCGATGAAGCGGGTGAAGTTGCCGGTCGAGCGCTGGTCGAGCGCCAGCGGGAGCAGGGCCAGCGCGGCCGCGGCCACCCCAGCGCACGCCAGCAGCGCGCTCCGCCGCGGCCGCGTCTGCGAGACGAGCCAGGCCGCCTCGCCCATCACGAGGAAGCCCGCGTAGTAGTGCGTGGCCAGCGCGAGCGCGCACACGGCGGCCCACGCGGCCAGGTTCCGCCCGCGCGGGTCCTCCAGCGCGCGGGCGAGGAGCCACAGCGACAGCGCCGCCAGCAGCACGAGCAGCGAGTACGAGCGCGCCTCCTGCGAGTACCAGACGAGCAACGGACTCACGGCCGCGAGCCCCGCCGCCACGATCCCCACCCGCTCCGACGCCAGCGCCCGGCCGGCGGCGTACACCGCCGGCACCGCGGCCGTCCCGGCCAGCGCGGACAGCGACCGCATCCCCACCGCGCCGTGCCCGAGGACCTGCGTCCACAGCCAGGCGAGCACGTAGTAGAGCGGCGGCGTGGACTCCGTGTGGGGGATCGTCGAGAGCATGTCCCCGAGCGGCATGCGCAGCAGCGCGCCGGTCACGCCCTCGTCGCCCGAGAGGCTCTGCACGTCGAGCGTGGCGAACCGGAGGGCGGCGCCAAGCGCGGTCAGCGCGAGGACCGCGGCGAGCACGCGGTCGCGGCGCACGGCTGAGATCACCGCGGCAGCTTAGGGCGGCCGACAGCTCAGAGCGAGAGCGAAAAGCTCACGCTCGGATTGTCGGTTCTCACCTCGCCCGGATTGCAGCCCTGATGGGTCGCGAGCGTGATGCGCACCGGAGTTGTCCCAGGTCTCGCCAGGAGGCGGCGTCCCGCCGCGGTGAGAAGGACCCTGACCACGCGGGCGCTGCCGTTCGCCGCCAGCCCGCCGCCAGCTCTCCCGATTCGCGACGGGCTCGCCGGATCGCCGTCGGCCCCGCTGAGCGTTACCGCAACTCCGCAGGGCGGCTCGACTGGACCTGGTCCTCTTTCGGGGGTCCCCGCGTTGGAGAGGGGGACGTCGACGTACTTCGGCCGGACGACCACACCGGCGGGAAATGCCGTGACCCAGACGCTCAGGATGGATTCGCAGTCGCGCGTGACGAGAATGGGTGCGGCGACTCCAGCCACACGGTCGGTGCCGGTCCCGCAGCGGGCGGAAGCTCGCCGTGGCGCGGAAGGTACCCCGGCGACTCCGAGGTCGAGAAGGTCGTCGCCTGGTCCGCCGCTCGCTCGATCGAGGCCTTGACCCGCGGCGATGTAGTCGGCCCCGTCCCCGCCGGCGATCGTGTCCGAGCCGGACGACCCGAACAGGAGGTCGTCGCCGCCACGGCCATCGATCACGGAGCCCGGGCCGCTCGGGCCGCCGTATCCGTCATGTCCGAAAAGGAGATTCGGCCCATCGTCGCCGCGCATGACACCGCCGCCCCGGCCGCCGCGCACGTTCTCGATGCCCACGAGGGAGTCGTTCTCCCCGTACGCGCCCTGGCCGTTCCGCCGCTCGAGATCGATCGATGTCGGAACGCGGTGTGCCGCGTACGACGCCGTGTCGATTCCCTCGCCGCCGTCGATGAAGTCCCTTCCCGGTGCGAAGGGCTGGGCCCGATATTCGTAGTCACCGGCCAGCGAGTCGCTTCCGCCGCCACCCCTGAGCCGGTCGTCACCGGAGCCGCCCTCGAGCTGGTCGCCTGAGGGCGAGCCGACGAGCTCGTCGTTGCCGCTGTCCCCGTGCAGCGAGGCCCCGCCCGCAGAGCTCAGGTGGTCGTCGCCCACGCCGCCCTGTACCTGCGGCGACAGGCCGAGCCCACCCGCGAGGCTCACCCGATCGTCACCGTCGCCGGCCCTGATGACCATGAGATATGTCTTGAAGGTGATCTGGCACCGAGCCGTGTGCTCGTCGCTGCTGACGCAGCCGTCCGCCGCTCGCAGCGGCGCGCCGGCGTCCACAAGGACGACGGCGTCGCCTTCCCGGCTCACGCTGAGCACGTTGTTCTCACCCGCCCCGCCCTCGAAAGAGACTAGGCGGTCGTCGAGCACGGAGTCGCCCCGCTCGTTGACTCGGTAGCGGTCGAATGACCGCACCGTTCCGGCCGAGGCCGGTGCGGAACCGGCGAGCGCCGCGACTAGTGCGGCGAGCGCCACTGGGCCAGAGCGAGCCGGTGCCATCGCGCAAAGAACCCGCCTCGGTCGTCAGGGTTGCGAAAGGCGCAAGGAGCCGGAGAGGGGACTCGAACCCCTGACCTGCCGCTTACAAGGCGGCTGCTCTACCAGCTGAGCTACTCCGGCCGGGAGGGCGAGTCTAAGCCGGGTCGGCGGCGGCCACGGCCACCTGCTCGATGTCCCCGTGGCCGTTGGAGGAGACGGGAATCTCGGGCGGCTCGTCGGCACTGCGGTCGTTCAGGGCGTGCTCGAGCGCGCCGAGCACCGCTCCGAACAGCGCGTGGCGCCAGGCTGCCTGAGCGAACGCCCGCCAGTTGCCGTCGAGTGACTCGAGCTCGCGGCGGGCGGGGTGGTGGCGGTCGGCGACCCGCGTGAGCGGCCAGAAGGCGAGGTGCTCGACCAGGCCCGCGGTCACGCCGCGCAGCACCGGCGGGCCCGGCATGAACGGCTTGAGCTGGGCGTAGACGGCGCCGAACACGATCCCGTTCTGCACGTGGAGCGCCAGCCCGGCGGCGGGCCACCGGTCCCCACGCGTGACGAGCTTGCCGAGCAGCTCCACGTCGTCGTAGCGCGACTCGAAGAGCCGCTTGTCGAGCGGCTGCTGCCCGGCCCAGACGGCGGCGGCCACGCCACCGGCGAGCGCCCCGCGCAAGCTCCTCTGCAAGGTCATCCCGATGAGCGTAACGAGCACGGCCCGCCGGTGTCAGTTCAACCCCATGGCACTCGACCGGCATCACGAGCGCATCCGCACCCGCGGCATCAACCCGGTGGTCTACTGGATCACCCGCGCAGTGCTCCAGCCGTTCCTGATGATCTGGTTCCGCACCTCCCGCGTGGGCCGCGAGCACATCCCGCGGAGCGGCCCCGTGCTGCTGGCCGCCAACCACCGCAGCTTCCTCGACCCCTTCCTGATCGGGCTCTGCCTGCGCCGGCCGATCTACTTCGTGGCCAAGCGCGAGCTGTTCGAGCGGCGGGTCGCCGGCTGGTTCCTCAACTGCCTCGGCGCGTTCCCGATCCGGCGCGGGGAGTCCGACGAGGAGGCGGTGGCCACGATCAAGGCCGTCCTCGCCCGCGGCGACGCGGTGGTGATCTTCCCCGAGGGCACGCGGATCCGGAAGCCGGGCCTCGGCGAGCCCAAGCGCGGCGTGGGCCGCTTTGCCCTCGAGTGCGGCGCCCCCGTGGTGCCGATCGCCGTGCACGGCACCGAGCGCGCCCGCCGCGGCTGGCTGGTCCGGCCGGTCAAGGTGCGCGTGCGCTGCGGCCGGCCGCTCACGTTCCCGCGCGTTGAGGAGGCGTCCAAGCGCCTGGCGACCGAGGTCACGGCCCGGATCTGGCCGTGCGTGGCGCTCCAGTACAGCTGGCTCGACGAGCTTCCCGCGGCCGACCCGCGCCCGCAGCTCGTTCCCCGTCCGGCCCTCGCCACGATCGGTCCCGCCCGCCTGCGCCGCGGCCACGACCGGCGCGATCGCGCGGCTTAGCCGCGCCGCGCGGGGGGATACGCTCCGTGAGTGCCCGCGCTCGACACCGAGAAGGCCGAGCTCGACCGCGTCTTCACCGAGCTCTACCGGGCGCACCTGCGCGACGTCTACAGCTACGCGTACTACCGGATCGGCAACCACCACGACGCCGAGGACCTCACCGAGCACACGTTCCTCCAGGCCTACCGCCACTTCGCGCGTGCGCAGGCGGAGTCGAACGGCAGGCCGCTGCGCCCGTGGCTGATCCGGATCGCCCACAACCTCGCCGCGAACTACCACCGCGACCGCTCGCGCCGGCCCCAGACGCACCTCGAGGACGCGTCGATCATCAGCGCCCCGCACCAGACCGATCAGCTCGTGGAGGGCAGGGAGGAGCTCCAGCACGTGCTGGAGGGAGTTGCAGGACTCGCGGACGACCGGCGCGAAGCTCTGATCATGCGCTTCGCCCTCGGCATGGACAACCGCGAGATCGCAAAGGCGCTCGGGCGCTCCGAGGGGGCCACCAAGGTTCTGATCCATCGTGCTATCAAGCAGCTCGAGGAGCGGTTGAAGGAGAGGCGCGGACGTGAGTGACGTCGAGCGACTGCTGCACTACGCACTCGCTCCGGTGGAGCCGCCGGGGTCGCTGACCGCGCGCCTCGAGCAGCGGCTCACGCACCTGACCGACGCCGCCGTGGACGAGCTCGCCGAGTTCGACCCCGCCGCGATCCGGGACCCGCGCCGCTGGGCGCGCGTGGTGGCGGCGGGCGTGGTTGCGGGCGGGGCCGGCGGCGCGCTGGTGCTCGTGCGTGCGCGCCAGAAGCACCGCCGCAAGGAGGCGAACGGCCTGCGCGCGATCCAGAAGGGGATGCGCGAGGTCTCCGGCGAGGTGCGCCAGCGCCTCAAGCGCTGATCCAGCGCGCCGCCTGGTGCGTAGGAGGGGCCGTGGACATCGATCGACTCGCCGACGAGGAGCTGATGGATCTCCTCATCGAGGGCGACCCACGTGCGTTCGAGGCCGTCTACGACCGTCACGCGAAGGCGGCGTTCTCGCTCGCGTACCGGATGGTGGGCGACCGCAACGCGGCGGAGGACGTCGTGCAGGAGGCGTTCCTGTCGATCTGGCGCAGCCGCGTGCGCTACCAGCGCGAGCGCGGGAGCGTGCGCACATGGATCCTCGGCATCGTCCACCACCGCGGGATCGACGGCCTGCGCCGCAACACGGTCCACCAGAGGCGCCGCGCGAGCGCCGAGGGGATCGAGGAGTGGAAGGAGGCGCCCGATCGCACCGACACGCAGGCGATCCAGGCCGACGAGGCACGCACCGTCCGCGAGGCGCTGAACACGCTGCCCGAGCAGCAGGGCCGCGTGATCCAGCTCGCCTACTTCGGCGGCTTCACCCACACCCAGATCGCCGAGATGCTCGACATGCCGGTGGGCACCGTGAAGGGGCGCATGCGGCTCGGGCTCGACAAGCTTCGTAGGACACTCACGGAAGAGGCAGCCTGATGGCCGGGGATCACGACCGATACGAGCAGGACGCCGCGGCGTACCTCCTGGGCGCGCTTGCGCCGCTCGAAGCCGAGGTCTTCGAGCGCCACCTGATGGGCTGCGACGCGTGCCGCGACGAGATCGCCCGGCTTCGGCCTGCCGCGGAGGCGCTGCCGCGGGCGGTGGACTCGTTCGAGCCGCCGGCCTCGCTCAAGGCGTCGCTCATGGAGGTCGTGGAGGCCGAGGCGCGCGTGCAGCGCGAGCCGGCGCCCGCCGCGCGCGCCGGAGCGGCGGCGCCCGGGCGCTCGAGCAGCGGCCGGCTCGGCCGCGCGCTCGCCGGGATGCGCCCGCGCCCCGCGCTGGCGCTCGCCACCGTCGCTCTCCTGATGGGGGTGGCGCTCGGGTTCGGGCTCGTGAAGGGCGGGACCGGGAACGACGCCCGCGAGGTCACGGCCAACGTGGACCGCACGCGGCTGCCCGGCGGCTCGGCCCTGCTCGAGGTGGCCGACGCGAAGAACCAGCCCGCCGTCCTGCGCGTGACCGGCGTGCCGATGCCGGAGCACGGCGAGGTCTACGAGGTCTGGATCGAGCGGGGTGGCGAGGTCAGGCCGGCGGGCGCGCTGTTCGCGGTGGGCCGCGACGGGCGCGGATCGGCGGCGATCCCCGGCGGGGTCAAGGGGGTCGACCGCGTGATGGTCACCCGCGAGCGCGCCGGCGGGACCAACCAGCCGACCGAGACGCCCGTCATCGTCGCGGAGGTCTGAGCG
>JAXDJC010000212.1:0-11369 GCA_034663685.1 Thermoleophilaceae bacterium
TCGTCCAGCGAGTCGCCGGTGGCGGCGCTCGAGGATGCCGAGCGCGGCCTGTACGGGATCCAGTTCCATCCCGAGGTCGTGCACACGCCGTACGGCACCGCGATCCTCAAGACCTTCCTGGAGGACGTCTGCGGCTGCGACATGGGCTGGAACGCCGAGTCGGTGGCCGAGGAGCAGATCCGCCGGATCCGGGAGCAGGTGGGGGACGGGCGCGTGATCTGCGGGCTATCCGGCGGGGTCGACTCGTCGGTGGCCGCGCTGCTGGTCCACCGGGCGGTGGGCGACCAGCTCACGTGCGTGTTCGTGGACCACGGCCTGATGCGCAAGAACGAGGGCGAGCAGGTGGTGGCCGCGTTCCGCGACAGCTTCCACGTGCCGCTCGTGGCGGTCGACGCGGAGGAGCGCTTCCTCGCGCGGCTCGCCGGCGTCACCGAGCCGGAGGCCAAGCGCAAGATCATCGGCACGGAGTTCATCCGCGTGTTCGAGGAGCAGGCGCGCGAGCTGGGCAACCCCAAGTACCTCGTGCAGGGCACGCTCTACTCCGACGTGATCGAGTCGGGCGGCGGGCACGGCGCGGCCACGATCAAGTCGCACCACAACGTGGGCGGGCTGCCCGACGACCTCGAGTTCGAACTGGTCGAGCCGCTGCGCGAGCTGTTCAAGGACGAGGTGCGCCAGGTCGGCCTCGCGCTCGGGCTGCCCGAGCGGCTGGTCTGGCGCCAGCCCTTCCCCGGTCCGGGCCTCGGGATCCGGATCGTGGGCGACGAGGTCACCAAGGAGCGGCTCGGCATCCTGCGCGACTGCGACTTCGTGCTCCAGGACGAGATCCGCTCCGCCGGCCTCTACCGCGAGCTCTGGCAGTCCTTCTGCGTGCTCCCGGCCGGGCTGCGCACGGTGGGCGTGCAGGGCGACGAGCGCAGCTACGGCTACGCGATCGCGATCCGCGCCGTCACGAGCGACGACGCTATGACCGCCGACTGGGCCCGCCTGCCCTACGACCTGCTGGAGAAGATCGCCTCGCGGATGATCAACGAGATCCCGCAGGTCAACCGGGTGGTGCTGGACATCACGTCCAAGCCCCCCGGCACGATCGAGTGGGAGTAGCGGGCTAGCACCACCGCCGCCGTTCGGCACGGCACGTCAACGGCGGCTGGGTAAGGGAGAGTCGTGCGTTTCTGTAACGCCGCGTTCGCCTCGGGCGGGGGGCGATTCGGACCCGGGGTGACTTAACCCCATATAACGGGGTCAATCCACCGCACATCGGCCACGCCCTTCGCTCGCGTCACGGGAGCGTTACAGCCGGGGGAGAGCGTCCCGCAGCCCCGCCTCCCTACCCCGCAGCCGTTTCCGTTCGCGCCGAAGCGGTGAGCGCTAGCCGCCCAGCGCGGCCAGCGTCTGCGCGCTGTCCTCCGAGCCGCGGTACTGCGCGACCTTGCCGTCGCGGAAGCGCCAGTAGTGGTGGATGTTCATGTCCACCTCGGTTCCGGTCTTGCG
This sequence comes from Thermoleophilaceae bacterium, assembly GCA_034663685.1. Classification (GTDB taxonomy): domain Bacteria; phylum Actinomycetota; class Thermoleophilia; order Solirubrobacterales; family Thermoleophilaceae; genus AC-37. Next base: position 1,495 of record JAXDJC010000212.1, read on the forward strand.
CACCTTCGCGCGGTAGTGGACGAAGGTCATCACCTCGTCGTCGGTCGCCGCGAACGCCTTCGGCTCGAACGCGAGCACGTCGACCGTGCCCGCGATGCCTGAGAAGAACCTCGTGGCCTCCTCCTTGCCGTGGAGCTCGCCCCACCACGGCGCCGCGTCGCCGGCCGCGTCCGCCGCCCAGTCCACGTCGTCGGTCACATGCTCGAGGATCGCCTCCACGTCTCCGCGTCCGAATGCCTCGTACATGGTCTTGACGGTCTCGATGTTCTCGGTCGCGGACACGCGAGCCTCCTCCGGTCGGGTCGATGCGATCATCGCGCCGGCGACCGGGGCGTGCAACCCATCCGGGCAGGCGCACGCCGGCTAGCCGCGCCAGCGCAGCGACCAGCCGCCGGCGCCGGTCTCGAAGCGGGGCACCGACGACGCGATCGCCCGCTGGCGGCGCGCGGGCTCGTTGCGGTCGCGCTCGTCGCGCTCCACCCGTTCCGCATCCTCGCGGCCCCGCTCCTCGCGCGCCACGTGGCGGTCGGCGTGCAGCCACCTGAGGCGGGCGGCGAGGTCGTCGCGGACCGCTTCGAGGTCGGCCGCGGTGAGCAGCTGCGGGGCCGGGCGGCGCCGCCGGTCGGCGTGAGGCTCTATCGGCTCCGCCGGGGCGTCGCCCGGCAGCTCGCGGGCGGCCAGCTCGCGCTCGAGCTCCGCGATCTCGGTGCGCAGCGCCGCGCGCCGGCGCGCCTCGGCGGCGATGGAGCGCGACGCGGGCGCCGCGGCGGTGTCGCCCCCAGCATGCGCATCGCGCGGCGTCGCGTAGAGAGCGGCCGCCAGCTCGTGCGGATCGATCCCGGCGTGGCGCGCGCTGTCCGCCACCTCGCCGGCCAGCCGGCTCAGCTCGTCGTGCGGAGGGAGGTGCGGCGCGACGAAGGTGCCGCGCCCGTGCTCGGAGACGATCAGGCCCTGCTCCGCAAGGCGGGCGTACACGCTGCGGACCGTGTTCACGTTCACCCCGGCCAGCCCGGCCATCTCGCGCACGCCCGGGAGCCGCTCGCCCGCCGCGACGGCCCCGGAGGCGACCGCCGAGCGCAGCCGCCAGGCGAGCTGCGTGCCCAGCGGCACGTCGCTGGCACGGTCGAGGGAGACGTTGAGCTGTGCCATCGCCTGCACACTCTAAAGGTTTGGCCGGACACACTCTTGGCAACTGTGTTAGAACACTGGCACTCCTATGGTCCGCGCGGTCGCCGACAGAGCCTTTCTCCCCACCAAGAACCTGCTCGAGCAGGTGGGCGACATGATGATCCTGACCGGCAAGACCGTGCTCTCGGCGCTGCGCCCGCCCTACCCGTATGGCGGCGAGCTGGTGCAGCAGTTCCTCTTCGCGCTGCGCCTCTGCTGGTTCCCGCTGCTGGTCTCCACGATCGCGTTCGGATACGGCGCGCCCGGCCTCCAGGCGGGCAACTTCCTGATCCTCTTCGGCGCGATCGACCGCCTCGGCGGCTTCTTCGTGCTCGCCTCGATCCGCGAGTTCGCCCCGGTGGTCACCGCGATCATCCTCGCCGGCGTGGCGGGCACGGCGATCACGGCCGACCTCGGGGCGCGCAAGATCCGCGAGGAGCTCGACGCGCTCCAGGTGCTCGGCGTGGACCCGGTCAAGAACCTCGTGGTGCCGCGCTTCCTGAGCCTGATGATCGTGACCGGGCTCTTCAACATCTACGCGCTGCTGTTCGGGATCGCCGGGGGCGTGCTGGCCACGCTCACCTTCAAGGCGCCGCTCGGCCCGTTCTTCGCCACCCTGCTCACCAACGCGTCCACGACCGACCTCTGGGGATCGGTGGTCAAGACCACGTCCTTCGGCGCGATCATCGCGATCGTCTGCTGTTACAAGGGGATGACCGCCTCCGGCGGCGCGGAGGGCGTGGGGCGCGCGGTGAACCAGGCGGTGGTCATCTCGTTCCTGGGCATCGGCGCGTTCAACTACGTCTTCACGCAGACGCTGCTGGCCACGCATCCCGAGATCTCGGTGATCAAGTGACCCGGGCGCCCCGGCACGCCGGCCCCGCCGCGGCCTGCGCGATCGCCCTCGCGTCCGCCGCCCCGGCGGTCGCGAACCCGAGCGAGGAGATCACCTTCTCGGCCACGGCGCCCGGCGCCTCCACGGCGGTCCACCCGCGCATCGACTACGAGTCGACCGACTCCTCGGGCCAGCAGCGGCCGCTGCTCAGGCACACGTTCACGTTCCCGCCCGGCACGCGGTTCGACTCAGCCGCCGCGGGCAACTGCCAGGCGTCCGCGCAGGAGCTGCGCTCGCAGGGGCTCGGCGCCTGCCCGGCCGACTCCAGGGTCGGCGGCGGCCTGCTCCGGGCGATCGCCACGCGCCCGCCCCTGTCGGCGGCCGGGCCGCTCGACACCGACATCACCATCTTCAACTCGAGCCATCCCAAGGACGCGCCGGCCGTGGCGGACGCGCTGATCGCGGTCGTCTCGGTGGGCGGGCAGGTGCAGACCTCGTTCGTGGTCCCGCTGGTGGGCAACGTGGGGACCGAGGAGCCCCCGCCCACATGCGAGAAGCCGGACGAGGCCCCGCCGTGCCCGAGCGGCGAGATCACCGTGCGGTCGGTCGACTACACGATCGACGAGCACAGCCGGACCGTCGCGGGCCGGGTGCACAGGCTCATCACGACCCCGCCCGCATGCCCGGGCAGCGGCCGCTGGATGTTCAACTCGCGCATGCAGTACCGCGACGGCACGGTCGCGCTGGCCGGCTCCCCGACGCCGTGCGACGTGTCCCCGCGCATCGCGCTCCGCGTCGCGCCGGGCACCGCGCCCCGCTGCCGGCTCACCCGCTTCTCCTTCACGGCCAGCGGCGCGGGCCACCCGCTGGCCGGAGCGCTGGTGCGGTTCGCCAACCGGCGCGCCACCACGGACTCCGCCGGGCGAGCGTCGATCACGGCCCGCCTGTGCTCGCAGCACCCGCACCCGGCCAACGTCAGGGCCGCCGGCTTCCGCAAGGGCGTGGCGAGCGTGGCGGTGGCGGGATGAGCGCCGTCGTCCACGAGCCCGCCGCGCGCAGGGCGCCGCACCCGGGCCGGCCCGGGATCGCGACCGGGGCCGGCGAGGCGGCCGCGCGGCGTGCGCTGCGAGCGCAGATCGCCCGCCTCGAGAGCGAGGCCGGCGCGATGGACCCGCCGGTGCGCACGGCCGCCGCGTCGAGGGCCGTCGCGTCCGGGCCCGGCCGGCCGGCGGCGAGCGCGCCGCGCCTGCTCACCCTCGGCGAGCTCGAGCAGGCGCGCGACGGCCTCGAGATAGCCCTGCGCCTGGAACGCCGCGAGCGTGACGCGCTCGGCGCCCGCCAGGAAGACGCGCGCGACTTGCGCGAGCACGCGCTGCGCGACCCCGACGCCCACCGCTGGGTGCGCGTGTCGAACGAGGACGTGGGCGACCCCGGCTGCCTCGACTGGCACGTGCGCCCGCGCTTCGGCGTGCTGGGGGCGTTCATGCGCTGGTGGCGCGTACGCATCTCCTCGGGCTGCCCGTGACGGCGCGCGCGCTGACATCCGCCCTGCTGGCGCTTGCCGCCCTGGCCGCTCCGGGCGCCGCGCGCGCCGACGACGTGGTCTCGATCCCGACCAAGTTCCCGGTCGAGAACGTGAACCGCTCGGCCGTCGCGTGCATGAGTGACGGGAAGCCGTACGAGCTGCACGGGGAGATCGTGGGCCCGCGCTCGGTGTTGCTCGGCGGCGCCAAGGCAACCGCCACGCTCTACCTCCACGAGTTCAGCTTCGACGACTTCTGGCACTTCCGCTCGGCGCCGGGGGTCGATTACGCCACCGAGATGGCGCGCGCCGGCCACGTGTCGGTGGCCCTCGACCGGCTGGGCTACGACGACAGCCCGAGGCCGCCCGGCAACGACACCTGCCTCGGCGCGCAGGCGGACATGGCCAGCCAGATCGTGACCGAGCTCCGCTCGGGCACCTACAGACCGGCCGAGGGCGCGCCGCGCAAGTTCGACCGCGTGGTGCTCGCGGGGCACTCGGTGGGCGGGGAGGTGGCTCAGGCCGTGGCGTACTCGTTCGGCGGGATCGACGGGCTGATGCTGTTCGGCGTGGTGGACCAGGGCTTCGAGCCGGCCGCCACCCAGCTGGCCGTCGAGCAGGGGACGGTCTGCGCGCGCGGCGGCGAGGAGTCCGAGCCGGGCGGCCCGGGCGGCTACGCGTTCTTCTCGCAGAGGATCGAGGACTTCAACCACTTCTCGTTCTTCGACACGGACCCGCGCGTGGTGGCGGCCCAGGACGCGCTGCGCCACCGCGACCCATGCGGGGACGTGAACTCCAACGTTCCGAATATCGCCGCCGACAACGCCCACGTGGGCGAGATCAAGGTGCCGGTCCTGCTGCTGTACGGGCTGAACGATCCGGTGATGACGAGCGACGGCCAGCACCAGCAGTCGCAGATGTACACGGGGAGCGGCGACGTGAGGACCGCGTACTTCGACCGGACCGCCCACGGGATGGTGCTCGAGCGATCGGCGCCGCAGATCCGGGGCACGGTGTCCCGCTGGCTCGGCGAGCGCGGGTTCGGCTCGGAGACGCCGGCCGCGTCGGCCCCGCGCGGCTGCCCGCTGCGCGCCTCCACGCTGGTGGGCAGCTCGCACTCGGACCGCCTCGACGGCAGCGCCGCCGCCGACAGCCTCTTCGGGCTCGGCGGGAACGACCGCCTGTCAGGCCGGGTCGGCGGCGACTGCATGCGCGGGGGCGCGGGCGCCGACCTGCTCCTCGGCGCCCAGGGCGCGGACCGGCTGTACGGCGACTCGGGGCCGGACCGCCTCTCCGGCGGAACCGGTGCGGATCGCCTCGACGGCGGCTCGGGCCGCGACCGCCTGCGCGGCGGCGCGGGCGACGACCGCCTCCATGCCCGCGACGGCGCCGCCGATCTGGTCGACTGCGGGCCGGGGAGCGGCGACCGGGCGGTCGTCGACCGCCGCGACACCGTCCGCGGCTGCGAGCACGTGAGCCGCTGAGGCTCGGCTAGCTGTAGGCGTCCCAGGCCCGGAGGCTGGGAAGCGGGTCGAACGGCGCGCCGCCGGAGTACCAGCCCGGGCCGGACCAGAGCTCGAAGTGGAGGTGGCAGCCGACGGCGTCACCGGTCTGGCCCACCACGCCGATCTGCTCGCCGGTGTGCACGCGGGTGCCCACCTTGAGCGGCGACGGGTTCGCCAGGTGGGCATACATGTAGTCCACGTCCGTGCCCTCCGCGTTGATCACCACGTAGTTGCCTGCGGCCGCCTGGTACTTGTTCGTCTTGATCACCCCGCCGCGAGCGGCCACCATGCGCGACCCGCAGGCCGCCATCACGTCCTGGCCCTGGTGCGTGTGGCCCGAGCGGGGGGCGCCGAAGCGGGCGCCCGAGTTGCCGAAGTTGTGCGTGGCGCGCACGGGGAAGATGTTGCCGCGCAGGTCGAAGGCGTCGCGGGTGGCCTCGCCGTCCGGAACGCTGCGGCTGGCCGCGCCGTCGGCGCCCGTGGCGGTCACGTGGAATCCGTAGCGGCCGTCCGGCTGGGCCACGCCGCCGGCCTTGCCGTCCCAGCGGACCGTCTGCACCTCGCCCGCCGGCACGGACGGGGCGCTCCAGGTCTGCACCACGGCGCCGTCGCCCAGGCGCACGAGGTCGGCCGTGGCGGAGGCCGGCGCGTCGGTCCGGTAGCTGAGCACGATCCCGCCGGGGCCGTCGAAGAACAGCGTGCCGCGGTTGACCGCGGTCTCCAGCCGCGGCGCGCCGGGATCGGACGGGCCGGGCGCGGGGGAGAGCCGGCCGGTGGGCTCGGGCGCCGCCGCGGGCACGATCGTGACCGGCTTGGTCGGCTTCGACCGCACCTGCGCAGAGGCCTGTGCCACGATCGGGCCGCTGCGGGCGTTGTAGGGAACCGTCACGCGCAGCTTGGTGTCGCTCGACGGCTTGACGTCCACGGCCACGTCGTCGGCGCGCCCGCTCCCGCCGAGGAAGAGGATCTTGGACGTGGAGAGGAGCCTGCGGCCGCTGAGCCGCACCGAGCCGCCGTTGCGCACGCGCGTCTTCTGGACGCAACCGGCCGCGCAGGCGACCTTCTTGATCTCCGGCTTGGCCACGTAGGCCTGGCCCCCGCCGCTCGCGCTGGTCTGCGCGCCGGGCGCGCTGGCGGCCCAGGGGAGCGTCGCGAGTGCGACGGCGCCCGCGGCGCATGCGATCGATCGGCGGCTGTGGGGTACTGGCAAGTCCGGCCCTCTCTCTGGTCGGCCTACGGGGTTAGCTGACGGGCTCGCGGCGAAAGAGCGCCGCTACGAGCAAGCGGGCCATCCGGCCCAGCTCGATTCGCCCCTGGGAGCCGATCCTCGGCACCCTCTGGTTCCCCCGTTCCACGGCGCCGGCGGCACCGCGGATTCGGCAGGCAATACGACTTCGAGGCGGCAGTATAACCACGCCCCAGGCGGCCAAAACCGAGTTGCCGCTACCCTCCCCAGGCTCTTATGAGGACCTACGTAGCCACCCCCGCCACGCGCGAGCGCAACTGGGTCGTCGTCGACGCCACCGGCCTGACGCTGGGGCGCCTGGCCACCCAGATCGCCAACACGCTGCGGGGCAAGAACAAGCCCGAGTTCACGCCGCATTGCGACGTGGGCGACTTCGTGGTGGTCGTGAACGCCGAGCGGATCGCGGTGACCGGCAAGAAGCTGGACGAGAAGCGCTACTACCGCCATTCCGGGTACCCGGGCGGGCTGCGGTCGCGCACGCTCTCCGAGATGCTCGAGCGCCGGCCCGAGGAGGTCATCCGCAAGGCGGTCAAGGGGATGCTGCCGCGCAGCCGCCTCGGCCGGGCCCAGCTGCGCAAGCTCAAGGTCTACGCCGGCCCGGACCATCCGCACGCCGCGCAGAAGCCCGAACCCATGGAGGTCGCAACCCGATGATCGACGACGAGCGCCCGGACGCTCCCGAGGAGCAGCCCGCCGAGCCGGAGACGCCCGGCGGCGAGGACGAGGCGCTCGAGCCGAGCTCGTCGGCCGACCCCAGCGAGAGCCCCGCCGCGGGCGAGGAGCCGCCGGCCGAGGAGCCCGCCGCCGCCGAGGAGCCGCCGGCCGAGGAGCCCGCCGCCGCTGAGAAGCCTGCCGCGGAGGAGCCTGCCGCGGAGGAGCCCGCCGCTGCCGCTGAGGAGCCTGCCGCCGCTGAGGAGCCTGCCGCGGAGGAGCCCGCCGCCCCTCCGGCCGAGGAGCCTGCCGCATCCGCCGAAGAGCCTCCCGCGGAGGAGCCCGCCGCGCCCGAGGCCGGCGCCGCACCCGCCGACGAGCCCGCGCCCGAGGCGGTCGCCGCTCCGGACGCCTCGTCCGCCCCGGCCGACGACGCCCCGGCCGCCGAGACACCCGCCGCCGAGGACGCCCCCGCCGCCGACGCTCCCGCCGAGGAGCGCCCGCGCCGCGACAAGCGCAAGAAGGACGACGAGGCCAAGGAGCCCGACGTGGTGCCCGGCGCCCACCTCGAGCCCGACCTCGTGCTCGAGTCCGAGCGCACCGCCGAGGAGGACGACCTCTCCCGCTACACGTCCGCCGACGACGCCGAGACGGCCGCGGGCGACCCCGCCGCCGCCGGCGACAAGGACGGCGAGGCCGCCGAGCCGGCCCCCCGCTCGGTCCTCGACCTCGCGGCCGACGCCCGCTACCGCGCCACCGGCAAGCGCAAGACCGCCGTGGCCCGCGTGATCATCTCGCCCGGCGAGGGCGTGTACACGATCAACGGGCGCGAGCTCGACGAGTTCTTCCCCCGCGCGGCCCTCCAGAAGGCTGCGCGCCAGCCGCTCGAGGTCGCCGGGTTCGAGCGCCGGATGAACGTGACGGCGCGCATCCACGGGGGCGGCGTGGCCGCCCAGGCCGGGGCCCTGCGCCACGGCGTGGCTCGCGCGCTCGTCGAGGCCGACCCGAGCCTGCGGCCGGAGCTCAAGCGCCGCGGCCTCCTCACGCGCGACGCCCGCGCGAAGGAGCGCAAGAAGGCCGGCCTCAAGAAGGCCCGGAAGCGCCCGCAGTTCTCGAAGCGCTGACCGCCGGGGCGCCCCCGAAGCTGTTCGGAACCGACGGCGTCCGCGGCGTGGCGGGCGAGTTCCTCACGGCCGAGCTCGCGCTGGCGCTCGGCCGCGCGGCCGCCACGCTCTCGCCCGCCGAGGCACCGCAGATCCTCATCGTCCGCGACACCCGCGAGTCGGGCCAGACGCTCGAGGCCGCCCTGGCGGCCGGCATCGCCGCGGCCGGCGGTCACGCACTGCTCGGCGGCGTCCTGCCCACGCCGGGCGCCGCGCTGCTGGTGCGCCGCTACGGCTTCGACATGGCCGCCGTGGTCTCCGCCTCGCACAACCCCTACCGCGACAACGGCATCAAGTTCTTCGGGCCCGAGGGCACCAAGGTGCCCGACGAGACCGAGCGCGAGATGGAGCGCCTGGTGCACGAGCCGCCGCCAGAGCGGGCCGACGGCCGCGTGCGCGAGCTGCACGGGGCCGGCGGCGACTACCTGCGCGAGCTGGAGTACCGCTTCCGGGACCTCGATCTCTCGGGCGTCCGCGTGCTGCTCGACTGCGCCAACGGCGCCACATACCGCACGGCGCCCGAGATCTTCCGCCGCCTCGGCGCCGACGTGGAGGCGATCGCCGCGGACCCGGACGGGCGCAACATCAACGACGGCGTGGGCTCCACGCACGTCGCGGCGCTCGCTGACCGGGTTTCCGCCGGCGACTGGGACATCGGCTTCGCCTTCGACGGCGACGGCGACCGCGTGCTGGCGGTGGACCGTGAGGGGGCTGTGGTGGACGGCGACGAGCTGATCGCGCTGGCGGCGCTGCACCTGCGCGCGGCCGGCCGCCTGCCCGGCGACGGGGTGGCGGTGACCGTGATGACCAACTACGGCTTCCACACCGCGATGCGCGAGGCCGGCATCGAGGTGGCGTCCACCAACGTGGGCGACCGCCACGTGCTGGCCGAGCTGCTGAAGCGTGGCTGGGCGCTGGGCGGCGAGCAGTCCGGGCACATCATCGACACCGGCTTCGTGCCCTCCGGGGACGGGATCGCGTCGGCGCTCCTCACGCTCGAGGCGCTCGCCGGCCGCGACCTTGCAGGGCGCGACGCGATGCGGCGCCTGCCGCAGAGGCTCGTGAACGTGACGGTGGGCGACCGCGACAGGCTGGACTCCGCCAAGGCCGTCTGGGACGCGGTGGAGGAGGAGTCCGCGGGCCTCGAGGACCGCGGCCGGGTGCTGGTGCGCCCATCGGGCACCGAGCCGCTCGTGCGCGTGATGGTCGAGGCGCCGGACGAGGCCGAGTGCGAGGCCGTGACCGAGCGCCTCGTGGCCGTTGTCGAGCGCGAGCTGGCCTGATGTCCGAGGTGTAGGCGGAGGCGCTTCGCGCCGATACCCTGAGGGTTGTGCGAGAGCCGTCCGCGGGCGGCTTTCTTCGTTGACAGGACAGGCCCGCCGGCAGGCGGGAGATGCGCGACGCCGAAGGGAATTCGTATGTGCGGCATCGTCGGATACGTGGGAGACAGGCCGTGCCGGGAGCTTCTCCTGCGGGGTCTCGAGAAGCTCGAGTACCGCGGCTATGACTCCGCGGGGATCTCCGTGCTCGGCGACGACGGCGAGATCGGGAGCATCCGCGCGGTGGGCAACCTCAGCGCCCTCCGGGGCGCAATCGGCGCCGACGACCGCGCCGCGGCCGGACGGGCGCCGACCGCCGTCGCGGTGGCCGAGCGGCCCGCCACCGGCATCGGCCACACCCGCTGGGCCACCCACGGGCGCGTCTCCGAGGCCAACGCGCACCCGCACTACGACTGCGCCGGCCGGGTCCACATCGTCCTCAACGGGATCGTCGAGAACTTCGTCGA
>JAXDJC010000160.1:0-2952 GCA_034663685.1 Thermoleophilaceae bacterium
CCCACCGCCACCCCGCCGCCGTCCGACCCGCCGCCGAGCGAGCCGGTCGTCGGCCCGAACGACGTGGTCACGCCGATGCCGCTCGGCCAGAGGCTGTTCGCCCCGAACAGCTTCTGGAACGCGCCGCTCGCCGCCGGCGCGCCGGTCGACCCCTCTTCCTCCCGCCTCGTGGATGCCCTCAGCAGCGAGGTCGACGGCGAGATCCAGGCCCGCACCGGCCCATGGATCAACACCGACAGCTACAGCACTCCCGTCTACACCGTCGGCTCCGACGTGCCCAAGGTGCACGTGACGCTCGACGTGTGGGCCCCGCAGCTCCAGTCCGCCTTCGAGGAGGTGCCGATCCCCTCGGGCGCGCAGGTCGCGGGCGGCTCCGACCGGCACCTCACGATCTACCAGCCGTCCACGGACACGATGTGGGAGATGTGGCTCGCGAGCAACCAGGCCGACGGCTGGCACGCGCGCTGGGGCGGCAAGATGACGAACGTCTCGACCAACCCCGGCTACTTCGGCAACCCGTACGGGGCGACCGCCACGAGCCTCCCGCTGCTCGGCGGCCTGATGACGATCGAGGAGCTGAAGAAGGGCGAGATCGACCACGCCCTGGCGCTCGCGGTCCCCAACACCCAGGTCGGCGCCACGACGTGGCCGGCCCAGCGCGAGGACGGCAAGGTCGACGGCCCCCAGGCGATCCCCGAGGGCACGCGCTTCCGCATCGATCCCTCCGTCGACCTGACGAAGCTCGGCCTCACGCGCACCGGCCTCGTGATCGCGCGCGCCGCGCAGAGGTACGGCATCGTCGTGCGCGACACCTCGGGCTGCGTGACCTTCTACGCGGAGGACCCGGTGGCGTCCTGGAACATCTACCCGTGGCTGTTCAACTGGCAGTACCCGAGTGACGTGCTAAGCGAGTTTCCCTGGAAGTCGCTCCAGGTCGTCGCGCCCCAGCCCCCCGGCTGAGACGGCCTGCGCTTCGCTCACGTCCGCCCCGCGGCGACCGTAGGCGACGCCCGCCCACGTCCACGCGAGCAGCGTCGGATACACGTACTCGAGCGGCCCGGCCACGCCGGACACGATGTAGCACGCCACCACCGCGCCGAGGCCGATCCGCCACGGCCGCAGCCCCGGCGGCGCGCGCCCGCGCATCGCGCCGCCGAACGCGAGCGCCGCGGCGAGCAGCCACAGGCCGAACCCCACGAGGCCGAGGTCGACCGCGTAGGTGAGGAAGACGTTGTGCATCCCGGCGCGCTCGCCGCTCAGCGGGAAGCCCGGGTTCATGCGGAAGAACGGCTCGGCGGACTCGTTGTGGCGGTACCAGCCCACGCCCACGAGCGGCCGGTCCGCGATCATGCGCAGCGCGGCGGCGTTCGAGTTCCGGCGCTCCCAGACGGGGCTCTGGTCCTTCTGGCGGTCGTGCGCCTGCGTCGCCAGCCCGGGAATCAGGGCGAACGCGGCCAGCACGATGCAGACGCCGCCGGCCACCGCCGGCACGATGAAGCGCCGCAGCGGCCGCGCGACGACGATCACCATCGCCGTCGCGACGATGGCGCCCAGCCAGACGGCGCGCGTCACGGTCAGCTCGACGCCGACCAGGCAGAGCGCGCACAGCGCGGCCGCGAAAGCCTTGTGCGCCGGCCGCCGCCACATCACGAACGCGATCCCGGCCGCCACGGCGCACGCGTACAGCGCCAGGCCGTTGGCGACGGCCTCCGCGAACGGCCCGCGCGAGCGGCCGAAGTGGAGGCCGATCCAGGGGTTCGTGATGTAGTCGGGCCAGATCAGCCCGTTCAGCTTCAGCTTCTCGAACAGCGCTGTGAGCGACAGGTACGCGCCGCTCGCGATCAGCGTCCCGAGCAGGATCCGCCGCGCCTTCTCGGTGCGGAACACCGTGGGTGCGATCGCGAAGACGAGGAACGGGAACAGGCCGAACTGGTCGATCAGGCCGAACACCGCGGCGCGGTTGCCGGTCGTCTGCACGGCGAACATCGAGACGAGCGCGAACGTGAACGCGGCCGCGAGCGCGAGGTGAACCGGGCGCAGCTCGAGCGGCGGCCGGTCGCGCGACGGGCCGAGGCGCAGGAGCACGGCGGCCACGCCGGCCACGATCAGCACCCGGTCCGGCACGATCGTCGTGCTCAGCCCGAGGTCCACCCAGTGCCCCGAGAACATCGACGCCACGATCCCCAGGCTGATCAGCCAGGCGGGGTCCGCGAACCGGATCATGTGCACGAGCGCGATCACCGCCACGACCACGAGCGCGGGCGACTCGAGCGACCCAAGCCCGCCGAAGATGCCGAGGACGTACGCGACCCCGGCCGCGATCAGCACCCACGCGAGGAGCGGCGCCCGGGCTGCAGGCGGGGCCCGCAAGGTCAGGGCCGGACGAGTCGCAGCCGGCTCTGGGAGTGGGCCCGGGCGAGCGCGAGGCCGACGCCGATGAGCGCCCCGGCGAGGATCGCGCCGAGGAAGAGCCGCTGGAACACGGAGGTGCGGTCGCTCTTCGGGAGCGAGGCGGGGGCGAGCTTCTGCACGAGGCTCGTGGCGGCGTCGCCGGCGACGCTCTGCCCGTACAGCGAGGCGTCGGTGCGCTGCTGGAGGAGCGCCAGGTCCTGCTCCGTCTGCGCCCTGTCGCGGGCGGCTCCGGTCTTCGCCCTGGTGACGGCCGCGTTGGCGACGCGCAGCCGGCGCGAGTCCGCGACGAAGCGCTTGAGCAGGCGCGGCGTGTCCGGGTTCGCCCGGTTCAGCTGCACGGCGTAGCGGACGAGCGCGTCGGCGGTCGCGTTGGCCACCGCCTGGGCCTCCTGCGGCGTCGACCCGGTGGCGTGGATGCGCACCACCGGCGTCTGCTCGACCGGCGTGGCCGACATCTGCTGCGCCGCCTGGAGTGGCGTGACTCCAGCGCGCTTCGAGACGCTGTTGAGGACCGGCGTCGCGTCGACCGAGCGGGCGTAC
>JAXDJC010000164.1:0-4800 GCA_034663685.1 Thermoleophilaceae bacterium
ACCGCGGCCGCGACGGTCGCGCTTGGCGGCAGCGCCTCCGACAACGTCGCGCTGGCCGGCGTGAGCTGGTCGAACGCCGCCAACTCCACGAGCGGGACGGCGACCGGCACCGGCTCGTGGAGCGTGGCCTCGATAGCGCTGGCGGCAGGTTCGAACACGATCACGGTGACGGCCACAGACACGGCCGGCAACACGGCCACCGCGACGATCACGGTCACGCGCGACAACACGAACCCGATCGTGGCGATCACGTCGCCGACCAACTCGCCGGCCCTCACCACCCAGGCTGCGTCGATCTCCCTGGCGGGAACCGCCTCCGACAACGTCGCGCTGGCCGGCGTGAGCTGGTCGAACGCCGCCAACTCCACGAGCGGCACGGCGACCGGCACGACGTCGTGGAGCACCGCCTCGATCGCGCTCGCGGCCGGTTCGAACACGATCACGGTGACCGCCACAGACACGGCCGGCAACACCTCGACGGACACGATCACGGTCACGCGCGACAACACGGATCCGAGCATCTCGATCACATCGCCCACCAGCTCGCCGACCTACGACACGACGGCCACGAGCGTCGCGCTGGGCGGCACCGCCTCGGACAACGCCGGCCTTCAGAGCGTGACCTGGTCCAACGGCGCGAACTCCACGAGCGGGACCGCGAGCGGGACCACCTCCTGGAGCTCCGATCCGATCCTGCTCGCGCCAGGCGCGAACGCGATCACCGTGACCGCCACCGACGCGGCCGGCAACACGGCGACAGACACCGTCACCGTCACGCGCACGAGCGCCCCGGCGGGCACCGACAGGACGGTCACGCTCAACGAGGACGGCATCTACTCGTTCGCAGCATCGGACTTCGGCTTCACGGACCCGGACTCGGGCGACTCGCTCGCGGCGGTCCGGATCGACACCCTCCCGGCCACGGGTGCGCTGAAGGCCAACGGAGCCGCGCTGAGCGCCGGGCAGGTGGTCACGCCGAGCGACGCCCTCACCTATACGCCGCCGGCGAACGCCTGCGGCTCGAGCTTCGCCTCGTTCACCTTCTCGGTGCGCGACCAGTCGGGCAACTACGACCCGAGCCCGAACACCATCACCCTGAACGTGACGTGCGTCAACGACGCCCCGGCGGGCACGGACGCGACGGTCACCGTCATCGAGGACGGCCAGCACGCCCTCACGGCGTCGGAGTTCGGCTTCACGGACCCGGACCCGGGCGACGCGCTCTCGGCCGTGCGCGTGGACACCCTCCCGGGCGCGGGCGCGCTGAGGCTGAGCGGAAACGCGGTCACGGCCGGGGCGGTCGTGCCGGCGAGCGCGATCACGTCCGGGAACCTGACCTACTCGCCGCCGGCCAGCGCCTGCGGCTCGAGCTATGCGGCATTCACCTTCTCCGTGCGCGATGGGTCGAGCGCCTTCGACCCGAGCCCGAACACCCTGACGCTGAACGTGACGTGCGCCCCCGGCGGGCTGGCCAGGCCGACGTTCGCGGGCAGCGATCCGGCCTCCGCGGCCAACAGCACCACGCCGAAGATCGAGGGCCTGGCCGCGGACGGCTCGACGGTCACGCTCTACAGGACGCCGGACTGCACGGGCCCCTCCACCACCGGGTCCGCCGCCGAGTTCGCCGTACCGGGTCTGCCGGTGGTGGTCGCACCCAACTCCTCGACCACGTTCCACGCCACCGCCACCAAGGACGGCGTCACGTCGGAGTGCTCCACCGACTCGCTCACCTACAGGGAGGACTCGGCGGCGCCCGCGCCGACCCTGACGGCCCCGGCGGGCGGCGCACTCACGAACGACCCGTCGCCCGCCTTCGCCGGCGTGGGGGGCACGGCGACCGGGGACGCCGGGACCGTGACCATCCGAATCTGGTCGGGCTCGTCGGTCGGCGGCGGGCCCCCGGACCACACGGCCACCGCCCCGGTGAACCCCTCGACGGGCGCCTACACGACCGTCGCCGCGCTGCCCGACGGGACCTACACCGCGCGCGCGTTCCAGTCCGACTCGGCACTGAACAGCGGTGGCAGCTCGGCCACGCCGACGTTCACGGTGGACACCACCGCGCCGGACACCGAGATCAGCTCGGGGCCGAGCGGCGCGACAACGTCGAACCACCCCGAGTTCGCCTTCGCCGCGACCGCAGCCAACCCCGGCGGCACGCTCAGCTGCCGCCTGGACGGCCCGGGCGGGGCGACCGGCACGTACGCCGACTGCACGTCGCCGAAGGCCTACGCGAACCTCGCCGACGGCAGCTACACCTTCCGCGTCTACGCCGTGGACGCTGCCGGCAACGAGGACCAGACCGCCGCCACCCGCGAGTTCACGGTGGCCACGCCCGCGCCCCCGGTGCTGGACTCGCCGTTAGGCGCCGACAACGCCAACAACACGCTGAGCGGAACCGCCGCCGGCGAGGTGATCTGCGGCCTGCTGGGCAACGACATCCTCAACGGGCTCGGCGGCAACGACACGCTGTTCGGCGACCTCTGCAACATCAAGGCGAGGCTGACCGGAGCGCAGTCCGGCGCGGGCGGCAACGACACCCTGAACGGCGGCACCGGCGACGACACCCTCTACGGGGCCGGCGGCAACGACAGGCTGAACGGGGACGACGGCAAAGACAGGCTGTTCGGCGGGAACGGCAACGACACGCTCTCGGGCGGGAGGGGCAAGGACAGCCTCGACGGCGGCACCGGCAACGACAAGCTCACCGGCGGAGCCGACCCGAACACCTACAGCGGCGGGTCCGGCGACGACACCATCGACGCCGTGAACGGCAAGAGGGAGACGATCGACTGCGGCGCCGGCAAGAAGGACTCGGCCAGCGTCGACAAGCTCGACAAGGTCAAGGGCTGCGAGAAGGTGAAGCGGGCGAAGAAGTGACCGGCCGTGTGACGGGGCGGCGATCTCTCGCGCGACCCGTCACACGCGCCTCAGGCCGTCAGCTCGTGGCGGCCGCCGGCTCCGGGTCGGGCCGGACGACCACCGTGTCGGCGATCGGCCGCACCTCGTCGGCGGGCATGTCGACCCGCGCGGCGTGGTCGCGAACCGCCTGCTCGTTCGTGGCCTCGTAGATGCAGACCGTGCCCAGCGAGCCGTCGTCCTCGGCGATCACGTAGCTGCGGATCCAGCGGATGTCGGACGGGAAGTCGTCCTCCGCCACCTGCTTCGAACGCTCGGCTGTCGCGCCGAGCTCATCCGGTGACTTCCACGCCGTGCGGCGCCGGATCATGAAGAGCTCCATTGCTTGCCTCCCAGCGGCAAATCGGTCGGCGGTATTACCGAACGACAATCCGTATGCGTATCAGACCGATCGCGATAGCGGAAATCACCCGTTCGGCTAGATGGCTGCCCCCACGGCGTGACGCTGCGGCAGATCGTGCTCGGCCGGCACCGCCTGCAGCACGACCTTGAGAGCGTGCGTGTCGGCGGCGGCGCTGAAGACGTCGTATGCCTGCTCGGTGTCGGCAAGCGCGAAATGGTGCGTCGCGAAGACGGTCGGGTCGAGCCGGCCGCTCTCGATCAGCCTGAGCAGGGTGGGGGTGGTGCTCGTGTCGACGAGGCCTGTGGTGATCGTCACGCCGCGGATCCACAGCCTCTCGAGGTGGAGCGTGGCGCACTCGCCGTGCACGCCGACGTTGGCGACGCGGCCGCCCGGCCGGATCATCTCCGTGCAGAGCTCGAACGTCTCGGGAACGCCGACCGCCTCGATGGCCACATCGGCGCCCAGGCCGCCCGTCAGGTCCATCACCTTCGCCACGGCGTCCTCGCTGCCGTTGTCGATCACCACGTCGGCCCCGAACTCGAGGGCCTTCTCGAGGCGCGAACCGGCAAGGTCGATCGCCACGATCCGGCCCGGCGTGTGCAGCTTCGCGGTCATGATCGTGGCAAGGCCGATCGGGCCTGCGCCGACCACGGCGACCGTGTCGCCTGGTTGGACTCGCCCGTTCAGGACACCGACCTCGTAGGCGGTCGGCAGGATGTCGGCGAGGAAGAGCACCTGCTCGTCGCTCAGGCCGGCCGGGACCCTGTGGACGGAGGTGTCCGCGAACGGCACGCGGGCGAACTCGGCCTGGAGGCCGTCGATCAGGTGGCCGAAGATCCAGCCTCCACCGCCGCCGCAGAGGCCGTAGCGGCCCTCCTTGCAGAAGCGGCAGCGGCCGCACGAGGTGATGCACGAGACGAGCACGCGGTCGCCCGCCGCGATGGTCGTCACGGCGGCACCGGTCTCGACGACGGTCCCTACGGCCTCGTGACCGAGGATCGTTCCCGGCGTGACCTCCGGGACGTCGCACTTGAGGATGTGCAGGTCGGACCCGCAGATCGTGGAGGTGTCGATCCGCACGATCGCATCCGTCGGCGCGAGGATCGAAGGGTCGGGAGCGGACTCCCATGCCTTCTGTCCTGGCCCGTTGTAGACAAGTGCTTTCATCGAATCTCCTCTGTCGGCCTCCCGAGCTCTGGACTATCCCGGGCATGGCGAGGCAGGACATCGGCTGTCTCTCCCCTGTCCTGGCGGGAAAGTACGGATTCCGACCGCGGCCTTAGCCCGATGTGCGGCGCCCGCCGTGGCCCGAAGCTGGGTCCAATGAGCACGCTGCCCGCCACGAGTCCCCGCCAGGTGATGCCGCTCCAGCACGTGGAGGTGGCGCCGCTGCCGATCGAGCGCTTCGCCGAGGTGCTCACGGCCCAGCAGGAGGAGGATCGCGAGCGCACCGTCCCGCTGGCGCAGCACGCGCTTGCCGGCCGCGTGGTCTGGAACGTGAACTCCACGGCGTTCGGCGGCGGGGTCGCGGAGATGCT
>JAXDJC010000187.1:0-3894 GCA_034663685.1 Thermoleophilaceae bacterium
CCGCGGAGCTGCGCGACCCGCTCTACCTCTGGAACGTGCCGCTGCTGCGGGCGATGCGGGCCACGCTGGAGGGCCGCTTCGCGGACGGTGAGGACCTGGCGGCCGAGGCGCTGGCGGTGGGCCAGGGTACTCAGGCGCAGAACGCGGTCTGGCTCTTCTCGATCCAGCAGCTCGCCCTGCGGCGCGAGCAGGGGCGCCTCGACGAGATCGAGCCCGCACTCGCCGACTTCATCGAGCGTTACCCGGCCACGCCGCACTGGCGCACCGGCATGGCGTACGTGTACACGGAGCTCGGCCGGCTGTCCGATGCCGCCGTGGAGCTGGAGGCCGCCGCGGCAGGCGATTTCAGCGCGTTCCCGCGCGACGGCGAGTGGCTGAGCGCGATGGGCATGCTCGCCGAGGCCGCCGCGGGGGTCGGCGACGCCGCGCGGGCCGAGCGCCTGCTCGAGCTGATCGAGCCGTTCGCCGACCGCAACGTGATGGCTGGACGCGGCGCCGCCTCGTTCGGCCCGGCCGCGCGCTACTGCGGCCTGCTGGCCGCCGCGATCGGGCGCCACGACGACGCCGAGCGCCACTTCGCGGCCGCGGAGGAGCTGGCCGGCCGCATGCGCGCGCTGCCCGCGCTCGCGCGGGCGCGCTGCGACCGCGGGGCGGCGCTGGCCGCGCGCGGGGAGATGGAGACGGCGCGGCCGCTGCTCGCCGGCGCGGCCAAGCTGGCCGGGGAGCTGGGGATGGCCGCGCTCGAGCGGCGGGCGAACGCGCTCGCCGGAGGGGCGCCGCCCGCGGACGCGGCGGAGGCACCGGGCGCCGCGGGCGCGCCCGCCGGCCGCGGGGCGCCCGCCGGCGGCGGTGTCTTCACGCGCGAGGGCGAGTTCTGGACCATCTCCTACGGCGGCGCGCCGTTCCGGCTGAAGGACTCCAAGGGGCTGCGCCACATCGCGCGCCTGCTCGCCACCCCGGGGCAGGAGCACCACGCGATCGACCTCGTTGCGGGCAATGCGAGCGGCACCCCGGACGCCGCGGCGCAGGCTCGCGAGGCCGGCCTCGAGTCCGGGGGGCTGGGCGACGCGGGCGCCCTGCTCGATCCGCAGGCCAAGGCCGAGTACCGCCGCCGGCTCGAGGAGCTGCGCGAGGAGGCCGAGGAGGCGGAGTCGTTCAACGACCCGGAGCGCGCGGCCCGCGCGCAGGAGGAGATCGACTTCATCGGGCACGAGCTGGCCGGCGCGGTCGGGCTCGGGGGGCGCGACCGTAAGGCCGCCTCGACCTCCGAGCGCGCGCGCGTGAACGTGACCCGCACGATCAAGGCGGCGGTGGACCGGATCGGATCCAACGACGCCTCGCTCGGCCGCCACCTCGACCAGACGATCCGGACCGGCACGTTCTGCTCGTACGAGCCGGACCCCGCCGCGCCGGTCGGCTGGCGCCTCTCCGAGTAGCGCTACTCGATCGTCTGCGCGGCGTAGGACGCCAGCGCCATCACCGTGAGCTGCGGGTTCACCGTCACGCTCGACGGGAACACGCTGGCGTCGGCCACGTAGAGGTTCTCCAGCGGCTCGCCGCCGTGGCGGACGCGGAAGCGCTCGTCCACCACGCCCTTCTCCGGGTCCAGGCTCATCGCGTTGCCGCCCTGGGGGTGCGCCGAGTTCATGAGCAGGTCGCCGTGCGCGAGCACCTTCTCGTCGAGGTCCTTCAGGCCCGCGGCCGACGTGATCTCGAGGTAGCTGAACGTGGGCGGCATCACGCGCAGCGCGCCGGCCTCGAACGCGATCCGCCCCGCGAGCTTCATGCCGTCGATCAGCCGCGCGCGGTCGTCCCAGTCGGCCACGTAGTCGAGCGTGGGGCCCTCGCCGATCAGCGCCTGCTTGACGCGCCCGTTGCTGCGCGACCCGACCACCACCCCGAAGCAGGTCATGTACGGGTAGCGCTGCATGTTGCGCCAGTGGTCGTCGAACCAGCCCGGCATGAACAGGGACTGCATCATCGCCGGGTTGAACCAGGTCTCGAGCACGAGCCCGTCGTCGCCGGCCGGCTGCATGTACTCGCAGATCTGCATGCCCGCGTAGGAGTCGAGTCGGTCCGGGAAGTCGGCGGTGAGCGGGGTGGCCACGTTGAAGCTGACCCCCTCCCCCGCGGGCGCGTCGATCTTGCTCCGCTGGAGCAGCGTGCTCGACGCCAGCGCGCCGGCCGCCACCACGACCGTGTTCGGCGTGACCGTGAGCCTGCCCCCGTGCGCGAGCTTGCACTCGATCGTGGCGGCGCGGCGGCCGTCGAGCTCGATGTTGTCGACCTCGCAGTCCGAGATGATCCGGACGCGGTCGGCGCCGAACCTGTGCTGGGCGCGCGGCAGGGTGGTGTCCAGAGCGGAGAGCTTCTTGCCCCACTTACAGCCGATGTTGCAGTAGCCCGAGCCGAGGCAGTCGAGGATGTTGGCCTCGACCGGCGCGAAGCGGCCGCTGCGATCGAGCCCGAGCGCCTCCACCCCCTCGGTGAACTTGCGGGCCCCCGGCTGGTGGAAGCGGGTGCCGTTCTCGGACTGCTCGAGGACGGGGAGCCACTCGCGCAGCCGGCGGAAGTGGCCCGCCAGCCGGTCCGGGTCGATTCCGGCGTTGAGGCCGTCGCTCTGGTTCCAGCGCCGCAGGACACGGTCGGGCAGGTCGAAGCAGACCGCGTTGTTGACGACCGTCGAGCCGCCCACGCAGTTGCCCTGGAGGACGGAGAAGCGGAGGTCCTTCGAGAGCTGGAGGGCGCCGTCGCGGTAGAGCGTGGAGATCTGGACCTTCTCGTCCTCGGTGAACTCCGACGGGTCCACGTGCGGCCCGCGCTCGAGCACCACCACGTCGCGCCCGCGCTCGGCCAGCTCGTACGCCAGGATCGCGCCGGCCGCGCCGCTGCCGACGATCGCCACGTCCGCGTGGATCATGTCGCTGTCGAGCTCGTTCGCCGGCGTGACCTCGAGGCGCGGGCGCTGGCGCGGCACCCGGGCCATCGCCTCCTCGTAGCCGTCGCGCTTCGAGAACGGCTTGTAGCCCGCGCTGGCCGCGCCGCGCTCGTCGCCGTAGTAGCCGACGTAGACCATCTGCTGGGCGGCGCGGATCATGCCCTCGGACGCGTCGCGGATCGGACCGCGGCGGCTGCCCGTCGAGCTGAGGAAGTGCTTCTGGATGAAGCGCTCCCGCATGCCCACCGACATGATCGTCCAGGGCGGGCGCAGGAAGAGGCTCGGGTATACCGACAGTCCCAGCAGCGCGAGACGGATCTTCCACTTGTCCTTCGCGGTGAAGGAGGCGAGGTAGTCGTCCACGTTGCCGGCGATCGTGCCCGGCGGGATCGCGGCCTTCTCGCGGGGGATGAGGACCTCCGCGAGGGCCTGAAGGGTCACGAACTCGGCGTGGCTCAGGTACTTGAGCCCGTACCGGGCGCGGGACGCGGACTCGTAGAGCGCGCCCAGGACCGTCAGCAGGAAGAACGCGGCGAACGTCCAGAGCCACAGCAGCAGCTCGCCCGTGACCGCGGCGGGCCCGGCAAAGGTGCCGTCGATCGACTGCGGCCCGCTGCGCGCGGCCATGGCAAGCAGGCAGACGAGCAGGATCGCGTGCCCGGCCAGCACCAGGCCGACGGCCCACGAGAAGCGGCGAAAGTCGGCCACGGCGAGCACGCACATGGACGCGAAGAAGCTGTCCTTGGCGACGGAGTTCGCCACGAACGGAAACTCGGCGTTCTCCGCGAAGCCCTGATACAGGTATCCGACCGTCATGAGCGCGAACACCACGGCCAGCACGCGCAGCACCTTGCGCAGCCGGAGCTCCTCAGGCGTGAGCTCGCCCAGGTCCGCCCCGGGTGCTTCGATCTTGCCCCCCTGCACTCGGCGCCGCAAGCTACACCCGTTCGGGGGAC